>CAUQMF010000029.1:0-18997 GCA_963518965.1 uncultured Campylobacter sp.
TTCAACTAAATTTACCGATCCGCGCGCTCTAAATTTCGACCAAAATTTGCCCGAGTTTTTAAACGCCTAAAGGCGGCCTCATTTAGCCTGAAACTCTTTACCGATACCTGATTTTACGGCGTTAAGGGCTAAAATTTTAGATATTTTCGAACAAATTTTAACTCGCGCTAGTTTACTTTAAAATTCGCGCGCAAATTGCGTTTAATTTTTACGTTTCATGGGCACAGGCTTGTTCATGATAAACCCGCAAAATCGCCCCGTGACGCCATCTCTACGGTAGGAAAACAGCCCCCCCGTCTCAAACGTACAGCGCGGATCAAACTCCGCTCGCCCTACGCCAAGCTGCGCAAATTCGTCCCGCAAAGCCGCCTCCATGTCAAATTTGCCGCCATTTTTATAGCGGTTAAACTCGCCAAGATCAAGCTCGCCCACCTCGTAGTTTCGCGCCTTGATATTTGCGCCCACGAACACGCGCAGATCGCCCGCCTCGCAGCCAAACTCGCTTTTCATCAGACTGAGTGCATTCGTGCAAATTTTACCCGTTACGCCAGCTCTGCCCGCATGCACTGCGGCAACCACGCCCTGCCTCTCGTCCGCGATCAAAACGGGCGAGCAGTCGGCAACCAAAACGCAAAGTGCAATGCCTCTAAGCGCGGTTATCACGCCGTCGCAGGGCGGTAGCTCATCCTCTAGATCTCGCAAAATTTCCACGCGATTTGAGTGAATTTGACGCATAAATTTTAGATTAAAGGGCGCGATACCAAGCGCAGCGGCTAAAATTTCACGATTTTTTGCTACGTTTTGCGGCAGGTCGCCGACGTGATCCCCTAAATTTAGGCTCTCATACGCGCCATCGCTTACTCCGCCAAAACGCGTCGTAAAGCCCGCTATAACGCGCTCGCTTTCAAAAACTACGTCTAAAATTTCCTGCTTCATTTTCGTCAAATTTAACCCGCCAAGCCTAATAAAGGCTCGCGATGTGCTGCGACTCGTCCCAGCTGATCTCGCTTTTGCCGCCGTTTTGGGGACTGCGGCCAAACTCCAGCTGCCTAGCCACGTAGCGCGCTAGCAGGTCGCTTTCTACGTTTACGCGGCGTCCCGGCTCAAACTCGCCAAACAAGCTCTCGCGAAAGGTGATCGGGATGATCGTGAGGCGCACGCCGGTCGGCAAAACTTCGTTGATCGTGAGGCTCACGCCCTCGACCGCAATGCTGCCTTTGTTCGCCATCAAAGGCATGACGCTAGGAGGCAAATTTATATAAAAATCAACCCCGTTTTCGCGGCGCTCTATACGTGCAACCTCGCCGATAGCGTCTACATGGCCTTGCAGCAGATGCCCGTCTACGCGGTCGGCTAGCCGCATCGCAGGCTCGATATGCACGCGTCCGCGCAAATTTTCCGTCGCGATGTGCGCTCTAGTCTCGGCGCTAAGCTCCACGCTAAAGCCGTCTGCGTGTAGCTGAGTCACGCTAAGACATGCGCCGTTTACCGCGACGCTATCGCCTAAATTCGGGCGGTACGCAGCTTTTAGTCGCAGGGTATTTTGCGAATAGCTCGCAACCTGCGCGATCTCTCGGATTAGTCCGTTAAACATTTTTAGCCTTTAGATTTTTTAGCGATTTTAGCGGTTTTAGGCTCATAAAAGTATAAATTTAACCCAAATTTCGCAGCTAAAAGAGGTAAAGTAAAAACCGTAAAAACAGGCGCGCGACGGTAAAATTTAGCGTAAGCGACCTAGACAAAAGGCGCTAGCTGGGGCAAATACGCGCTAAATCTAAAGCCGCTAAACATAGCGCTCCGCATCGTTGCCGCCCTGGCGCGGGGAATCTAAGCTTGCAAAGCTAGAGCAAACTACCTGCTTGGTGGCATTTTAGCGGCAGCGGATTTAATTTATCCGCTAAAAATCGCAAATCCCTGTAAAATCCGCTTTTTAAGCCTACTGCGCTTATCGTAGATGCTCTTTAGCTTTGCCGTTGGAGGCTTAAGCGTTTTGGGTTTTGAAATCTTTTTAAAATATCTATTTTAAGTAAAGCTTGCCGTCCTTTACGAGCCGTTTTGCGCGGCAAAATCGGCGCCGCAGTTTATACCAGCGATTTGCGAGAGCGGCTTAGCGCGGCTGTAAGCATAAATTTGATTTAAGGGTTAATATTTTTATTTAAGGATACACAAATTCGTTCTTTTAACTAGTCTGCTTTTTAGCTTTAAGCGTCATTTACTCGCGGGGATAATAAATTTTAATGTTATTTAATATTGCGTAGGCTAAAATACGAGTTTATTTAAGGTAAAAACGTGAAAAGATCAAGGTTAGGACTACTAGAAACGAACGTCGTCTCATCTTTAAGCAATGACGAAATCGCTAAATTTAACCGCCGCGTCCTAACTAAAGGCAGCACGGTTTACGCTGAAGGCATCAGCGTCGCGATATTTAAAAGCGGCTCCGGCAAGCTCGCATTTTTCGAGGACGGCGAGGAATTTATCCTTTATAACCTGCAAAAGGACAACATCACGATCCTAAGCGACGCCTGCGCACTGGAGATTTTAGAGGATAGCGAAATTTACTTCATCGACGTGCGCGACGTCGGCGAACTGCTAAAAAACGAGCGTTTCGCAAAGGCCTATGCCGACTCGCTCGCAAATATCGCGCTTTTACAACACCAAATCATAAAATCCATACTCTTTGAAAGCGCCAAAGGCCGCATAGCAAACTTCCTTATCGAGCTTGCCGCAGAGCAAAATTTGACCCAAAACGGCTACAGATACGTCTTTTTACCGTTTTCGCTTAAGGTGCTTTCTAGTTTCGTGGGCTTAAAGCGCCAAAGCGCCAGCACCGCATTTAACGAACTCATAAAAGAAGACGTCATCAGGCGCATCACGCCGCATGAAATTTTGATAATAGACTTTGAAAAGCTGCAAAAATATACGAATTAGATAGATTTAGCCGCTTGTTTCGGTTCTTTTGCCGCTTTGCGGTAAATACAAAAACAAATTTAATATGAAATCACCCTCGTATCGTCGTGATAAATCGTTATTTGAAGGCTTTTGTTTATTTTTGATTTTTGATTATTTACTATTTAGAAGCGCTTGGTTGCTTAAGAGATTGCCGCAAATTTATAGACGAGAGTTTTACAGAATTTACTCCAAATGCTATTTTAGCCTCTTTAAAAAACCCGAGTGTAAAAACGCCGTAAGGATAAAATTTAATGCTAAATTTTAGTTTTATATTTTAAGTAAGTCTTTACAGTTTGAGCTATTTGGAAAAATCGGTCGCGAACTTCTAGCGATAAAACCATGGAGCTAAATTTTGACCGCGTCCGTTTACCGAGCGGTTTTTGCCCCGTTTGACCGTTTTTGGATAATTTCAAAAAGGCCTAACGAGACGTGCAAATTTCATACTTATAGTTTTAATTTTTGCTCGAATTAAACCGCATATCAAGCCAGTTAAACTAGCTTTAACCAAACATCAACGCAAGATAAATTTAAACCGTCGGCGATTTAAATTTATCCGCATTTATCACTATTGCCTAGTTTTTAAAATTTAGGCTCAAAATCCGTAGCTGCGTCGCACACTGGCGGGGCGGGATTTATGAGCCTTATATTTAAGCTATTTTCCGCCTTTGGCCGCATTAGATTTTTGCTCGGAGCCGTTTAAATCAGAGGCGCTACCTAACTTTTCGCCGCTGCGCAGAGGCTGGGCGATATTTTGTATCCCGCCGTTTAGGTCGATGCCTACTTGCTTCATTAAGTCGTCTATTATAGGCGCGTTTACTTTATAGTTTAAAGACGCGTTTACGATTTGATCGGATAGCGATGCGCCCGCGTTGCTAACGCTCCCGTTAGCATTCAAGCCCGCGCTGCTCTGATTTGCGCCGCCAAGGCCCGCCATTTGCACGATTTTGATAGAGTCGATTTTCTCAGCCGGTTTTACGACCTGCGCGATGATTTGCGGCATAAACTCGACCAATGCAAGCTTAAATCTATTTTCCAAAATTTCCGCAGACACGATGTTTTCGGCGTTATTTATCTCGGTTTTACCTTTAGCTTCGACTTCGTAGTTTAGCCTGTTGGCTTCAGCCGTTATTTTTATAGCTTCGGCTTCGGCGGTGGCCTTGATTTTTAGCGCTTCGCTAGCACCCATAGCTTTGATTTTAGCAGCTTCAGCTAGGTTTTCCTCGGCTTCTTTTTCGGCCTTTGCGGCAACGGTTTTTTCGATAGAGAGTTGTTCGGCTTCTTTTTGCGCTTCGATTAGCGCTAGCTTTTTAGCGCGCTCTGCCTGCTCGGTCTCGGATGAAGTTTTGATCTTTTCAAAAGACGCGGCTTCTAGCGCCTTTTTCTCGTTGGCTAGCGTTTTAGCCGCGGCCTCTTCTTCGACTTTTTTGGCGATTTCTATGTTTTTGCTCTGATTTGCCAGTTCGACGGCTTTTTCTTTGTTGATCTCGGCTTCTCTGATGGCTCTTGCCTTTTCTATCTCGACGGTTTCGATGGCGCGAGCTTTATTTATCTGAGCTTCTTCGATAGCTTTGTTTGCTACGATCTTGGCTTCTTCGGCCTCTTTACGCCTACTTTCAGCCTCTTTTGCCCTTAGTGCCTCTTGTTCTGCTTGGAAATTTGCTATTTTTGTTTGCTGCGTAGCTTCAGCCTCGGCTTGTTTTCTTTGGATTTCAAATTTCTCCGACTGCGTTTCGTAGTTTTTCTGCGCTATTTGCACCTCGGTCGAGCGCTCGATATCGTTTCGTAACTTTTTGCGCTCCTCGATAGTCTGCGTTAAGCTTGTTAAACCCTCCGCGTCAAAAGCGTTGTTTTCGTTGAAAAACTCTTTTGCCGTTTGATCAAGCGACGTGAGAGAGACGGACTCTAGCTGAAGGCCGTTTTTAGATAGATCGGCTTCGATGGCGTTTTTGACCTGCGAGCTAAACTCATCCCTTTTTTCGTGCAGTTCTTTCATCTCCATCGAGCTTGCTACCGAACGAAGCGTTGCGATGAGCTTGCCTTCTATCAGCCCGGTTAGCTCTCTTAGATCGACCGTTTTTTTACCAAGCGTTTGCGCCGCGCGAGATATAGACTCCCTATCCTCGCCCACTCTGATGTAAAAATCAGCCGTGATATCTACGCGCATTCTGTCTTTGGTTATGAAGCTATCGCTTTTAGAGCGAGCAACCGTAACTTTCATCGACTGCATATTTATGTCGATATAATCATGCAGTATCGGCAGTATCAAAGCGCCGCCGTCTACGACGACCTTTTCGCCGCCAAATCCCGTTCGTACGAACGTAAGCTCCTTTGTCGTCTTTCGGTAAAGCCTTGAAAAAACGATACCTAAGATGATGATAGAAAAAAGTCCTATGCCGACAAATACGGCTAAAGACGTCATTCCGTCAATGTTCATACCAATCTCCTTTGATTAAATTTATGATTTTTTCCTGACGTAAAAGTTATTTTTTTCGATTCTAACGATGAGCGCGACATCGCCTTTTATAAGCTCGTTTTCATCGGCAGCCCTTGCAAATACGAAACGCTCCTTGCCGTTTTTATCCGTGACCTTGACGTCTCCGCCTTGCTCTTTTGTGATTTTATAGTCCTTTACTTCGCATTCGCAGCCAAGAAGCTCCTTTTTACTAAAGGCCGACGTTTGCACCTGAGGCAGGTACTTTGCCGCGAGCAAGCTCACCCATCTAGTCCAAGCCAAAGCGGCAAAAAACGAAACCGCGGCGATAACCGCGCTCATATACCACGCAGGCGAGGCTAAGCCGTAAAAAACGCTAACGATAAAAAGCCCGAACGCTCCAAAACTCATAAGCAAAATCCCGTAAAAAACGGTGCTAGGCACGCCGCCTTTGTTCGCCCACACTAGCAGCTCAGCACCCGGAGCGTCGATGCTCTCAGCCCCGTCAAACAGCCCGTTTAGCGGCTCAAGCACCGAAAATCCCGTCATCATCAAAATAACCTCAAACAAGGCAAAAACTACAACGATAACCAGCGGAACGGAAAATATAAGATTGTTGCCAAGAAGCTCTAAAATTTGATCCATTTTTTACCTTTTTTTAAATTTGCCGCTTGCGAGGTCAAATTTGACCTTCGCTCCGCTCTATTCTATGCTATACACGTCGCTTTGCTCGATTTTTTCCAGCTTATTTACCTTGCTTTCCAGCGTCTTACTCATCTGCGCGATTTTAGCGATATTTTCTTTCATCTTCGGCAGCGCCTCGTTTTTGAAATTTTCTATCTTATCTAGCGAATCTATCATCAAATTTATCGCTTTTTCGAGGCTCTCGTTATCTAGCGCGCCGCCTGCGACCTTTGCCATCACTTCTGTCGCCGTATCGTTTACGTCCTGCGCGTTTTTTAAGATGACGTCGCTAGCTAGCTTGTCCATTTCAGAAACGGCTTTTAACTGCTTTTTGCCTTCCTGCGCTGCGCTTGCGATGTAGACGTTGGTTTTTAGCGCGGTGATGCTAGTTGTGATCGTGTTTTGCGTGGCGAAACTTAAAAGCGAATTATTGTGCTTGATAGTGGCGTAGTTTGCGAGGCTTTGCTGCATCACCACAAGCACTTGTTGCAAATTTTGCAGATGCATACGGATGTAAAATAGCGCCTCTTCGAGGAGAAATTTTTTCTGCTCCTCATCCGTTTGATTTGCCGCTAAATTTTCGATAAGCTCGTCTGTTTTGCTTAAAATTTCTATCTTGCCTTTTAGGCTTTCGATGATGAGCGAGAGCTCTTTTTGCTTCTCGGAGATTTCGGCGTTTCTAGCTTCTAAAACATTTATAGAGTGCTTTAAATTTGCCGTGATCTCTTCAAACAAGCTTGACACGCTTTGATATTTGCTAGCCAGCTCGGCGGCTAGGTCTTTGCCGAGTAAGAAATTTATAAATTTCGCGCCCAGTCCACCCTCTTTTATCTTGTCGCTTGCTTTTATAAGCTCGGCGGAGTATTTTTTGACCGATTTTAGCGACTCGCCGACCGAGCTTCCTACGCTTTGGCTCATACTAAGCAAGTCTCCGACCTTCATATCCATATCGCCGTTTAGCTTCTCAAACTCGCCCAGTTCGTCTTTGCCGAACGATACGATAAATTCTTTGGGATCGGTAAATTCTTTCCTTTTTTCTATGAGTAAGGCGACTACGTCTTGCGGCGTTTTAGCGATTTGATTCAAAGCTTGTCCTTTGCTTAAATTTGAGAGCTATTATAACTAAATTTGCGCGCTTTTTGCAGGCTTGATAATAAACTTCTGTGCTTTATTAGCATAATTTACGATTAAATTTAGTAAAATCGGCAGAAATATTCCAGACAGAATAGGCGTAGTTTAACTTTAAAATTTTAATCCGTGAGGGCGCGGACTCGTCGTCCGTAACCGAAACGGGTTTAAAATTTTAAAGCTTGAAATCCGTCATTTATGGGGAATCAAAAAAGGATAAAAAATGAAAGAATTTATGAGTTACGAGGCCTCTCTTGAAATTTTGCGCTCTACGCTGGCCCCCTGGGACCGCGTAGAAAAGGTCACTCTCACGCAAGCACTCGATCGCCGTATCGCCGTAGATATCGCGGCGCAGGATAACTATCCCGCCCGGCCCGTCTCGGCGATGGACGGCTACGCGTTTGCGTGGCAAGAGGGCCTAAGCGAGCTTGAGCTCATCACCGACCTGCCCGCAGGTAGCGACAAAGGACTGAAGGTAGAGGGCGTAAAATGCGTCAAAACCTTCACCGGCTCACTAATGAGCGAAGGCGCCGACACGCTAATCCCGGTCGAAAACGTCGAGGTATCAGGCGGCAAGATCCTCATCAAAAAACCCGTGCCAAGAGGCTTTGCCGTGCGCGAAGTCGGCGAAAGCTACAAAAAAGGCGAAATCCTAATCAAAAAAGGCGCGACGATAGGCTACGCCGAGACCGCGCTGCTAGCCGAGCTTGGGATCTTTAACGTTAGCGTATTCGTGCGGCCGCGAGTCGCGGTGCTAGCAACCGGAAGCGAGATAAAAGACCTCGGAGAGCCGCTAGAAAACGCCGCGCAAATCCACAGCTCAAACCACGTAGGTATCGCAGCCATGGTGCGCAAAATGGGCGGCGAACCCGTACTATGCGAGATAGTTCGCGACCGCGCCGAGCTCGTAAAAGACGCCATCGTACGCGCGCTAAAATCAGCCGACGTGCTCGTCACCACGGGCGGCATAAGCATGGGCGACTACGACTTCGTAAAAGGCGCGCTGGGCGAAAATTTCGACATTATCATCGACGGCGCCGCGATCAAACCGGGCCGCCACATCAAGGTCGCAAAAGCGGGCGAAAAATACATTTTTGCGCTGCCGGGCTTCCCGTACTCGGCGATGGTGATGTGCGTGCTCTACGTGCGCGTGCTGCTAAATGCGTGGTTTGGCGCTAGCGAGCCCAAAATCACGGCAATCATGGACGAGGATTACAAAAAGCGCTCGCCGTTTTTGGAGTTTACGGCGGTAAATTTAGTAAATCTGGGCGGCAAAATTTACGTAAATTTAGACGGCAAAAAGCTGGGCAGCTCGGCGATCGTAAACAATCTCACAAACGATGCCGCGCTTTTAATCATCCCAAAAGAGACAGACTTTATAGCAAAGGGCGAGATAGTCGAAGTACTGAAAATGGTTTAAATTTGAGTAAATTTAGCTTTTGAGGCTTGGATGTAGAGCAAACAAACGTGCGGGCGCTAAAGCAAAAGCTGGCAAAAAACCGGGCATAAATTTGGCGCGTTTTTATAAAACGCAAGCGTAAATTTAACGCAAACGAAAGGTAAAAATGAAAGAACAGATAAACCGCATCAAAGAAAAGCTAAAAATAGCCAAAAAAGCGGATAAAAAACTAAAAGTTTTCGGCGCAAGCAACCACAAATACGCCCTCAAAGCGCCGATAGAAGAAAAGAAATTGGCCGCGTTAGAGAAAAAACACGGCGTAAGCTTGCCCGCTCATTTTAGAGCATTTTTGCTAGAGATCGCTGACGGCGGGGGCGGCTTTGACGGCAGCGCGCCGGGGCCTTTTTACGGTATCTACCCTATAAAAGACGCTCTAAAATTTAGCGCGACGTATCTAGCAAATCCCTGCCTTTTACGCCCTAAAATGAGCGATGAGCAGTGGAGAGCTATAGGGGGTTTTGCCTACGAGCAAGAGTGCGACGACGAAGAAAACGAGGAAGAAAAAATCCTAGGCGGCGTGCTGTTAATCGGCACGCAAGGCTGCAGCTTTGAAACCGCTATCGTGATAGAGGGCGAGTTTCGCGGACGGATAGTAAATTTAGACTTTGACCTATATAAGCCCGTTTTTGCATTTGAGTCAAATTTCCTAGACTGGTACGAAAGGTGGCTAGACGAGGTGATATCAGGCGAACTAAAAGACGGCGGGGGCGGGTTTGGCTACTATATGGGCGGCAGCGCGAGCGAGCTTTTGCAAATTTACGAAGAGGCGCGAAACAGAGGCGACACGGAGCTAAAAAACGACTGCCTTGATGCTTTGACGCATAAAGCTCCTCGCTTCGAGACGCAAATTTTAGATAAGATAGAAAGTTTTATCAAAAACGAGGCATATAGCGAGGATTTTGCGAAGCTTACCAGTATCTTATGCGTAAACGATTTTGCGCGGGGTAAGGCCTATCTAGCGCGTCTTGCGCAGATTGATTATCTACTTTTTTTACAAATCATTCACTGGTGGGCAAAGGACAAAAAGGCCGCTAGCAGGGAGTTTATGTCCATAGCGGATGAAAACGCCGCGCGAATCCTAAACCAAAAGGACGAAGAGCGCGCGGCGCAGACGTTTAGATTTTATACGTATTTGCTAGAAAACGCAAAGCTTGATTACGGAGCTAAGATCGAGCATTTTGCGACTAGTCCTAATTATTCCATTCGCGTTACGTGCTTTTACGCGCTGGGGCAGCTGAAAAATAAAAGCAAATATCTAAAAACGCTGATTTTGGGACTAAGCGACGAGGAGCCCTACGTCGTGACGACCGCCTTACAAGCCGTGTGCGGACTGACGGACGAGCGGCTGCTGCCTCATCTAAAAGCCATCGCGCAGCGCTTTTTAAAAGATGACGAAAACTCCGTGGTTACAAATCTAAACCGCGTGCTAGAGCCATACGGTTTAGATAATAAAAAGATAAAAAAGATGGAATTTAAAGTCGAAATTTAAGGGAAAAAATGGATGAAATTTTAGAAAAAATTTACGCGATAGAAGGTCTTGGGGAGCTAGAAAATTTTTTGCACGAAAAGGGATTAAATTTAATGCGCGAGCCTTTGCTGGCGGAATTTGACCGATACGCCTTTTATCAAAACGCCAGCGAGTGGAACAAAGCCGTAAAAATCTGCGAATGCCTAGCGATAACGGGCTGGGGCGAGCGCGAGAGCCTAGAAGCTCTTCGCGGTAGATATTTTAACGGGCAGTATATGACCTATTTTTTAAACGCTAGCGGCGAACCGCGCTTTGTAGAGGCGCACTGGTCAAAGCGCAAAACGGGGCTAAGCATGCAAGATAACGAGACGTTTTTTAACCCTAGTCCGGACGATAACGGCAAAACGCTAAAACGCCCAGTAAAAGAGCAAATCCAAGACGTCAAGCTAGCTAGCCAGCGCAACTGGATACCTAAAAATCCCATTCGCGTCTCAATCGGTATCAAAAACTGCTACGAGAACTCGCGCGCGGTGATAGATAGCTTGTTTAAGGAGCTCCAGCCCGCGCTAAACGCCAAAATGAGGCCTAAAATTTACGGCAGCGAGATAAACTATATAAATTTAGACTGCTCGTTTAGTTTTGACGACGAGTACTGCTGCACGAACTACATCATAGCGCCGGGTGAGCCGCGCCTAAGCTCGCAGCGCGCCTGGGAGCTACTGTGCGAGATGATGAGCGAGGAGGAACGCAGAGAGGGCGGCTACTATCTACGAAATAGATTCGAGTACGCGCCGTTTAGAAAAGATACGGGCAAAACGGGCGTGCAGATATATTTTGAGCGCGAGTTTAGCGAGCTTTCGCATGCAGAGCAAAAGCAAAAAATAAGCGAGTATTTTTTAACGGCGTTAAAACAGATAGCGCGCAAACAAAGCAAGCTAAAATACGACTTTAAGACGATGATAGACGATTTTAGTAAAATTTTAGACGAATGGACGGCGACTGAAATTTAGCGGCCGATTTTAAATCGATGCGGGTAAATTTAGACGCTCTTGCTTGCTAAGTGTCGTTATTTTATTGGGATTTGAGTTTAAATTCTCTCGCGTTTTGATTAAATTTAGCGATATTTAACCGACTTAGGTATTTTAATCAAACGATAAACAAAAAGTAATATTTAACCTGATTTTTGCTATAATAGACCTTTAAATTTTAACGAAAAGCGACTATCTTGAACGAGCAAATAATATATTTTTTTAGGAAAAAGCCTTATTTTTTCTATTCGTTTTTTCCGGTCTTCGGCGCTTTATATAGCTTTGTGCTGGCGATTTTATTTTTAAAATGGTCGCCTTTTAAAACGGATATTTTTATCGTACTATTTTTTCTTAGCGCGCTTTGGTTTGCGGCGTTTTATCTTAGCTACGCAAAAACCCTACCTACCTATAAATTTGAAAGAGAAAAGGAAAAATTTACGCTTTTAGAGGCTAGGGTCATTTCTGATTTTAGCCTGAGCGATAGAGAAAATATTTTTAAAAAGATAGAAGCGGTGCGGGTTTTTGTTAGAAAGATATTTTCAGACCAAAGCTTAGTTTCGGTTAAAATTTTAAGCCTGATAAACAAAACTCTATTTTTATACATCGAAAATTTAAGCATAATAAAAAGTCTAAACGCAGGGCTTAGCGCGGTAACTGGCGAAACTAAAAAAGAGCAAATCGTAAAAAAAGCTCAAGCATACGAATCCGCAAACGTAATGCTTTTAGAATACCTAGATAGCTACATAAGCGAGCTAGCGGCAAACAACCGAAACGATAAAGAGACCGCGTCCGTGCGAAACGAACTTGAGCGCATGCTGGTTTTATTAAAAAATATTAACAAAAAATAAGGAGAGAGCCGTGGAAAAAGCGGGGCGAGAAATACTAACGGACTACATAAAAGATAGTGCGCGAAACAGCGAAACGGACGTACGAAATTTGATCTTTAAAGACGATTTTAGCAAAGAAGACGAGGAAAAAATTTCTCAAAAAGCGGTAGAGCTTTTGGCTTTTTTATCAGATAAGGATAGTGCGCAGATAAGAGAAATTTTAGAAAGCGTTACGATCGAAGACGCGCAAAGTCTAGAGAGCTCTTCGTCGCTCTTGATGGGGAAATTTGCAAAACTGGGTGACATAAAAGACGATCAAACGCAAAATTTAAGCCGCTCCATAATCGCTCTAAACGAGGAGTTAGAGCAGATAAATCCACACAGATTCGACTTTGATAAAAAAGGCGTTTTGGCATTTATTCCCTTTGTCGCAAAGCCGATAAACAGGTACTTAAAGAAATTTCAAAGCGCAAAAGAAGCGATAAAAGAGACGCTCTCGCACATCGAAGACGGCGAGAAAATTTTAAGAGAAGACAACGCTCTTTTACAAGAAGAAAAACAATACTACAAACAAAAAGCCCTAAGTTTGCAACGAAAAGCCGTAGTGTTTGAAAAACTAGCAAAATCCATAGAGCAAAACATCTCCAAACTAGACGCGAAAGAAAGAGAATTTTACGAAAATAACGTCTTGCTAAATTTAAATAAAAAAATCAGAAGCATATATGAAATTTTAGCCGTTACGCAGCAGGGATTTTTATCTAGCGACCTCATCATAAACACAAACTGGGAGCTGATAGATAATATCTCAAACGTAAAAGCCGTAACAAAAAGAGCCGTAGAGATCGGTATCGCGATGGCTATAACGCTGCAAAATCAAAAAAATGCGTTAGAAACGGCCGAAAAAACCAAGAAATTCGCAAACGATATGATTTTAGCCAACGCGCAAAGACTAAACACGCAAGCAAGCGAAATCTACAAGATGTCGGGCGATGCGACGCTGGATATAGAGACGCTAAAGCAAGCTTTTAGTCAGATAGAAGAGGCCATGGGCAAGATAAATACGTTTAAAGCCAAGGCCGTAGAAAAAATCAAAACCGAAGTAACGGCGCTAAAAGAAGTAACGGCAAAGCTCGAAAACAAAATCCAAGAGTCGCAAAAAGCGCAAGAATTTAAAACATCTTTTTCTATGGATTTATGAGGTTTAGATGATCGATCCTAATGTAAAGAAAAAGCGAGAATTTACGATCTACATTACCGCCTTGATCGTTATTTTGCCTTTTGTTTTTTTGTACCTAAAGTATGCAGACAAGGAGCCTGAAAGCTTAGCGCAAAATTTTACCATTAGCCGTCCTGAAACACCGGCAAAAAAAAACGAGTAAAGCCGAGGCTCAAATTTCGCAAAATACCGACAAATTTGCCGACAACGACGACATAACGATATACAAAAAAGATCTCATAAACAACTCCGTCCAATTACCATTTGAAGTACGAGATATGATGGTATCTCGCGACAAAAAAAGACTCTATACTCTAGGGCACGACAGAGACGGCATAAGCGTGATAGATATATCAAATTTAGACCATATAAAGCTGCTTGGGCTTTTTTATTTTCCAAAAGTTAAATCTTATGTAGAAGATATCAGCGCCGCCGAATCAAACGACGGCAAAAGCCTATATGTAACAAGCCCAAATTTAGGCATTTTGCGCCTTGATGTTAGCGTCCCCGAAAATATAAAAATCGCGGCTAAATTTGAGGATGGCGGCTACTCTAAAATAAAACTAAGCAATGACAATAAATTAGCCTATGCAAAAGCCAAAAACGGTATGCATATCTTGGATATTTCATCGGACAATATCAAAAAAATAGGCGAATTTATAAGCCAAGAAACCTTTGCAGGTGACATAGCTATATATTCGGATAAATATGTTTTAATGTCTGATTTTACAGGGCTTCACACGCTTGACGTAAGCGACCCGAAAAACATAAAAGAGGTTTATAAGCAAGAAGATTTTAAAGTCGCTATAAATTTACAAATTTCTCCGGACAAAAAATATCTATACGCAAACGAGCTTCAAAATTTTAGAGTATACGGCATCAACGATATAAGCGATATCGAGCATCTAAAAGACTATATCGTTAGCAATAGAGCTTATACTTTTGATATCGGCAGCGACGGTAAAATAGCGTACATATCCAGAAGTAAAGACGGTGCAAAAGACACGGCTTCGCCTAGTATCGACGTCGTAGATATCTCCGGCAAATTCCGGTCCGAGCGCCTAAAAAGCTACTATACGCCTGAGATTGACACCGTAAACGCGGCGATACCTTTAGACAAACATCGTATGATAGTGTCTTTGATGGCTAATTTTAAAGGCTTTATAAGCGTAATTAACAACGATGCGGACGAGTTAATGAAAGAGGCAGAGAAAAATAAGGCAAAAAATAAAGATTTTGAAAGCCTTAGTAAAAATACGAAAAACTTAAAACCCATTTGGCATCTGCCGTTTTCGCAAAACGGTTTTGCCTCCGTCAGCATGGCGGTGCCTACGGAAGACGGATATATATTAGCCGGAGAGCACGAGCAAGCAAGGACGCCTGATCTTTTTATGAAGATAGGTAAAGACGGACGCGAAATTTGGAGAAAAGTAGTCGATAAAAACTATCAAGGAACAGCCCGACTAATAGCGGCTCAAATGCAAAGCTACTACGTAATAGGGAACGAAAAAACAACCTACGTCATAGATAAAGCGACGAACGAAATCTCAAACAAACTCCCATATCCGTTAAAGCACATAGTACCGACGGATAATGACGAATTTATAGCTTGCGACTACGCAAATAATGTATTTAGGATGGACAAAAACGCAAAGATAATCTGGACGAAGCAAATCGATGTCTCGCATTTAGATGACGAATTTTATATCAAATACGAATACGACCCAAAAGATCCGACCAAAGAACCAATCCAAAGAGAGATCAAAAAACCCAAAGAAGGGCTTGAAAAGCTGATAAAAACAAAAGACGGAAATTTTATCTTATTTATAAAAGAGCTGGGGTTTTTAAAATTTAGCCCTAGCGGCAAAACGATCTTTGAAACTAAGATAGAAACAGACGGGTATTTTAAGGGTATGCTCGAGGGTAAAGACGGATCAATTTCGGCGATTTTTAAATCAAAAAATAAATACGATATGGGAACGATCAAACTCATAAGACTAGGTAAAAACGGCGAGTTTATAAAAAAATCGACAGTTTATAATAGAGTAGGAGATTTTCTGGTTTCGGCTTTTACCGCATACAAAGACGGATATCTAATAGGCATAAATCCGTATGACAAAGAAAATATACCAATACTAGAGATAAGCGGCGATGGGATAATCTTAGACGAAGCGTATTTGACCGATAAGGGCAACGAAACTCGTCTATACGAGATACTAAACGTAGCAGACCAAGGAGCGCTACTGCTAGGAAGCAGGACGAATACTAAGCCTGATTATGAAAGATACGTAAAAGGCAAAGCTATGAAATTTTCTGGAGATCGCATCCAAGAAGCCTTTATGATTATGATAAATTTAACCCAAAAAATAAGCGAGCAAAATTTAGACCTTAAGGATAGAAAATAACCGCCTGATTAGGCGGGTGAATTTAATAGTCGTTAAACAAACGGAGCGGTAAATAAGGTGCCTTGAGCGCCAAGGGATGAGTGGCGCGACTGCAAAATCCCAGAATAATCTTTGCAAATACGGCATAAATTTGAATATTTTAATTGCGGCAAAAAGCACGATCCTTAACGCGTGAGCAAATGCAAAGCGCAGATTATAGTCGCGATATCCGTTACGTTTCGATAAAGTAATGTCCGCGCGGTTTTGCGCATAAATTTTACATGGCACGAAAACGAATGCGAATATAACAAGCGCAAGTACGTTTTTGATTCGGTAGTTATTAAATTTACGGCTAAAAGCTCGAAGCGGCTAAATTTATGCGGCTAAATATTTAAATTTAAGCCCCAAAACCTTTAAATTTACGACCAGTCTGCAGTTTTTGTAGTCGCGATCCCATTCACTCAAACGCCCTATAATGCGCCTCGTCGGCAAACTCCAGCATCTCCTTGTCGCCCCTACTGTCGCCGTATGCGATCACGCGATCAAAGGCGTCCGTGTCGTACGCCTCGCGCACGCGGCGTACCTTCTCCGCGCCGTAGCAGTTGGCGCCGTCGATCTCGCCCGTTATCACGCCGCCCTTTTTCTTGATGCGAGTGCCCAGTAGCTCCAGCCCCTGCACCCTGCACCACGGAGCCAGCCAGTCCTCGAGCGACGCCGTCACGATCACGACCTTATCGCCGTTTGCTTTATACTCGGCGATCTTTGCCATAGCGGAAAATTTCACGATATCCTCGATATGCGTGTTTGAGTATTTTTTGCAAATTTGAGCGAATTTATCCGCGCTCATGCCCGCAAAAAAGTGCGTCATCAGCCGCCTACGAGCGTAGTTGTTGCTACAAATTTTTAGCTTATAGCCGATCAAAACGGGCGAAAGCCAAAAAATCCCTCTAAAAAATTTCTTAAATCCCACGACGTAGGCGATAAACTCGAGCAGCGAGTCGTCGCGCGTGATCGTCCCGTCAAAGTCGAATAAAACCAGATTCATCTTCGTCTCAAATTTTAAATTTGCGCGATTATACCGCGCTAGCGTTAAGGGACGGCAAATTTAGCTGGGTTTTGCCGCGCGGATTTGCCTCCTCTTTTGCGCTCTAAATTTAGCGCCCAAATTTTCTATCAAGGCTCTTTAACACGTATTTTATAAGCTCTAGCCCCTTTGAGCGGTGCGAGATTTTTAGCTTTGTAGCGTCGTCTAGCTCGCCAAGCGTGCGCGTAAAGCCTCTCGGAATAAAGAGGCTATCGTAGCCAAAACCGTTGCTACCGCGCTCCTGGGAAATCGCCGTGCCGTGCATAAAGCCGTGCGCCGTAAAGTCGCCCAAATTTGAGCTAACCGCGATACAAGCGGTGTAAAATGCGGGCGAGCTGGTTAAATTTAGCACCTTTAGCTCAGCTATCAGCTTAGCGCGGTTGCTAGCATCGGTCGCGCTTTTGCCCGTTATCTGCCCGCGTCCGTTCATATCGCTAAATCTCGCCGAGTAAATCCCGGGCCTGCCGCCAAGAGCCTCGACGCTGATGCCGCTATCGTCGCTTAGCGCGATAAACTCGTCCGCCAAATTTAGCTCACGCAGTTTTGCATGCACAGCGCGAGCTTTGATTAGCGCGTTTGCGGCAAATGTCGCACCGTCCTCGACGATCTCAAAGGGCTCGCAAATTTCGCGTAGCGCGTAAATTTCGTAATCTTTTAAAAAATCTTTTATTTCGCGTACTTTGTCGGAGTTTGATGTTGCTAAAACTATTTTCAAAATTTTTCCTTTTTCTAGCTTGTCTTTTTGGTTCTTTTTACGTAGCTTGCTAAAATTTCGCTCGGCAGGCTACGTGCCTAGCCTACGCAAAATTTAGTCTACGCAACCGTAAAAATAATCCAAAAATACTTCGCTATGCTATTTTTTAATCCGCGCATTTTATCAAATTCGGCTTTAATTTACGTATTATCAAAATTCGGGTAAAATCACTCCTTTTAAAAAAGGAAATTTATGATAGTAAAAAGCGCTTTGCCCTTATCTTTTATCATCGGCAGCAGATTTTTCGGACTCTTTATCATTTTGCCGGTTATCAGCGTCTACGCGCTCGAGCTTGAGGGAGCGACCGAGTTTTTAGTGGGCGTTCTCATCGGCGTTTACGCGATTTCGCAGATCGCTTTTCAGGTGGTTTTCGGCTATATTTCAGACCGCTTCGGACGTAAAAGCTCGATGCTAGCGGGCCTACTCGTCTTTATCGCCGGAGCTGCTATCTGCGCGGTCGCTACCGATATCTACACGATGATTTTGGGTAGATTTATCCAGGGCGCGGGCGCGATAGGAGCGGTCGCTACGGCGTTTATGAGCGATATGACCAAGGAGGAAGTGCGCGGACACGCGATGGCGATGATGGGCGCGTTTATCGGCCTTAGCTTTACGCTTTCGATGATTCTTTCTCCGATTCTTAGCCACAGATACGGGCTTTCAAGCCTCTTTTACCTCTCGATCGCGGTTACGGTTGTTTGTATCGTACTTTTATACACGGCCGTGGGTAAAGAGCCTAAAATCGCGCATTCTCAGGCCAAAACTCCCGCGCTAAAACTGCTTGCAAATAGAAATTTGCTTCTGATGAACGTTAGCAATTTCATGCAAAAAATGCTGATGTCGGCGGCTTTTATCATCATTCCTATCGCCGTCGTGCGCTACTTTGGTATGCAAAAAAGCGATCTAAGCGGCATTTACGCCGTCGCTACGGCATTTGGCTTTATCGCTATGGGCGTAGGAGGCGCGGTGGGCGAAACAAGGCACATCACAAAGCAAATTTTAATCATCGGCGTATCGCTTTTCGTCGCTAGCTACGGGCTTTTCGCGCTTTCGCTCGGACACAAGCCGCTATTTTACGCGGGCGTGATTATATTTTTTATCGGCTTTAACTTGCACGAGCCGATCTTGCAATCAATGGCGTCCAAATTTAGCAAAGTTAGCCAAAAAGGCGCGGCTCTAGGCATCTTTAACTCTTTTGGCTACATGGGAAATTTTATCGGCGGCATCGGAGGCGGAGCGGTGCTTAACTTTTACGGTCTAGACGCGCTAGCTGCCATAGTTACCGCGCTTTGCATAGCGTGGCTAGTCTCGCTAAAGTGGCTAGATAACCCCAATATCTTTAAAAACATCTACCTACCTGCTGACGTAAATGCCGATATGGCCGAGGTCGAAAAGCAAAAAGGCGTCGTAGAATGCTACAAAAACGCCCAAAATTTAGTCGTTAAATTTAACTCCAAGCTAACAAACGAGGCAGAAATAAAGCGGTTTTTAGGCGTTTAACGAGTTTGCGGACGGCGTGAATTTGCAAAACCGCGCACGCCCGGCGACTAAATTTGCGGCTCGATCGGCACTTTAAATGCAAGGG
>CAUQMF010000030.1:0-18571 GCA_963518965.1 uncultured Campylobacter sp.
ATTTTAAATGGTAATAGAATCAAAAAGTTTAATTATGAATTTCGACCGTGGAGCTCATTGAATAAAATTGATGGGAGGAAATTGAATTTATCAAATTTAGGAGAGCAAGACTTATATCTCAAAGGACTAAAAGAAGAAGATGGGAAAAAAAAGTTGGTGGAATATGAGATTGATCTGGATGAACTGCAAATAGGAGAGATAGAGTTCGATATTATTATTTTTGAAAAAGATGCGGTTATTTTTAATTATGTAAATGCTGAAAAAAAAAGTATTAGCGATTATTTAAACGAAAACGGGGGAATAAGAGTATATAGAGATAATGTAAGGGTCTATGATTATGGTGAGCGAGACAACGATTGGCTTGGTATAGACTTAAAAAGAGTGCATAGGGTTGGTAGCTATGTTAGCAATAATATTATTTTGGGATACGTCAGACTGAAACGCAATGAAAGTTTGGGTCTGAGAGAAAAGACAAACAGAGAAGGCTTTATTGAAGATGAAGTGTACAACGCTTTCGTAGATGCCATAAATTATGTATTGAATATTTTTATTAGGCAACGAAATGTCGATAAATTCCGTTTAACAACTCTATATAAAACATATAAAGTTATTGAGCCTGTTCTTTCCGATTTGGCAGAAGTTATGGAACTTGTTGAAAAAAAAGTTACTAATGAGGTCGACAAGAAGGATATTATAAAATATCTAAACAGAATAAGTATTCAATATAAAGAAGTAAAAGAAGTTCTTATAAAAAGTGCAAATGCGGGACTGAATTTAAGTGTTGTTATCCATGAGATTGAAAAACAGATTGCAGCATTACTCGGTTATGTTAAAAACGGAGAAAAAGATCAAATAATTAAAGTTTCTTTAAGGCTGGAAAAAATAGTTCGCGGTTATACGGCAATGATTAGAAAGTCTGCGATTAAAGATACAATATTGTCGGATATAGTAAATATAGCGTTGGAAAATTATGAATTTAGATTTTCCGATCATAAAATAGAAGTATACAATAATCCTAAAAATTGTAATATATCTGCTTTTTTAGCACAGGCGGAAGCAATATCGGTTTTGACCAATCTATTGGATAATTCTATTTATTGGTTGAGTTATTCACGAAAAGAAAATAGAAAAATATCCGTTTACATAACAGATCAAATAAAAAACTATAACTCTATTATTGTAAGTGATAACGGTCCTGGATTTAATATTCCTACAGATGCGGCAATTCAACCTTTTATAACCGGAAAGCCTCATAACATAGGGATGGGGCTCGGTCTGCATATAGCCGATGAAATGATGAAAGCAATGAAAGGCAAGCTATTATTTTTGGATGAAAACGATATTGAACTGCCGAAAGATGTTGAAAAAAATCAAATTAATAAGGCAATTATTGCATTATGTTTTCCAAAAGAAAAAACAAAGGAATAACTATGATAACCGATTTTATTGATAGCGTTGTAATTATTGATGACAAAGAGAAAGAAATAGAGGAACTTGCAAAAAAATTGGAAGAAGAGGATATTTCCGTAAAAATGCAAATAGTAAATCCTCAAGATAAGCAATTTAAGAACATAATACCTCTAAAAAAATACAGACAACTTATTTTTATGGATTTGTCATTGGACGATAGTATTGACATAAAAAACAATATCTCTACAGAAATCAGACCGATACTGTCAAGAATTCTACCTAAAACAAAAGGGTGTTACGGCTTAGTAGTTTGGTCCAAGCATACGGATGATATTTCAATTTTAAAAGAGAAATTACTGGAGGATAAAGACAGATATTGCTTACCTATGTTTATTGTGCCGTTTGATAAATCAAACTATTTAAGAAATGGATACAATGGAATTTTGGCAGATTTGAACAATATTCTACGACAAGATCCTTCCGCAACATTCTTTATCGAGTGGCATAATTCCATAAAAACAGCACAAGACAACACTATTTCTAAGATTTATTCTCTAATTCCTGATTATTCGGCAAGGGCAAACGATTTTCTATACATTCTTCAAAAAATAGCTTTAAACTATACTGGAATTCCTAGCAATCAATTAAATGGGTATCCTTTGCATATTGATGCATTTAAAGCATTTGATGATATTTTACATGCGGAGTTGATCAACTGCCAAAAGTCTGGGTCAAATATTTTTTCCAATCCGGCACAAGCGTTCTCTAAACCGAATGATTTACCGAACATCTATGCTCATATAAATGCTGCAATTTTAATTGATGGAAATAATATAGACCAAAACTCCGTTATTCCGGGAAACATCTATGAAATAAAAGGAGCTAATAGTCCTTTCAAATCTAATAAAGCACCTCAAGGGGCAAAAAATATTGTTATCGAAATTACACCACCCTGTGATTTCTCTAATAAGGATAAGAGAGTGAAAGCAAGACTTATAGGAGGCTTTTTGATCAACGCCGAAAGTGACCCGAAAAAAATGAAAACGCAAATTGATGGTCTAAATTGTAAAAAAGAGTGTTTTTATTCGGAAATATATCCTATTATTATTCCGCATGATGCTGTTCCGCAGATTCTTATTTTAGATTTCAGATATTTTGGAGCAGAAAAAGATGATAACTTGAAGAATGCTCGGAAATACAAAATTCTTTTCAGAGCAAAACCTAAATTATTCGCTGATATCATACAGAAGTTTTCTTCTCACGCTGCAAGACTTGGACTATCGGTAATTCATCCTTAAAAATGCCGGATATTTTTTCAAAATCGAAACGTTCCGATATTATGTCAAAAATTGCGGGAAAAGAAACAAAGCCGGAAATTTTGGTACGAAAATATCTTTTTTCGCAAGGATTTCGATACAGAAAGAACGTAAAAAATTTGCCTGGAAAACCGGATATTGTTTTACCTAAATACAAAGCGGTTATTTTCGTAAACGGCTGTTTTTGGCACGGACATGAAAATTGCAAAAAATCCGCATTACCGACAACAAATACCGAATTCTGGAAAGAAAAAATATCGAGTAATATTATTCGCGATAAAAAAACATATGTTGAATTATCTGGCATAGGGTATAAAGTGTTAGTTGTTTGGCAGTGCGAATTAAGTATTAAAGAAAGAGAGAAAACATTGGACGAACTTGTAAATAAGATAAGGTTATGCAACATAAACGACTATTAAAAGTGTATAGTTTTAATGTATTCAAAAAATATTGGAACCAAAAATATAACATACAATAAAGAGATAATCCTTATCAACAAATTGTCCGAAAATTTTAGCTACAATGACGCGTAAATTTACGAAAGGAAGAAAAATGGGTAAAATTTACAATCTAAACGCCGACACGAAAGTCGTCGCAAAAAGCGTCGTTAGCAAAAGGATTTTTGATTGCGAGAATGCTCACGTCGACGTATTTGCCTTTGACGCGGGCGAGGAGCTAGACCACGAGATGCTGTTTTGCGACAGCCTCGCGTGGGTCGTAGAGGGCGGCGCGAGTTTGCACTACGGCGACAAGCAGATGCGCTTAGGCGGCGAGCAGGCCTGCCTGATAGAGAAAAAAGTATGGCGAAAACTAGTTTTTAACGAACCGACGAAATACGTCTCAATCGATTTTAAGGAGGACTTAATGATAGATCATTTACCTAAGGCGGCTATTTTTAGCCTAGTGGATGCAGTCGAATACGAAGAAGGCAAAATCGTGAGCAAAACGCTCGTCAAAAACGAAAGCGGCTCGATGTCGCTGCTATCTTTTTCAAAAGACCAGCAGCTCTCTACTCACGCAGCTCCGGGCGACGCTCTTTTGGTCGCGCTTGACGGCGAGATGAAGCTAACTATCGGCGACGAGCATTTTGATATCAAAAAGGGCGATACTATCGTGCTTCCGGGCAAAATCCCGCACGGGCTAAAGATCCCGGAAAAATTTAAAATGTTACTCATAGTAACAAAGGATAAGATGTAGAGTTTTGGGGCGATTGCCCCGACTCGTTTAGGAAATATATGGCAAGATTTATAATAGACGACGAAAACATAAGCGTAGATAATCTAGCAACGCTAAAAAAGCTAGGGCAAAAAGATAAAATTTATATCGTAACCAACAACAGACAAAAGCTAAGCATCTCCGTTTTGGCGTGGTTTCTGGCGCGAAAAATCAAAATAAAAATCATACTTTTACAAAGCGCTCACAAGGACTATGCCGATAAAATAATTACGTTTTTAATGGGCAAACTCTCGCACAAAAAAGACAAAATTTACATCGTCAGCAACGATAAATTTTACGACGACGTGATAGATTTTTTTAATAAACAAGATAAAAACGGCGGCAAATTTCATAAACTCAAATTTGACTTCAACCGCTCGCATACGGCGCAACTCATAGAAGAAAATCAAGACGAAATCGCGATCTTGATACGAAACTCGGGCAGCCTCAGCGAGCTTCATATGAAATTTATCTCAAAATTCGGCAGCAAAAACGGCGCCGGCGTGTATAACGCGCTAAAAGAGGACGCGAGAAAAATCTACAAAAAACCTCAAATAGAAAACGCTCAAAAAGGCGAGGTAAAGCGTATCGCAGCGCCAAATTCCGCAAAATCTAGGCCGGCGACGCAAGGCGACGAGCAAAAACTTGACGAGCGAGAAAAATCGAAAACTGAGTCAAATTTAAGCGGCGAGGTTTTACAGGCTCAAATCGCCCAGACAAAAGAGCAAAATTTAGAAAATCGCTCGCAAATCGATCAAAATTCGGAGCCCGAAAAAGCGCAACCCTCAGATAGCGAAAACGACGTGGCGGCAAACGAGGAGAGAAATTTACAAGAAGCTAAGGATGTAGAGTCAAATTTAGACGAGAATCTCGATCCTATCGAGCAGCCAAAAGACGCGGAGCAAAATTTGAGCGACAAAGCTTCTAGCGAGGATCTTAAAGCGGAGGAAAAAGGGCAAAATTTATCAAACAAGTATCCGCCTCAAAAATCAAAGCAAGCTCCTGCGCCGCAAAACGAGGCAAAAAATAAAGCTGAAAATACGGCAAAACCGCAGCCCTCGATCAAAATAGACGAGGTTAAAAAGCAAGAGATTAGAAAAATCGCGTTCGAGAGTAAAAATTTGGGCGATTTTCACAACGGACTGGTGAAAAAATACGGCGCAGAGGACGCCGGCAAGCTATATAAAGCGCTAAAACAAAAGGCAAAAGAGTATCTAAACAGGCGGGGCGTGGCAAAATAAAATTTGCTTTTTGGCTACGGCTTTTAAAATTTGAGAATTTGCGGTAAAATTCGGTCGCAAAATCATAAATTTAAGGGCGAAAATGATCTATCTGGTCGGGTCAAATTTGGAATTTGAGGGCGTAAAGACGCTGGTTTTAAACGAGATCAAATTTAATAAATTTAGCGTAAATTTGGCTGAATTCGACGCACTGGTTCTAACCTCCAAAAACTCCGTAAAAGCGCTAAAATTTAATCAAATTTCGCCCGCTAGTTTGCAAATTTACTCCATCGGTGACGGCACTAGCCGTGCGGCTAGCGAGTTTGGCTTTGCTCAAATTTACACCGCAAAAAATGCTCACGGAAACGACTTTGCCGCCGAGATCGTACCTTTTCTAAAAGGCAAAAAAACATTATTTTTAAGAGCGCGCGAAACGGCTTCGAGCGTGGGCGAAATTTTGCGGGAAAGCGGCATAAATTTGACGCAAACAATCGCTTACGAAAGTGTTTTTAAACCGCTTAACGAGGAGCAAAAACCGCCTAAAAATTCGGCGATTATTTTTACCGCTCCCTCAGCGGTGCGAAATTTTACTCGAAATTTCGGCTGGGATGAGAGCTATAAAGCCGTCGCTATCGGGCTTACTACGGCAAAAGAGCTAGAAATTTTTACCTCGCCCGCAGTGAGCGCTCAGCAAAATATAAATTCCTGCGTAAGCCTCGCAAAAACGCTACTTTAAGCTAAAATTTTATATAATAACCTTGCCTGAGTGATTTGGCAGCGTATTTTTATAGGGTCCAACACATTAGTTTCGGCGAAGATGTGCGGCGACCGTGCGACGCGGCTTCGTTTGAGCGTGCGAGCGCGAGAAGTTGCGACCTAAAGGAACCGCCTATTTGCAAGGTTGGCTTTGAATTTTCGGGCCACTTATATGCGCACCGCTCACTTGGGTTTTTATTTTTGGAGAAATTATGAAAATTTTGATAATCGGAAGCGGCGGGCGCGAGTACTCCATAGCTCTAAAACTTCAAGAATCCCGCAAACACGAGCTTTTCTTTGCTCCGGGCAACGGAGCTACTTCAAAGCTCGGCACGAATCTAAACGCCAAAGACTATAATCAGCTCGCAGAATTTGCTAAGACGGAGCAGATAGAACTAACGATCGTCGGTCCCGAAGCGCCGCTAAGTGACGGCGTCGTGGATATCTTTAAGGCGCGAAATTTAAATATTTTCGGACCGAGCAAGGCTGCGGCCAGGCTTGAGGGTAGCAAGGCGTTTATGAAGGACTTTTTGGCTAGAAACGCTATCCGCACGGCTGCCTATCTAAACACCGATGATTACGATGCTGCGGCTAAATTCATCGACTCTCTTGCCGCTCCGGTCGTTGTTAAGGCCGACGGACTGTGTGCGGGCAAAGGCGTGATAATCGCGCAAAGCCACGAAGAAGCAAAGGCCGCGGCTAAGGGTATGCTAAGCGGCGAGAGCTTCGGCGAAGCTGGTAAACGAGTGGTCGTGGAGGAGTTTTTAGACGGATTTGAGCTTAGCTTTTTTGCGATTTGCGACGGCGAAAATTTCGTTAGCCTGCCCGTAGCGCAAGATCATAAACGCCTAAAAGATAACGACGAGGGGCCAAATACCGGCGGCATGGGCGCATACGCTCCTAGTCCGCTAGCAAGTCCCGAGCTAATAAAACAGGTCGAAGAAGAAGTCGTAAAGCCGACTCTAAAAGGCATGAAAGCCGAAGGAAATCCTTTCTGCGGCGTACTTTTTGCGGGGCTTATGGTGGTTAAAGGTATGCCGTACGTGCTTGAGTTTAACGTGCGTTTTGGCGATCCGGAGTGCGAAGTGCTAATGCCGCTGATCGACGGCGACCTGGGCGAAATTTTATTAAATGCGGCAAAAGGCGATCTAAAACCCGTAAAGCTAAAAGACGAATTTTCCGTTGGGGTCGTAATGGCTAGTAAAAATTATCCTTTTTCAAGCTCGCCTAGGGCCAAAATCAGCGTAAAAAACGTGCCTGAAAACTCACACATAGCATTTGCCGGCGTGAGCGAGCAGGGCGGCGAGATATATGCCGACGGCGGACGAGTGCTAGTGTGCGTGGGGCTTGGCAAAAGCATAAAACAAGCACAGCAAAAGGCCTATGAGCTTTGCGAAAAGGTAGAATTTGACGGCGCGCAGTACCGAAAAGATATCGCCTGGCAAATGCTAAAAGGGAGCGAATGAGCAGAAGCGTCATCGACAGGCTCGAAAACGAAAATATCACGCTCGCTAGCGTCGGCAAAAGAGCCGTCGCGTGGGGGATAGATAAATTTTTACTTTCGGCATTATTTTTTGTGATTTATTACGATAAATTTGACGGGATAGACTTTGAGCAAACCGTCGTTTTGCTTGCGAATTTAACCCTTCAAATCGTTTTGCTAGACGTGATTTATCAGACTTTTTTTACGTGGTACTGCGGTGCGACGATGGGCAAAATAGCTATGAAAATCGTCTGCGTAGACGTAAATTTGCTCGATAAACCGAGCTTTTTAAACTCCTTAGTCCGCGCCTTTATGCGTATCGTTAGCGAAAACTTGTGCTTTCTTGGTTTTGCATGGGCGTTTTCAAATCCATTATTTCAAACGTGGCAAGATAAGGCCGCGAAAACGGTAGTTATAGATGTTTACTAGAATTTTTTCGTTACTAATGTTTGGGGCTTTTAGTTGCTTTGCGGCTCAAAATTTCGAGCTTCTGGCCGATGACGTAAAACGCGACAACGGCGTTGTTACGGCGGATAAAAACGTACTTGTTTATTCGCAGGATTATTTGATGAGCGCGGATAGGGCCGTTTACGATCAGCAAAAAGAAATTTTGGAGCTTTTCGGTAACGTAAATTTGATAAGAAACAAAGACGAAATCTCACGCTGCTCGTATGCAAAGATCGATCTAAATAGCAAAGATAGTAACTATGAGACGCTATTTATGATGAACCGCGACATGGAAGTGTGGATGCAAAGTGACGAGAGCAATAGTACTTCTAAATTTTACGAGGTAAACGGCGCGGTCGTATCAAGCTGTAACGTCCAAGATCCTGATTGGAAGATCAAATTTAGCAGCGGCAAGCTAAACCGCGAGAGTAAATTCTTACACCTTTATAATCCCGTATTTTACGTCGGAAACGTCCCGGTGTTTTATCTGCCGTATTTTGGCTTTTCCACCGATACGCGCAGACGTACCGGGCTTTTGCCGCCGGAGCTTGGCTACGGTAAAAACGACGGATTTTACTACAAACAACCGATCTACATCGCCGAATACGACAGCTGGGACTTGCAGTTTGATCCACAAATTCGCACTAGACGCGGCACGGGTATCTACGGCACGTTTAGATTTGCCGATTCGCCGTATTCTAGAGGCTCGGTGGCGCTAGGCGCGTTTAGAGATACCGAGGGTTACCGTCAAAGACAGATCGAGAAAAACTCGCTAAGACTCCCGCTAAAAAATAAAACGCATAAAGGCGCCGAGGTCAAATACGAGCGCGACAGGCTCGTTAAGCACCTAATAAGCGAGGATTTGCAGGAGGGCTTGTGGCTTGATGCTACAGCGCTAAACGATATCGACTATATAAATTTGAAAAAGCGCGGCGCTGGTAGCGACGACAATCCCCTCGTGACGTCAAAGTTAAACTATTTTCTAAGTAGCGATAAGCACTATTTTGGCGCATATGCGAGGTATTACGTAAATACCTCAAAAATCGGTAGCCCAAACGAAAACAAAGACACGCTTCAAGAGTATCCAAGCTTCCAATATCATAAATTTACCGACAGCTTCATTTTGCCTAACGTGCTTTATTCCGTTGACTTAAGCTCGCATAACTACACGAGAAGAATCGGCGTAAAAGCGACGCAGTATGAGTTTAATCTGCCGGTTTCCTTTCACCTACCCTTGGCGGACGATTATCTTAAATTTTCTTACTATCACTATCTATACGCCACTCACGTGGATTACGCAAAAAAAATGTATCGCCCGACCGGAGATGAGGATAGAAGCGCAAACTATATAGAAAACTATCACAAATTCTCGCTTTATACGGATCTGGCTAAAGCTTACGAGAGCTTTTATCATAGCGTAAATTTAGGCGTTGACTACGTCGTAAAAGCCTACAACGAAGGCGACTTGCCAGATAAATACGAAACTGCCGAGGATGACGGCAACGTATATGTCTACGATATGCTTGGACGAAAATACCAAAGCTTTATAAATCCTCAGCATACCAGAGACGAGATTTCAGCCAGAGCGACGCAGTATTTCTTTAACGAAAACGGAAGAAAATTTTTACGACATACGATTTCGCAGGGTTATTATACCAAAGAGAACAAGCGCTCGAATTTGAAAAATATAATCGGCTGGTATCCGCTAGTAAATTTATCTTTTTACAACAGGCTTGAGTACTCTTACGACAATAAATACTTTGAAAAAGTCCAAAGCGGCGCGAGCTATGCGCACGATAAATTCGGCGCTAGCCTCTGGCATACGATGCAAAGGAAAAACGCGCAAGAAAAGCAAAACTACCTACACCTAAACGGTTATGTAGAGCTTCCGCACAACTATAGGCTTTTTGGCGGTTCGCAGTACGACCTCGAACGAGACTACAATAAGCAGTGGCAACTAGGCGTCTCTCACCGCAGAAAGTGCTGGAATTATACATTCGTCTATGAAGAGGAGCTGGAGCCTACGACGACTACGAGTGGAACTGCCGCAAAGAAATCAAGAGGCGTTTATTTCTTTATAAATTTCTATCCGATGGGCGGCGTGCATTACGACTTTTCGGTAGGTCAGACGCAGGGTAGCTGATGAGCGGCTACGAGGATTTGGTCTTTGAAAACCAGCTCGAGGCGGCCGAAAAACTGCTTGAAATTTTGCCCAAAAAAGAGCTAGTCGCGGGCGAATATCTGATGATATGTGGCTCTATAGACTCGGTCATCATGGTTGATAGCGTAGCTCGCGGGCTAAATTTGAGCTACGAGATTTTATTTTGCGAGCGCATTTTTGCGCCCAATAACCCCGAGTGCGAAATCGCGATGGTTAGCGAAAAGGACGACGTAGTGCTAAACGAAGAGCTGATTAAAAGCTTTGGCATTAGCTACGACTTTGTTTACGGCGAGGCTGATCGTAAGTACGACGAAAAAATCCTAAAAAACGTCTATAAATTTAGAAAAGGTAATCTCATCGGCGATCTAAAGGATAGAAACATCCTACTTATCGATGAGGGCTGCGAGACGGGTCTTACAGCGCTAACTTGTCTAAAAACGCTCATGCGCGAGCGGGTAAAATCGGTCACCTACGCTACGCCGCTCATCGCTACCGATGTAGCCGCTGCTATCGCGCCGCTGGTGGATGAAATTTACGCCGTGCATAAGATCGCAAATTTTATCGAAGTGGATTTTTACTACAAAAACAAAATCGAACCAAAACCCGAAACCGTACTTTCCATATTAGAGGAGAGTCCGTTTTATATACCATTACAAAAACAAGGAGATGTTAGGGCATGCAGTATTCAATAGAAGTCAATAATCAAGTCGAAATTTACGATATAGACAAGGTCGCCAAGCAAGCCAGCGGCGCAGTGCTTTTGCGCGTAAAAAATACCGTCGTTTTGGCCACCGTCGCTCGCGAAGATACGCAAGTTAGCGAGGATTTTTTACCGCTAACGGTGCAATATATCGAAAAAAGCTACGCGGCAGGCAAGATCCCGGGCGGCTACGTAAAAAGAGAAACAAAGCCCGGAGATTTTGAGACGCTAACTTCGCGTATCATCGACCGCTCATTACGTCCGCTTTTTCCAAAAGGCTACGCGTATCCGACGCAAATCGTCGTGATGGTGTTATCTTGCGATCCTGAGGTCGATCTGCAAGTCGTCGCTCTAAATGCGGCCTCAGTCGCGCTTTATCTTAGCGACATCCCCGTAAATGCGCCTGTTTGCGGCGTGCGCGTGGGGTATATAGATAATAAATTCGTAATCAACCCTAGCAACTCCGAGCTAAAAACTTCCGCGCTCGATCTTTACGTAGCAGGCGTTAAAGACGAGCTTTTGATGATCGAGATGAGAAGTATCGCGACGGAAAAAGACGAGATAGTGCCTATCGCGCTTGATCCTATGATGGATCCGAATTTAAGCGGCGCTATAGCGATGCAGGATATGAACGAATTTAGCGAAGATCTCATCGTAGAGGCGATCGCGCAGGCCGGTAAAGCCATACTTCGCGCCTCAAACGCTTATGAAGAAGCATTTAGCCAGCATAAAAAAGAAGACGTGCAGCTAGAGCTAAAACCGGAGATCGAAAACGAGAGCGTCGCGGTTTATCTAAACGAATTTTATAAAAACGACGTAAAAGCCGCGATAAATCAGATGGCTAAAAGCGAGCGCGCTAGCGAACTAACCAAGATCGCTAAGCAAATTTTGACCGACGAAGTAGCTCAAAAAGAGGGCTGGGAGGAGGAGGTCGTCTCTAACGTCCTAGCTAAATTTAAGAAAAAAATTGTCCGCGAGCAGATCATAAACGAGGGCGTTCGTGCCGACGGCAGAGGGCTTAAGGAGGTTCGCCCGATCAGCATCGAGACAAATATCTTGCCAAACGCTCACGGTAGCTGCCTCTTTACCCGCGGCCAGACGCAAGCTCTCGTAGTAGCGACTCTAGGCACCGACGGCGACGCGCAGATGTATGATATGCTAACAGAAAAAGGCGCCGTGACGGATAAATTTATGTTTAACTACAACTTCCCGGGCTTTAGCGTCGGCGAGGCTAGCCCGCTAAAGGCTCCGGGCAGACGTGAGCTAGGTCACGGCAATCTCGCTAAACGCGCGCTTGCGCCTAGCATCGACGTAAATTCGCCTTATACGATCAGGCTCGTGTCTGAAATTTTAGAAAGCAACGGCTCAAGCTCGATGGCTAGCGTTTGCGGCGGCTCTTTAGCGCTAAGGGCTGCCGGCGTCGATACGCCAAAGCTAGTCGCAGGCGTTGCAATGGGGTTAATTTTCGAAGGCGAAAAACACGCCGTACTAACCGACATCATGGGGCTAGAGGACCACGACGGCGATATGGACTTTAAAGTCGCCGGTAGCAAAGACGGCATAACCGCGCTTCAGATGGATATAAAACTGGGCGGTATCAGCCTTGACGTGCTAAAAGAGGCTCTTTTGCAGGCGCGCGAGGGCAGGCTGCATATATTAAATTTGATGGAAAAAGCAAACGAAAATATCTCCGTAAACGAAGACATATTGCCTAAACTAGAGCTTTTTAGCGTTGATCCGGGCAAGATCGTGGACATCATCGGACAAGCCGGCAAAACGATAAAAGAGATCATCGAAAAATTTGACGTCGCCATCGACCTCGACCGCGAAAAAGGCGAGGTAAAGATCGCCGGCGCGCAAAAATCAAGCGTAGATGCGGCCAAAGACTACATCATACAAATCGTTTCAAAAGACGGCGGCAAGGGTTTTGGCGGTAAAAGAGGCGGCAGAGACGGCAAGCCACATAAGACGCCTGAATTTAATATTGGAGACGAATTTGAGGGCGAGGTAAAAAGCGTGGTAGAATTTGGCGCCTTTATCGGGCTTCCGGGCGGCGTGGACGGACTTTTGCACATCTCAAAGATCAAAACGCCTCTAAAAGCAGGCGATAAGGTCAAAGTAAAAATCAGCGAGCAAAAAGGGCACAAAATTTCCCTTTCTTTGGCGCAATAAATTTAAAGGAGAACCGATGCAGTATAAAAAAATATTCTTCCCCATAGGTGCCGGCGACGACGTCAAAGAGCGTATAAAAGGTGCTTTGCTGGTCGCTAAGCATTTCAACAGCCATATCGAGATTTTGGCTTGCCAGCTCGATCCTAGCGTCGTTTATAATATGAAAATGACGCTTCGAGGCGGAGTGCTTTACGAGGAGTTTTTAAAAGCTGCTAAGGCTGATTTGGGGCTTGAGCACGAGCAAAACGAGGCTATTTTTAATAAGCTTTGCGCCGAGCTTGGCGTACGCGTCAGCGATACTCCGTTAAAAGGCGAGGCGAGCGCGAAATTTATAACCAAAAGCGGAAAAAGAAGCCTAATCGTCGAGCAGGAGTCTAAATTTTGCGATATGGTCGTAGCAGCCGTACCGCTTGACGGTAAGATAACGGGTACGTTTGAAGCGGCGGTACTAAAAAGCGGTAAAAACGTTATCGCTATCCCTAGAAAACTTACTAAATTTAGCGCGGAAAATATCCTGGTAAGCTGGACCGGTACGCCTGAGAGCTCGCGCGCCATTACCAGCTCGCTACCGCTTTTAAAAGAGGCTAAGCGCGTAAAATGCATCACTTCAAAGGCAAATTTGGGCGATCAAAGCGAAGCTAGCTTAAAGAGGCTGGATGAATACTTCGCACTGCACGGCATAAATGCGGATTTTGAGATCGTAGGAACTTTTTCAGTCCCTGGCGAACCGCTTTTAAAAGCCGCGACGGACGGAAATTTTGACCTAATCGTAGCGGCTAGATATGCAGAAAACGGCTTTAGAGAGATTTTCTTGGGCGGTACGACCAAGTACTTCTTACAAAATACCACGATACCGGTATTTATGTAAGACAAAGATCTGAGCTAAATTTACGGCTTAAATTTAGCTCCAAAATCTAAATTTAGCTTGAAATAGGGTTATAATATCGTAATTCAAGAGAAAATATGCTAAATTCGACTCCAAATAAAGCATAACTATTGAGGCTTATTACTAAGCAAAATCCAGAATTATCGCTAAATTACGGTTTATGGTTTTTAACGAGGTCTAAAAATTGAACATAATTGGAAATCAGCCAAGATATATTAAATAATCATAATAATATTTTAGAAGGTGATTTTTAGATTATACTTACAAGTACTGACTAAAACTTGGTTAGTCAGTAAATTTGGTCAGTTAGTTGGTGGTTTTTTTATAGATTTTCCGTCGATGGGTTTGATGTATTTGGCTATTTTGGGAATTTTTGTCGAGGTTAATAAGTATGATGGTGCGACCTGCGTGTCTGCAATTTAGAGAAAAAAGCCCAAAAAATCGAGGCTTTAACAAAAATAGGAAGTGAAAAAGCTGACTTCCTAGGTTTTTAAGGTTTTTAGAAAAAACGTAGCGTTTTTAAAAGATTTTAGCTAGAAGCTTAAAGAGTTTTAGGTTATTTTTGAGTTTATATTAAACAAAAAATAAACCATTTAAGGGTTAAGCCTTAAGTCGTAAAACTAATTCTTTTACCCGCCTGTTCTGATTAGCATGTTAGCATTTTTTTCCCTGCTTGTCAAATTACCCACTATTTCCCACTACTTCGGGCAAGCGGAACGGATTTTTGAGAGTGGCGAGAAAATCCGAGGAGCGTTAAAAAACACAACTTTGTTATACGGAAGCAATAAAAGACGGCACGGGCGGGCGCTTTGATACTCGCTGAGGCTCGTATCGAAAAAATAAGCTAATGCACGCCGCGAACAGCTAACGGCGCGCATAGAGCCTATTTTTTCTCGCTCTGCATTTTCGCTTTTATCGCTAAAATTGTAGCGAGCCGTTTCGGGCAGTCAAGGGTCGAGATAAACGGATTTTACGGGCTCGCTTTGCTTGCCACGTAAAAGTCCGCCCTTGACTATACCCGAAGCCGTTCGCATCCACCGCGAAGCTAGACAAAAACAAAAAACAGCCGCCACCGTGCCTTTTGTCTTGCTTTGCTTTTGCCTTGAAGTTGTTTTTTAATTGGACGCTTTTATAGATTTTTGTTTTTGCCTAAATTTATATTATTACTATTAAGAAGCGAGGAAAAAGTGCCTCAAAGCCCCTATTTATCGAGGGGCAAAGAGAATTTTTTTACTTGAAATCAAGATCGTTTTTTGGAGAATGGAGAGCAGGAGCGTAACTCAGCAATCCGCTTTTTATCCCGGCGAAAGAGTCGGCAGAGGGATATTCGCCCTTTAGATAGCCGTCCAAGCTTTCGACAAGATATCGCCCCTTCGGCTCGATATAGAGTTTTCCCGACGATACAAGCTCGGAGAGCATAGAGGCTTGTCCCAGGTAAAAATTATTGTCGGTTTTAGCCAAACCCTCTTGATTCGATTTTTTAAGCGTCTCGATTTCGATATCTTTTTGTTTAACAAGATCGGTAGTAGCTTTTAGCGTCTTTTGAAGGGCTTTATTTTGTTTTTGTAACTGATCGACCGTATCGACTAGCCCCATTTTTTCCCGTTTTAACACAGCGACATCGACATCCATTTTGCTAGCAGTAGCGCCAAGAAAACCGCCCAAGGTTTTATTTTCGCGTAGAGCTGCTAATTGCGCCTTCGTGCTAATTTCTTTTTTAACGGCAAGTTCATGTATGAACGTCTGTGCTTTTTCTAGAGTTTTATTCGCGGCATTATAGCGAGCTACGGATCCCAAAACATAAGCAGATACGCTTTCCTTAGAATAACCGCCGAAGGTTACAGGTTTTAAGATTGCCTCATTGTTTAAAGTCTGTTCGGCAATTTCTTTAATCTTTGAGTGTTTCATAAGCTCCCTAATCTTATCCTCGAAAGATTTTTTAAAATCCTCAATGTTACTGATATCAGGCGCCTTTTTAAGTTCAGCAAGCTCGTCTTTAAGTCGCTTGTTTTCGGCTTCAAGCACAGAATAATCCTCGCGCTTGCCCCCTTGCTCTTGCAGATCAGCGCGGGCTTGTTTATTCGCTTCTTTGAGCTGTCTCTCTAACTCTTTTATTTGTTTTTTGGCGTCTTTGAGCTCATTTTTGACGTCACCAAGTTTGACTTGCAAAGGCTCCTGCAAGCTCATTGCTTGCCGATACTGTCGAGGAGTGAGATGTGTCCGCTTCGTTATTTTTTTGCTTATGCCCCGCTCCATGCCGAGGGCTTGCGCGATCTCCGTTTGAATTTGGCTAATTAAACCCGGCTTTCCAAAATTTCGACGATGTAGAGAGTTCCCGTCTTCATCGAGAGAGAACATACCAATATGAACGTGATCGTTTAGGATAAAAGGTCTTTGGTCGGTAGATGAGAGCCCTAGCTCATCCATCTCATCGTCGGTGGCTAGATGACCCTCATCGCGATGCCGAGTCCAAAAAACCGTTCGATAGCCGAGGCGCTTCTCGAGGATTTGCACAACTTTTTCGACGTCCTCGCGAGTATGAAAACCCCGCAAATTCACGGTAGCTTCCCAGTATATAGACTCAGAGTTATAGCTCGGTCGTCTCCCCGTCCGCGCTCGATAGGCGGCGTCAGCTTCGTCTTTCATCTTTTTAGCAAGAGCCCGAGCTTCAGAAAAAGAGCAAGAATATTCATTGTCTTTCGTCATTGCGCCTTGCACGTTTGAGGCTTGAAAACCCTGTCTAAAATCGTGCCAATACGCGAACTCCGATTTCATGGGGTCGATCCGAAAACAAGATTTAGCGTTGTTGTCCATAGTTTTTTTCCTTAAATATGGTATTATCGCATTTATATTTTTTAAAGGGGTCTTGCGCCCCTTTAAAAAACGAACGTCAGCTTGCTGATTAGTGAGCTCACTAATCATAAGGGGGTCAAGCCCCCATTATGATGTTCGCCCGCAAGGGGGTTTAAACAGAGGCAGAGTTCGAGAGCTCGAACTTTTTAGCAAGCGCCTCAACTTCAGCACGCTCTTCCTCGATTTTCGTCAAAGCGTTTTTCGCCCGGTCTTCGCGTTTATCAATGCTCTTGAGTTTAGTAACAAGAGCATTCAAGTCTTTAAGCAATTTTGCACGGGGACTAAGCTCTTTTTTCTCTTTTTGTTCCGCAGGTTTTTGCTCTTGAGGTTGAGCGTTTTTTTGGCTCTGCGTTTGCGCTAGAGCAACATTGGGGATTGAGTTAGGTTTTTGAAAATTTTCAGGACTCATTGAGACCTCCTTTTTTTTGAAATTTTGTTTTAAAGATCATAAACAAAAAAGACTAAAAATCAAGTGACATACGTTTCGAGGTCAACAAGATCGACGGCAGAAATAGGCCAATCATTTTCACGGCAAATTTGTTCGAGAAAAGCTCGAAGTTCAGCTACACCAGGATCAAGGGGTTGTTCTTTTTTAATGAGCGGGGCAACATAGCCAAACCAAGAGCGGATATCGTAGTGAGCGGTTATTAATTCGCAGTCGTATTCGCTTAGGTTTTGAGGGGCAAAATCAAGCATTCTTAAAGGGTCTTTACCGCCGATTTTTTTACCGCTAAAAAGAGTGCGATAAAGAACAAGCAGGTCATTTTTATCGCGACACTTTTTTGCCCAAAGTTTGAGGTTTTGGATTCGACGAGGCGAAAGATAAACGTTTTTCAAATTCACGTGTAAGCGTTCAGAGTGGTGTTTAGTCCAAAGCGTTACGTCCAGCTGCACGAGTTCGTCGTCGGCTTTGGTTTTTAATTTGCAAGCTACGTCACGACCAAAGCAGCCTAAATTTGGTTGAGTGATAACAAATTTACTTACAGGGAAAGGTTCAGAGTCGTAGGGTTCGTTTTCGTTTTCGTCCTTTATGCCAAGAATAAGTCTATCGTATCGGTTCACATCCTCAGCGACCCTTTCTCGTTTTGAGCGACAATGAGCATACTTCCAGTATCGCCATAACTCGAAAAATAGATTCCCCAGAGCTAGCTCGGCGTTAGGATATTTTCGCCTTAATTTTGCATTGCAAACACTATGAAGCTCTTTTGTATCTTGAACATCTTTTACCTTTGCGACATTTCGGCGGACAAGCTTGTCCTTAATAGGATCGATTTCAGCAGTAGTTCGAGCAAGAATTTTTGAGCAAAGAGCGGCAGGAAAATCAGTCTCTTTTTCGACGAGTTCCCATTGCCATTTTTCATCTTTAAAAACGTACATCGGGCTTAGCGTGTTCACTTGTACGGATTTAGAATCATAGAGCCTTTTACAGAGGGCTATCACGTGAGAGAGATCCCGGATAGGGCAGAACAACATAGCGTGGATATGAGGGGAGCCGTTTTTATGCCGCTCGAACACCCAAGCGACCCAAAGGGGGATAGTCGATAGGGTTTTTTTAATGAGTGAATAGAGCTCTTTTTTTAGGGCTTCGGCGAGCTCTTTGTTGTTCTTTCGTCCAGGCGTGCCATTTTTCCAAATGCCCGTATTATCGGCAGTTAGAGTTATGCCGACGCAAGAAAAGCCGAGAGTCAAGAAATCCCCAGAAACATCAAACGTCGACACCTCAATCGCGCGAGAATCAAGGGGTTGTTTGATTTCTCGGTTTAAAAGTTTTTGGCGCAGGTGTAGCTCACCCGGTTTAAAACCATCAAGATCAGAGCGAAAATTACTCATTTTGCGCTCGCTTCCCGATATAAATTATCGGCAGATAAGGAAATTTTGTTATAATTCTCTTGTTCTTTAAGGCAAAGAGCTAATTCTCTTTGCCCGCCTCTTTTGTTTCTCATAATTTCAAT
>CAUQMF010000031.1:0-18529 GCA_963518965.1 uncultured Campylobacter sp.
ATGCAGACGCGTTTTTTGCGTTTCATCGCGGTTTCAAACCCAACCTTCGCGATGCGCTCAATCTCCTCGCTCGTGTAGGTCATGGTGTTGTAGGCGCTGTTTTCTTTTTTCTCGCGCGGTTGACCGAAATATATCCCGCCGGTTAGCTCGCGAACCACGATAAAGTCGACGCCCTGAAGGACCGATGGCTTTAGCGTACTAGCGTCCACCAGCTCGTCAAATATCATCGCCGGGCGCAAATTTGCATACGCGCCAAGTCCTTTTCGTAGCTTTAAAAGCCCGCTTTCAGGGCGCAGATGGCGCGGCAAGCCGTCCCATTTAGGCCCACCTATGGCACCAAAAAGCACCGCATCCGAGTTTAGCGCGCCGTTTAGCGTCTCGCTAGGCAAAGGCTCGCCAAACACATCGATCGCCGCACCGCCCATCAGGTAATAGTTATAGCTAAGCTCAAAACCAAACTCCGCGCTAGCCGCATCCAGCGCCTTTATCGCCTCATCAACTATCTCAGGACCGATGCCGTCGCCTTTTATCACCGCTATGTTATAAATTTTAGCCATTTTATATCCTTGTTTTTGCGTATTCTATGAGGCCGCCGCTTTTTAAAAGCTCTTGCATAAACGGCGGTATCGGGCTAAATTTATACTCTTTGCCGCTCGTTAAATTTACGACCGCGCCGTTATCCACATCGATTTTTAGCTCGTCGCCTGCGTTTATCTCGTCTGTTTCTTTGATTTCTAGTATTAAAAGCCCAGTGTTAAAGCTGTTTCTATAAAAAATCCTAGCAAAGCTCTTGGCTATCACGGCGCCGATACCCGCGGCCTTTAGCGCCAAAGGAGCGTGCTCGCGCGAGCTGCCGCAGCCGAAATTTTCGCCCGCTACGATGACGTCGCCGACGGATATTTTTTTGCTAAATTCAGGATCGGCATCCTCCATGATGTGAGTGGCTAAGATTTTTTCGTCCGAGGTATTTAGATAGCGCGCAGCTATGATGATGTCGGTGTCGATATTGTCGCCGAATTTCCAGACTTTTGCTTGTTTCATGATTTACCTTAAGATTAAATTTGGGCGATTTTATCCAAAAGAAGCTAAATAAACAATCAAAACTCGGCACCTAGCGGTCGGTGCGGGTAAATTTAACGCCGTAAATTTAACGCCGGATAAAGCAATCCGCTTGCCCCTCAGGGATTTAAGCCCTGCTAAATTTAGCGGCAAAAACGGCCTAAAATACAAAAATAAAAACAAGCGCTGCCTAGTTATAGCGGTTTAACGGCGACGCAAGACTTTATAAAGCTAGCTAGCCTTTGCCGCCGGGGTTGCAAATTTAACCAAACTAGGCGGCATTTTACGGGCGGCGACGGGGCAATCGTAAATTTTAGCGCATACCGCCGCGCCGCATGCAAAATACGGCAAAATCGCCCTTTCGCGCCGGCTCAGCAGAAGTAAATTTCGCGTAAATTTCGCCGCCGCGCCAAAAACCGCGAGCGCCGGGTAGACGTCAGGCTAAGCGCGAGCAAGCGGGCGTAAATTTAAGTAAATTTGCCTTAGCTAGGCGCTTTTATTCGTAGTATTCGTAGCTGATTTCTAGCTTTTTATATAGGCCGATTTCCGTTATGTCGCCGTTTTCGTAGTATTTGTCCGCGGGCTTAAATTTGACCGAGGTTTTATGCGTCAAATTTCCCCGCTCGTCCCTCGTTATGTCTTTAAACTGCAAAATTTGCCAGATTTTTGCCTCGGAGCCGAAGTAATTTACCGACGTATACTCCATCTCGTCGCCGTTTGCGGCGTAGTAATAAACCCATTTTGAGTTCGGGGCTTGCGTGATTTTTTCATATTCGCCGTTTGGCTTGCGCTCGAAGCTTATCACTATGGCGTGGCGCGGCTCCATATTATTTTCTATCCGCGTTAAAACGCCCTTTTCGTCGTAGACGTAGCTATCGTCCGTCACTAGCGTCCCGCCCGAATACGTCGCCCGAGCGATCATTTTGCCGTCCTTGCCGCAAGTGGTTTTCTCCGTGCGCGGGTAAAATTTATCCTCCACATGCTGCTCTTTGGCCGTTGCGACTAAATTTTCGCCGTCAAATTCGTATTCGTAGAGATAAACGGCGCTATCTTGATATTTTTTGCGGATTAGCCCGTCTTTGCCGTATTCAAACAAAACCGAGCTGTTTGGTACGCCGTTTATGTGTTCGGTTTCTTGCACTATATAGCCGTTTTCGTTAAACTCCGTTCGCTTTACGCGCGTATTTTCTAGCGTGCCGGAGCCATCCATAGAGTATTCGTACTCCGTAGCCGTCATGCTTTTGACCTCGCCTTTTAGATCCTTTTTGCTCCAGTCGCTTTGCGGTAAAACGGCCGAGTTTAGATAGCAAACCACCGATGCCGCCGCGAAAATAGCTTTTAAAATTTTCATTTTTATCCTTTAAAACCATATAAATACCGTCAAGCCGGTCGCATACCAGGCGACGATGCAAGGCCGAGAGGCGGAAATTGCTTTTTATGCGCGGGCGAGAAATTTACCTGGCTTTACGGCGGCATTTGTTTGCATTTTTTGAGGCGCAGAGAGCAAATTTAGCAAGCTTATCTTTGAGCGCACAAATTTAACCCCACAAATTTGACTTTATGTATGCGGGTTTAAAATTATCCCAAAAGCGGCTCCGCCGTAGCCCAGCGCCTAACGGGATTTGCCGCAAAATTTACGCTATTACGATTAGCGCGCCAAGCCCTTTGTCAGCGGCATTTTGATAAAAGCTCAAAAGCCCGTTAAAATGCTCTTTTAGCTCGGCTTTGATATCCTCAAATTCGCTCTCGTACTCCCATATCTCGGGATAGGTGCCCGCCTCGCCGAAGCCCGTAAAATTTACGTTTGCTAAAAGCGCGCCGATATCGGTACTCTGCATCGCTTTGACTACGGCTTTTACGTCATCTGCGTCCGCGTAAGATATCGCCTCGCTTCCCTCCTCGCCAGCCATGCCTCGTCCAAAAACCGCCCAACTAAGCGGATTTGGCGTAGCGAAAATCTCGCCTGCACTCATCGCCTCAAACATATTTTTGCCAGTTAGCGTTTTATGCATCGCGTCCCACATTTTATCCAGATCATATTCGTCCAGCGCCTCGACATCGTCGCCGCCGCCATTTTTGATCGCCTCTATATCGTCCTGCGCATAGGCGTAGTAGTGCGCGCTCATTCCCATTTTCGCTCCTTAAATTAAAATAATCGATTATACCCAACGATAGCTAAAATTTACGCTTGCAAATCGCGCTTTTAGCCGGGTTTCCGCCGTTTGGCACGGTAAATTTAAACGCAAATTTAAGATAAATTCGTCGCAGCAAAAACAGTAAAAAAAAGGAAATTTATAAAAGAGGCAGCGGACCGTAAATTTAGCAAATCTGCCGTAATATTAAATAAGTGTAAATATCACGAGACGCCGCGCTTAGTGGGTTAGAAAAAGCTCCTGAATCTTAGCCTTATCCGTAGTCTGCGTAAGCGCAAGCATCAAAAGCACTCTAGCTTTTTGCGCGTTTAGGTTATCGCTTGTTAAAAAGCCGTATTTGCCGTCGTCTACCTCGCCGTTTAGCGTGGTCTCGCCGCTACCTACGCGCGAGCCGCGCACGACTACTACGCCGGCTTTAACCGCTTCGCCTAGAGCCTCAAGCGCGCTTGGGAATGGATTTCCGTTACCCATGCCGGCGTTTATGATGCCTTTAGCTCCGTTTTTGACGGCTAAATTTATAAAATCCGGGTTGTCGTTTGCGTGGCTGTAGATGATATCGACTCTTGGAAGCTCTTTGATCTTCGTGATATCAAATGCCGAATTTACGGTGTGTTTGCGAAGCGGATTCATATAAAATTTGACGTTACCGTAATACGCCGTGCCGATCTTGCCGCTGTTTGGAGATTTAAAGGTATCGACCGCGGTAGTGTTGGTTTTAGTTACCTCACGAGCCGCGTGGACCTCGTCGTTCATCACGACCATTACGCCCTTGCCTACGGCTTCTTTACTCATCGCGACGTTTACGGCGTTAAAGATATTTAGAGGGCCGTCCGCGCTTAGCGAGCCGCTGTTTCTCATCGCGCCCGTAAACACGATCGGCTTGTCGCTTTTGACGACTAAATTTAAAAAATACGCCGTCTCCTCCATCGTGTCCGTTCCGTGCGTGATGACGATGCCGTCGGCCTCGCCGCTAGTTAGCAGCTCGTTTACTCTGTTTGCCAGCTTTAGCCAAACTTCGTTATTCATCTCCTGCGAGCCGATGTTTGAGATCTGCTCGCCTTTGATGGTCGCTATTTTGTTGATTTCAGGCACCGCAGCGATCAGTTTATCCACCGTAACGGTTCCTGAGGTATAGCTCGCATCAAGCGATCCGGGGCCGCTTCCCGCTACCGTGCCGCCCACTGCTAGTATAGTAACTCTTTTCATAAAACCTCCGTTTAGGCCGTAAGCCTGATTAGCGTCATATATATCGCCGTCGAAGCCGCGATACTAAGCAAGGTATTTTTAAATTTCAGATGAAACAAAACCGCGGTAAAAACGGCTGCTGCTTCGTTTAGTCCGTACGGATAAACGTCAAATTTGACGTCTCTTAGTCCGTAGCACACCAAGACGACCATTATCATCAGCCCCATGTGTCGCTCCACGGCCGTTAGCCACGGACGCGGCTTATAGTTTTTGATGACGTAAAACGGCGCGGCACGCGTCAAAAAGGTCGCAAACGCGCTTAGCAAAACGGCGGCAAATATCACCCACTCGCTAGAACTCACGCTTATCAAAGCTTATCCTTAAAAACTAAAATAAAAATAAAGCAAAGCGCCATCGAGCCTACCAGCATCGCTTTAGCAGGCATGAGCGCTACGCCGGCGACTCCAAACAGGCACGCAGCACCCAGCACTTTATAATTTTTATCGTTTTTAAACATCTCCATCACGATCACGATAAAAAGCGCGGTTAGGCTAAACTCAAGCCCGCTCATATCGACCTTTATCAGCCCGCCGGCTAGGCATCCGACCGCAGTTCCAGCCGCCCAGTAGAGCCACGAGAGCAAATTTAGCCGAGTAAAAACATAGCTACGCTCCGCCGCGTCCGAGATATTAAGCGCCTTAAATATCGCAAAGGTTTCGTCCGTGAGAGTCGCGATATTTAAAAGGCGGTATTTTAGGTCTTTGTACTCTTTTAAAAGCGCCAGCCCGTAAAAAGTATGGCGTAAATTTACCAGATACGAGACGATAAAAACCTCTAAAAGCCCCGTACCCGCGCTAAAAAGCGAGAGCATCATAAACTGCGCTGCACCGCCGTAAGCTAGCGTGCTAAGCGCTATGGCGATAAAAGCGCTAACGCCCATGCTTTTAGCCAGTATCCCAAAGGCGACGCCTAGGGGAAAATAGCCCATAAAAATGGGAATGCTAAGCTTAAAAACGTAACTAAAATGCAAAAATTTTCCTTAATAAAAGTGCGATGATAGCTAAAAATTTAAAAAAATTGGATAAAGGTGAACGAATCGCTATACTAAATTCGATGTATTTGCTATAATTCCTAGAATTGAGTGCTTGAAGGAGCAAATCGTGAATACAAAAACTCAAACTGATACGAAAGAGTTGGACGAGAAATTTGCTGCTATCCCCGAGGGCCTAAAAAGACGGTATGATAGACATAGATTTATCAGGCGCGCGGTAATGCTATTTTTGGCATTTTTGCTTATCATTTTGACGTTTTCATCGCTTATTCCGCTGATTTCTACGCGGTTTGATGAATATATCAATGACAATGTATCCGAAACCGTTTTATTTTTTGCAGTTATGATTTTGTCGGTTGGTTTAACTGCTTTTTACTTAAGGCTCGACTCAGTCAAAAAATACAGTATTTTTTTCGTAAAAAATCAAGACGTTAGCCTAGCGGTTTTTACTTTTGAAAATATAGCTAGTCTGATCTTAATTCTATTTCCAGTTTTACTGTTTGTATCTTCAGCAATGGGAGGCTCTCAGGACGAGTTAAACGGCGCGGGCACTTTATACGGAATCTTCATAGCTCCGATTTGTATCTTGGATTTTCTCGTGTGCTATGATTTCAACAATGGTCAGTATATACCAAAAAGCAAAACCGACGACTCACAAACGGCATGAAATTTAGCCAAGCCAAAGACTAAGGTAACTAAAAGCAATCTAGACGCAAAATTTTACTTAAAACAAATTTGCCCCGCACCGACACGAGGTAAATCAAATTTAAAGGTATGCGAGATTGAAAGCCCTGTTAGCTGTGCATCTCTCAGGGAATTTTATAGAAACAGTTTCGGCGTGAAATAAAACTACAAAAAGACTGCGAAGATTTTCACCAAGGCTTGCTAGGCGAACTACACAAACGGCTACTACAATCTCAGTGTTCTATACGCAGAAGGCCAAGGCGTAATCAAAGATAAACAAGTGGCCAAGAAGTATTTCGGTAAGGCTTGCGATATGGGCTTAAAACAAAGTTGCGATAATCAAAAAATCCTAAGCAAATAAAGAACCGCTACGAAACGGCTAAATTTGAGCTAAATTTAGCCGTTTTTCACCGTAAATTTAAAAAGCCGCCTAGTCCGTCAAATTTGCAAAGCAAATCTCTGACTAGGCGGCTAAATTTAGCCTATTTTAGGCTATCTCTTTAGGCTATTTACGATAGAGAGCATATCATCACTCGTCGTGATCGCCTTCGAGTTTGCTTCGTACGCGCGCTGACCCGTGATGAGGTCGGTCATCTCTTCGACCAGCTGCACGTTACTCATCTCGACAAATCCCTGTCTGATCGTACCCAGACCGTCCTGACCCGCCGTACCGACTACGACCTCGCCGCTAGAACCCGTCGGCAGATAGAGATTGTCGCCCATAGAGTGTAGGCCTGCCGGGTTGATAAAATTTGCTAGCTCGATGCGGCCCACCTGTGTCATCTCCGTGTTGCCCGGCTGCAGCACGGAGACGGTGCCGTCGGTGCCGACTGAAACCTGCGTGGCATCAGCCGGGATAGTCATCTGCGGCTGAAGCACATAGCCGTCGGAGTTTACGATCGTGCCCTCGCTATCTAACTTAAAGGCGCCGTTTCTAGTATATGCCGTCGTACCGTCCGGAAGCTGCACCTGGAAAAAGCCGTTACCAGCGATAACCATATCGAGGTTGTTGCTAGTTTCTTTAAAATACCCTTGCGAAAATATCTTCGTTATCGCCGTCGGACGCGCGCCCAGACCCACCTCGATACCGGTGGGGCTTTTCGTCGTGGCGCTGGTTGCCGTACCCGCATACTCCATGACCTGATACATCAGATCGGCAAACTCGGCGCGGTTTTTCTTATAGCCGATAGTGTTTACGTTTGCGATATTGTGCGACGTAACGTCGATCTGGGTTTGTTGGGCGATCATGCCGGTGGCGGCAGAGTAAATAGACCTCATCATTTTCGTGTTTTCCTTTCTTAGCGCGTTGTATCTTGAGCGTATACTTCGTTAGTTTTTTTCTCGACTTCGGTTACGTATCGCATATACGCGCCCTCGCCTCGCAAAAAACCGCCTAGTCTCCATCTCGAGCTACTGCCGCTTATCTTTATGTATCTAATAAACGGCTCATCGCTTTTTACCATTGCAAAATATATTCCAAATTTGCAGTCTTAAATTTTACGCTTTTGCATAAAAGCGTCGCCGCCCGTTTTTATGTCGGACAAACGTCTAAAATTTACAAATTCGGCGCGATTTCTCGCATTTCTTGGGTATTTAGCAAAAGGCGTTCCAAATTTTTGCAAATTTGGGAAAAACTGAAAATATTTTTGCGGAAGTATTTTAAAATAAAATTTTGAGGGAAAATTAGAGTTGAAGCACCTGCGATCGTAAGCAAAAAAGCAAATTTAACATAGCTATAATAAGCAAAGTATTTTTAGATGATTTTTAATGCTGTTGCAGTTTTTGCGACTGAGGCTAACCATGAAGGTTGCCGAAGAAGCAAAAACCAAACTCATTAAAAAGCACTAAAAAGACGCAGCTTATTAGACTTTCGTATTGGCAAGCTTACTTATAGCTTCCTGATTCAGATCATCCATATGGCTCGTCATCACCTTTTGATACATCTCTACAAAGCGCTGCGTCTCGATGAGTCCGACCATCTCAGTCACGGCGTTTACGTTGGAAATTTGGGTGTATTTCCACGCGACCGCGTCTATCTCGCCGCCCACGTCTTCAAGCTCCTTTAAATTCGGCAAAACGTAGAGATTATCGCCCTCTTTGGTTAGATTTCGTATCTCTTTTGGCTGCGCGATATAAAGCCTAGCTAGCGGCTCCTCGTTTGAGTAGAGATTGCCGTTTTTATCGGCGGAAAAGCGCTCACCCTGCGGGATTTGGATGCCTTGAAAATTATTCGTAAAATAATCGCTAGGTAGCACCTTGTAACCCTCTTTGGTTACCAAAAATCCGTCCTCGTCGAGATTAAACGAGCCGTTTTTGGTTAGACGCACGTCGCCGGGCTTTACCTCGACCAGGAAAAATAGATCCTCGCGTTTCATCGCAAAGTCAAGGTCGTTGTTTGAAAATTTAAGCCCGCCCTGGCTAAAATCCACGTATTGCTCCGAGATTTGCGGCACTCTATCGATAGTTCTGTTTAGAAATTTCGCCGCGTCTTTGGTGTGATTTTCTATCGGCAGCTCGTCGCGGTACTCTTTAAAAATCCTCTCAAAATCCCCCACTACGACGTCGTCGCGTTTAAAACCGATAGTGTTTATGTTAGCAAGATTGTTTGCGATGACGTCTAGGCGATTAAACTGCGTCACCATGGCGCCGGTTGCTTGATAGTAGCCGTTGTTCATTTACTTTTCCTTATTAGTCGGTTTGTTCGGCAAGCGTCTTTGGATAAGCTTGCTAAATTTAGCTTAGCAAGCCGCACGCCTAGCTTACGTAAATTTTAGCCTCACGCGTCCAAATCCGTCTTATTTTACCGCATTTGCTACCCAAAAAATATAAGCGCTTATGGCGGCAAAGCCGTTTTATCTATTCGTAAGCGATTTAGCAACTATCGTTCCAAATTCAAATTTAGCTTTCGTATTCATATCGTCTTTATAACTAAATTTAGGATAACGATTTAGACAAGTTGATAGTAATCATATCAAGTTTAAAGATATTCTTAGCACTTTGTGCTATAATCTGCCAAAATTTAAAAACAAAGGACGAAAAATGAGCGAAAAATTTGAATTTCAAACCGAGGTAAACGAGCTGTTAAATTTGATGATACACTCGCTTTACTCAAACAAAGAGATATTTTTGCGCGAGCTAATCTCAAACGCAAGCGATGCGCTGGATAAGCTAAACTACCTATGCCTAACGGACGACGCATACAAAAGTCTAAGCTACTCTCCGCGAATCGATATCAAAATAGACAAAGATAAAAAGACGCTAACGATCAGCGATAATGGCATCGGCATGGACAAAAACGAGCTAATAAACAACCTCGGCACCATCGCTAGAAGCGGTACAAAGGGCTTTTTAGACAAGTTAAGCGGTCAAGCTAAAAAAGATAGCGCGCTCATCGGGCAATTTGGCGTCGGGTTTTATTCGGCGTTTATGGTTGCGGATAAGATCGAAGTCGTGAGCAAAAAAGCGCTTGGTGAAGAGGCCTTTATGTGGAGCTCGGATGCCAAAACATACGAGATCTCGCCTGCGCAAAAAGATAGCCACGGCACCTCGATCACGCTTTATCTAAAAGATGACGAGTTTGCCGAGTCTTACCGCATAGAAAATATCGTCAAAAAATACTCCAACCACATCCCGTATCCGATATTTGCGGATAAAGAAGAGTACGTGGCACCTAAAGAGGGCGAAAAAGAGGGCTCGTACGAGACCAAAAACGTGCAGATAAATAAGGCCTCGGCGCTTTGGAAAATGAGTAAAAGCGCGCTAAAAGACGCCGACTATAACGACTTTTATAAGCAAATTTCACACGATAGCGAAGATCCGCTGCTATACGTGCATACCAAAGCCGAGGGCAAGATTGAGTACACTACCCTATTTTTCGTACCGGCTAGTGAGCCGTTTGATCTATTTCGCGTGGATTATCAAAGCGGCGTGAAACTTTACGTCAAAAGCGTATTTATCAGCGACGACGCCAAAGAGATGCTACCGCCTTATCTTAGATTCGTCCGCGGTATCATCGACGTTGAGGACCTGCCGCTAAACGTCAGCCGCGAGATCCTGCAAGAAAACGGCATAATGCGTAGCGTAAGGGAGCAAAGCGTTAAGAAAATCCTGGGCGAACTAGCCAAGCTAAAAGAAAAAGATAGAGAAAAATACATCAAATTTTATAAAATATTCGGCAAGGTTATCAAAGAGGGGCTTTACGGATTTAGCAGCGAAAAGGAGCAAATTTTAGACCTTTGCCTCTTTAAATCAAGCAAACGCGAGGGACTAGTCAGCCTAAAAGAGTACAAAAACGCGATGAAAGACGGTCAAAAATCAATCTACTACATCAGCGGAAATAACGAAACGATGCTAAGAAATTCGCCGCTTTTAGAGAGCTTTAAGGCTGAAGGAATCGAAGTACTCATCATGGACGAGGAGATAGACTCTATCGTCATGCCGATGGTGCAAGACTACGACAAAACACCGATAAAAGCGGTAAATCATACCGATATCGATGCCGAGATCAAACCGGAAAAAAGCGAAGCCGACGAGGGTAAATTCGCCGCGCTGCTAGCTAAAATGAAAGAGATCCTAAAAGACGAGGTCAAGGACGTAAAGCTAAGCTCGCGCCTAAGCCAAAGCGCTGCCGTCATCGTCTATGATAAAAATGATCCCGACTACGCTACGCAGATGATGCTAAAGCAGATGGGGCATAGCGCGGGTAAAATTTTACCGATACTGGAGATAAATCCAAAGCACGAGCTCTTTGAAAAGCTATCTCAAAACGAGGCGATGATCTACGATGCGGCGGGGCTGCTTTTAGATATGGCCAAGCTAAACGAAGGCGTCGCGATCGACGATCCGTCGGCGTTTAGCAAAAAGCTAACTAAAATCTTGCTAAAAGCGATCTAAATGTAAACCTTTTTTGGCTTAAATTTTATTTTCGGTTCGGCGGCGGAGTTAAATTTGCCGCCGAGTTTTATCTAAATTTACGCGTTCTACTTACCTTTTTTAAACGCTAATTTGCTTAAATTTATCCAAATTCAAAAAATCGTAAATCGCCGAAATTTAGCCCCATCTTGCCTAATTTTCTTTCATTTGTTTATGTTTATTCGTTAAATACGGCTTGGCTTATGAACCGACGCATAATTTAACCGAAAAAGCCCATCAAAAACCGCATCAAAACCAAATTCGCTTTATCGTCTTGCCGCTTGCCAAAGCCGCTTTGCTAAGTAAATTTCTTGATTTATACGATATTTAGCTATAATCGCTCGCAATTTTAAGGTATAAAATGAATGAGAATAAAGAATATTTCGTAAATGAAGAAGATTTTATTGTATCAAAAACCGACGTAAAGGGCAGGATAACCTACTGCAATCAGCCGTTTTTAAAAATCGTCGGTGCTACGCAAGAGCAGCTTTTGCACAAGCCGCACAACATCATCAGGCACCCAGATATGCCGCGCATCGTGTTTAAGCTGCTGTGGGAGCGCATCAAGGCGAAGCAAGAAATCTTTGCATTCGTTAAAAACAAGAGCTTTGACGGCGGCTTTTACTGGGTGTTTGCTAACATTACTGCTTCGCTAGGCGCTAACGGCGAGATCATCGGCTACTACTCCGTCCGCCGTAAGCCAAATCCAGAGGGCGTCAAATTTATTGAGGGCGTATATAAGCAGCTGCTTGAGACCGAAAAAAGCGGCGGCATGGAGGCTTCTGGCAAGCTGCTGGGGCAAATTTTATCCGATGCGGGTATCGGCTACGACGAGCTAGTACATAAACTTCAGCGAGGCTTGATTTAGGCGTTGTAACTCATTTTGCGAACTTTATGGGTTTTCATAAATATATAAAACGCCGCCACGCACGATTTACGCGTAAATTTCTCAAACGTCTTTGCCGTCTATTGCGGCAAAAATAGGCATAAGATGCGTTTTGTAAGTCCGTAAAATAAAACACAAGAAAGACCTAAGACTAGGCGTTAAGTTATGCTTTTGCCTATTAGCGCAAACTTGAAATTTTACCGCCCTTACCATGATTCAAAACACCTGAGCCGCGCTCTACTAGCGCCGATTTTACAGGCTTATATGAGCCTAAACGGCTAATCCTAGACATTTTACTAAACTATGCCAGTGCTCAAAACAGCGCCAAAATAAAACATAAATTTACCGTATTTGCAGATAGTAAGATAATGCAAGGGCGCCGCTGCTAGTAAAAATAGGTAAAAACGCAGACTGCGCGAGCGCCGTTTTGCCGCCTCTAAGGTAAACCGCCGTCAGCCTTACTATTTTCAGAAATTTGCCGACTCACAAAAGCAGGTTTTGATAGCGCCTAAGATTACGTTTTGCGTATTTGCTTAAAATTTTCCGCGAGCAAAAACACCGAATTTTGCTTCCAGCCATAAGGATACTTTAGATGCGCTACAAGCCGCAAATTTAGATTTTACTACGGATTTTTAGCGTATTTGCGAGGTTTTTGGGCTTCTTGCTTGTCCGGTAAACTCACTTCATTTAGCCCGGATTTCGCCGTTTTGCTAGCCGAGTTTTAATCTGATAAACAAAGTAGCAAAGCTATTCCGTCGCGCTAATCGGCGCGGTTATTTTTGATGACCGTTAAAGCTACGGACTTAGACTTTTGTCGTATTTGCACCGTTTTGCGCATTAAACCTAAGCATAGCAGCCTTAGACGCTTGATTTATATTTCAGGTTTTATGCTCCCGGTTTATTTTATGTTTTTTAATATTTCATTTATGATTTCTCGTGCGCCGCCATTTACTATTTGTCCGCCAAGCGCACTTGAGACGGCATTTATATTCATGCTCTCTATCAGACCTAAGGCCTCGCTAGCGTCTATCTCTCCACCTTTTTGAAAACAAAATTTAGCCAAATTTTGATCCACTAGAAACTTAGCGTTATAAACCTGATGGTTGTTTGCGGCATAAGGATAGGGCACAAATACGCTAGGCAGCGCATTTGCCGCGAGTTCCCACAGCGTGCTGGCTCCTGCTCGGCTCACGGCGATATCGGCCTCGCGCATCTTTAGCTCGATCTTATGATCAAAGGCAAAAAGCTCTAGCTCATCGCCAATGAAGCCGAGCTTATCGTATTGAGTACGCAGACTTTCTAGCGCGTTTTTACCGCATTGATGTATGATTTTTATACCTTTTTGGCGTAGGTTTGGAGCCAAATTTAACGCTAGATTATTTATCGCAGCCGCGCCTTGCGAACCGCCTAGAAATATAATAGTTTTTAAATATTCCCTAACGCGAGCCGTATCAAAAAATCTTTGCGCGACGGGATAACTAAAAATAGGCTTAAAATAAGAGCTAAAAAAGCCCTTTGCAAACGGTTTTAAAAGCTTATTTAAACTGCCGATCACGGCGTTTTGCTCGTGGATAAAAAGCGGCTTTCGCGAGATGATCGCCGCAAATGCCGCAGGCGCAGCGCTATATCCGCCTACGCTTACCACGGCTTTTACGCCTTGTTCTTTAAAAATTTTACGGCATTTAAACGCTAGTTTAAAAATATTTAATAATGCCGAAATTTTACCCAATCCCTTTTTATTTACCACTCCGCCGCTCGGTAAAAAAATTTTCTCACTAAAGCTCGCGTCTTTTTCAAACCACATCTTGTCCTGCCCGCTGCTAGACCCGATAAATATCGTTCTCTCGCCCCGCGCTACGAGCTCCTCGTTTAGGGCTTTTGCGATAGCTAGATGTCCGCCGGTACCGCCGCCGCAGACTACTACGGCGCTACTGCGCGCATTGCCGACGGTTAAATTTAAGTTTTCATTTTTCATTTTTTGCCTAATAAATTTAAATAAAATCGGCGCAAAGGCCGTTTAAATTTCGCTCCAAAAGTAGCGTAAATTTTATTGCCGCTTAGCAGCGATTTACCCCGGTAAATATACGGGTGACGGGTTTAAACGGCGCAGTTCCTCGGCTAAATTTAAACATAAATCGCCCACTTAAACTCGCCTTATCCGCTAAATGCGGCAGACGTTTAAAATCTAAAAACCGGACGGTTGCCCGCTAGCCGAGTTTGCTCTTTAAAGCCTAGGTTTTAGATATTTTTTGCTAGGGCGCCGCGTAAATTTATTAGATTTTGCCGAGGCTAAATTTAGCCGCAAACAAACCATCTAGCCAAAAGCCGAGTCCAGCTAGGAAATCTATAGGCAAAGCGGCCAAATCTCCCGTTTTATCGCCAAGCTAAATTTAGGCTAAGGCCTAGTCTTTGACCTTTTTACTAACCGACAGCACCATACCGATACCGATGCAAAGCGCTAAAACAGAGCTGCCGCCGTAGCTTAGAAACGGCACGGCGATGCCTTTGATCGGCGTGATGGAGGTGATGCCGTAGGAGTTCATCAAAAACGAAAACGAGATGAGAAGCCCCACGCCTAACGTAAAAAGATGATAGACTTTATTTTCGACCTTAGCAGATACGCGAAATATCCTATAAAGCAAAAATACTATCACTCCCGTTATGACAAAAATCCCAAGCACCCCGATCTCCTCGGCGATACCGGCTAGCACGAAGTCGGTGTGAACCTCGCTTAAAAATCCCAGCTTAAACACGCCCGCGCCCAGCCCCTCGCCGAAAAATCCGCCGTGCTTTATCGCATTTAGCGAGTGTGAAATCTGATACGCTTCGCCCGTATCCTCGACGCGCAAGGCCGCAGCCATCCCGTCTGGCAAGATGGATAAGACCATATTTTGTATCGTTCCCCACCATGATTTTATACGAGCTATCCTGTGTTCTGACGTGACGATAGCGATACTAGCCAGCATAACCGCTAGCCCTATACCGATGGCAAATAATCTAAAACTGGTACCGGCAAAAAACATCATCACCGCAAGCGTAAGAGCCAAAACTACGACTTGACCTAGGTCGTTTTGAAGTATGGCGATGAGATAAACGGCCACCAAAAATAAAAAAAGATAGGGCAAGATAAGCCCGAATTCTTCTTTTAGGCTCTTTTTCGTGCCGTCAATCTTTCGCGTAAAACTCCACGCTAGAAAATAAACAAAGCCGATCTTAAAAAACTCCACCGGCGCTAGAGAAAATCCCGGCAAGCGTATCCAGCGCTTAGCGCCGCCGGCATCGGTAACTAGCGAGCTAGGCAGGGCATGCATCGCGCCCATGGCTATAGCGCAAAAACCAAAAAGGCAAAATCCTATCCAAACCAAAGATTTATCGGGATCTAGGCGCGAAATGCCCCACATCAAAAATATCCCTATGACGCCGACTGCTAGCTGCCTAACGAAAAAATGATAAGGCTCGTAGTTAAAGTAAAGCACCGTAAAAACCGGCAAGGAGAGCGAAAACACCGCGCTAACGGCAATCAACGCGACACAGGAAAAAAATATGCACTTATCTACTTGCACCGCCGTCCTTTTTGTAAAATTTAAGCGGTGATTTTACTTAATCGCCGCTTACAAATAAGTTAATTCATAAGCTCAAATTTAGCCGTCGCCGTTTTTGCCCTATTTTGTATTTATATTTAAATTTTAGTCGTATACGCTGCTAAAAGATAAATGTAAATTTATCTAAATTTTAAAATTATATCGTTTATAATCGCGTATTAAGCAAATAAAATATAATATTCAGAATATAAAAATATAAAATAGAATATTTTTATAAAATTCTAATAAGAAGCTTAAATGAAAGGTAAAATTTCCCTTGCCGCATGCGCCGTATTAGCTGTATTTTCCGCGCAGGCAAACGCCGCCGAGGCTAGCGCGGCGCCCGCCGCTAAAAGCGCAAATCAAGCAAATAGCGTTCAAAACGTCGAGCTTGGCGGCGTCGAGATAAACAGCGTCGGCGACAATATCAGCGAAAGCGGCATCAGCGAAGGATTTTTAACAAAAAAACGTCCAGTAAGGCATGCTAGCGGGCAAAAAGGTCATAAATTTACCCTACCAAATCAACACCGTAAGCAAGGAGATAATGAACCACCAAGGCGTAACGGGCTACGAAGAGGCGGTTAAATTTTTCCCGTCCGCGCAAATTCAGATGCGAGGCGGCGCGACGGTCGGACGCCCGCAAACGCGCGGATTTGAGGGCAGCGTCGTGGGCAATAGCTTCTGGGACGGCTTTTACACCATCTCGACGACTGCGATACCTATGGCGATGTTTGAGAGTTTCCAGGTGCAAAACGGCATCGCAGGCTCGCTTTACGGGGCGCAAAACCCGGTCGGCATTTTTAGCTACGCCAGAAAGCGCCCGACCGAAAATCAGCAAACCGTTTGGGCGGACTACACTAGCCGCGCAAATTTAGGCCTAGGCTTTGATAGCTCTATGAAATTCGACAAATTCGGCTACCGAGCCGCATTTTACGGTAGCGACGGCGCGAAGCAGGCAAAAGACAGCAATCATCAGCGCCGCCTAGCTAGCGTGGTTTTGGAGTTTTATCCGACCGACGCGCTTACTTTTGAGACGGCGGCTAGCTATTACGAGCACAACACCGCGGGCTTTGCGGGGCAATTAGCCCTTGGCGTAACCAACGGCAAGCTATCAAACGGACTTTACGTACCAAAGGCCGTGGATAGCAAGGCTAAGGGCTTGGGGCAGAGTTTTGGCGGCATGACTCTAAAAACCACGACGGCAAGCGCGAAATTTAAATACGCGCCGCTTGAACATTGGTATTTTGAGGGCGGTATGCAGTTTCAGCGCGCCGACCGCCACATTCATAGCGTGGTAAACTACCTTATACCGCGCGGTAGAACCTTTCGGGGCGTGACCTATCAAAAAGACGGCGACTACGTCACGCGCCACGACGGCGGAGCGACCGCGGCGTATAGATTTGATCTGCCTAGCGGCTATCTAAAAGCGGTCGCCGACTTTGATACTTGGGGGCTAAATCACGATTTTAGCGTACAGACAAACGGCTACCGATACGTGCAGTATCGCTATAAAAACGTCTCTACGCAGTCCTGGATAGGCGGCGGAAATTTATATAGCCCGCGCGTTTATTCAGGCTCGAACGCAAAGCGCGGCTCTGATCTATACAAGCTAAGCACGACTGATATGTTTAACGTCTCCGTGCTAGACGACATCACGATAAACGATCAATTTAGCCTCATGCTAAGCCTCTCAAACGCGTGGATAAAAGAGCGCGGCCGACCGGTAGCAAGCGGCACTCCGCCTACTCTAAGGCCGATAACTACGAGATATAACGAGAGCGGGCTTAGCTGGGCGGGCAGCCTAGTTTATCATCCGGCGCAGGACGTAAGCTTATACTTTACTTACGCCGATAGCTTGCAACAAGGCGGCAGCGGCACGAACGCCGACGGTTCGGCCGTGGTTTTAAAGCCTTACCGCTCTAAGCAATACGAAATCGGCGCCAAAGCGCGCGCGGGCGAAACCGATATGAGCGCGGCGCTGTTTAAAATTTCGCGTCCGATCGCCTATCAGGCTAACGGGGTCTACGACGTCCAAGGCGATCAGGTAAATCACGGCCTAGAACTCATGGCCGGCGGCAAGCTAACTAGCGATCTAAGCGTGCTAGGAGGCGTAACGCTGATAGACGCCAAATTTAAAAATCCGCGCCTAAAAGAGGCCGAGGGCAAATACGTAAACGGCGTGCCCAAAGTTAATGCCAATATGCTCTTTGACTACGCGGTGCCCGGCACCCAAAAGCTCGCGTTTAGCGCAAATTTCCACTACACAAGCAAGATGTACGTAGACGATCTAAACACCGCCGCGATTCCTAGCTTTTTTACGACCGATCTTGGCGTGCGATACACGAGCCGCGCGATGCTAGGCGAGCAAACGACACTACGGTTTAACGTAAATAACGTATTTAACAAAAAATACTGGGCGGGAATGTATCCTGCAAGCGCGGACGGAGCGGGCGGCGTAGGAGCTAGCGGAGTGCTCGGGTCGGCAAACGGACTGACGCTGGGAGAGAGTAGGACGTTTATGCTGTCCGCTGAGGCTAAATTTTAATTAGCGGCTCGTCTTTTTGGTTTATACTTCGTTGCTTTTAAATTCGGCTCGGTCACTACCGACAAGGTAGCTCCCGTCGCCAAATTTAAAATCGCCTCGTCTAAACGCAAAAATACTTCGCCTTATCGTTTTACGTTCAAATTTGGAGTCAATTTTGACTAAATTTGCAAATTTGACTCCAAATTTTACTCACCGAGACCCGTATCTTGAAAACGTCAAATTTAACCTGCGCGTAGCGCAGCAACTTCTCACGTGCAGTGGGGTTGGAGAGGCTTCTGCGTCGCTACGCTAGCAGCTGCAAGCAGATGGGGCGGGTTTGCTTCTGGCAGCTCTCAAAGAGAGTGCAAAGCAGAGCGTAATTCAAGCCATCCCCCTAACAAAGAAACAAAATTGTTTCAAGCAATGTATCAAATTTGGTTAAACAAATTTAGCGTCCTAAAGATTCGGGTCTGGGTGCGTCAAATTTGCATGCGT
>CAUQMF010000032.1:0-18453 GCA_963518965.1 uncultured Campylobacter sp.
TAGGACAATTTTTAGTGTCTCATCAGTTACGGGACAACCGTCCAGCGAGATATGGTCAATAGGTTTGCCCGTAAAGTACTTAAAGCCTTCACCTGTAACTTGCTTATTACCCTCTAAGAAAAGGGGTTTTAGTTTGGGCAAAGTTGCTAAGTATTGGAGGGCTTCATCGGTAATCGCGGTATTGATAAAGCCCATATTGACCAACGACTTTACTTGTACGATCTGTTCAACCATCTCGTCGGTTAGGGCGACATCTCTGTAATGATGTCCCTTGCAAAAGCGCTCCTCGGTTACTTCCTTGAGCGCGGCTTCTAAAGTAATAGGGCGATTATAAGCTACCATAACTTTCCTTTAATTTAATTCATCTCACGGCGGCTTGTTTACTCTGTGCAGCGACTTTGTCTGGCTTAGCGTAAAATTTACCGACAAATCGAAAAATTTAGTACCGCTTCTACCGTCGGCTTATAAAAAATCAGCCTAAATTTTAATCAAAATCTGCTTAAATTTACCGTACGGCGCTAAGGCTTAAGCAGCGCTATTTCTGCGTAAAAAAATCGTCCAAAAATCGCTCAAAACTATCCCATCGTTTTAAATTCGCAATGCCGCTAAAATCGTCTAAAGTATCTACTTCGTTCATATCTACTTCAAACACTCTATCACTGTTTATATCATAGACGCGAACTATACCGAAAGCATCGTCGCTAAGGGCTATATACCTTTGAGGTAGCAAAAAATGCTCGCGAAAATATTCCGTCATTTCTATGATATTAGGGCTAAGGATGTCCGTGATTTCCAGTATCTCTACATCCTGGAAAATCGGGTCAAAAGGCCCGGTATAAGTAAGATATAACTGCGCGAAGCAACTTTGTTTATTTATATTTAGCTTGCTTAAAATTTCCGCAACCTCATCCGTATTTTGTCTAAACGGATTTGGAGCCAGCTTTTCTATTTTGTTTTTGATATTTTCTTTTAGCATATGAGTTTCCCCTTTTTATCTTAGCGCAGCTATTTACGTGGGTTCATGTAAACTAAATTTAAAAGATAAATTTTACCGCTATTTGTAAATTTAAGCCGGATAAAGTAAAGCGGCGTAGCTAATTGCTCGCCGCAAAAACGATCAAATTTTAGTGTAAAAAGTGGCGCACGCCGGTAAAATACATCGCCATGCCATGCTCGTTTGCCGCCTGCACGACCTCGTCGTCGCGGATGCTACCGCCAGGCTGTATCACGGCCTTCACGCCTGCCTCGCTTGCGATATCGATACTATCGCGGAACGGGAAAAACGCCTCGCTAGCAAGCGCGCAACCGCGTAAATCAAGCCCCATATCGCGCGCCTTAGCCACGGCCGCACGCGCGGCGTCCACGCGGCTAGTCATACCCATACCGATGGCGACTACGGCGCTGTTTTTCACATAAACTACGCAGTTGCTTTTGGTAAGCGCCGCGACCTTCCACGCGATCTCGAGGTCTTTTAGCTCAGACTCGCTAGCTGCGCGCTCGGTTTGTAGTTTCATATTTTCTAGCTCGCTAGCTTTCACCTCGTCACTTTGCTGATAGACAAAGCCGCCGTCAACGTGCTTAAAGTCGTATTTGTCGTTTGCGCGCTGTAAAAATTTATTGCCCTGGGTAAAAATTTTGATGCGCTTTTTGGCTTCAAATACCGCAAGCGCGTCCTCGTCCACGTTTGCGGCGATGATGACCTCGACGTAGATTTCGTTGATTTTCTCGGCCAAAGCGCGATCTAGCGTGCCGTTTATCGCGACGACGCCGCCGTATGCGCTCACGGGATCGCACTTTAGCGCTTCGACGTAGCTTTCTAACAGATTTGATTTTACGGCAAAACCGCAAGCGTTGGCATGCTTGACGATGGCTACCGCAGGCGCGGCATCAAAGCTACTTGCTAGCGCTAAAGCGGCGTTTATATCAGTGATGTTGTTGAAGCTAGCTTCGCCTTTTAGCGCGGTGAAGTTGTTGCTAAAAAAGTAATCAAACTCGTATAGCGCGCCCTTTTGGTGCGGGTTTTCGCCGTAACGCGCGTCAAAAACCTTGCTACCGGCGATAAATTTCATCTCGCCAAAGCCGCCGTTAAAGCGCTCGTTCATGTAGTTTGCGATCATCGAGTCGTATGCCGCGGTGTGCTCGTAGGCTTTTATCATCAAATTTCGCCTAAAAGTAGCCTTCTCGCTCTCGTCCGCGCCCCCTATGACGCGTAAAACCTCGTCGTAATCAAGCGGACTCGTGACGATATAAACGCTAGCGAAGTTTTTAGCCGCCGAGCGCACCATCGCAGGGCCGCCAATGTCGATGTTTTCGATGATCTCGTCAAAGTCGTCGGTACGGATGGTGGTTTGTTTAAACGGATATAAATTTACACAGACTAGATCGATGCCGCCGATGCCGTGCTGCGCGGCTTGGCTTACGTGATTTGCGTCGTTTCGCTTGTGCAATATCCCGCCGTGAATCTTTGGGTGCAAGGTTTTTACGCGCCCCTCAAACATCTCGGGCGAGCCCGTGTATTCGCTCACTTCGACCGCCTTTACGCCCTGCTCTTTTAGCAGTTTGTGCGTGCCGCCCGTGCTTAATATCTCAAAACCGAGTCGCTCAAGTCCTTTGGCCAACTCTACGATACCGTCTTTGTCGCTGACGCTGATTAGTGCTCTCATTTATATTCCTTTCTTTTTTGGGCTTTTCTTTTTCTACTTATGCTTCGTTAGCTTTTAAATTTTAAGCTCGATGAACGATATGTTCTATCTACGCTTAAAATTTAAAACCCGCCTCGCATAAGCGAAAAATAATGCGCCCGGTTATTCCCGATTTGTTTTTTTTGGGTGCTTTTTTGATACTTTGCAAAATCCATCTCGTCCGCTCGCGGCTACGAGCGTAGCGAAGTAGAAAATACCGCACCGAAATTTGATTAAATTTTTAAGAACCCAAAAGCGTAGAATTTTGAGATGGATTTAAATGTTGTGCAGAAAATTTTGGGCAAGGCTAGACAGATAGTCTGCCGCAGTCCCAAATTTTCAAACTCATTTAAAGACACTCAAAAGGCTAGCTTTTTTGTTTTATGGTTTCATACGCCTCATTTATCTCTTGCAGTTTTCTGGTACTTTTCTCTATCATCTCCTCGCTCTCGCCGCGCCCCATAAGGATATCGGGATGATATTTTTTTACGAGTTCGCGGTAGCGTTTTTTTACCTCGTCAAACGGCGCGCCCTCTTTTAGTCCAAGCACGTCGTAAGGGCTCTTAGCGCGTTTTACGTACGGATCGCTCTGTCCTCCCCTATCTTGCCGCCTTTGTCCGTAAAAATCGTCAAATCTCTTTAAAATCGACCAAAAATCGATCTCGTTAAGTCCAAATCCCAAAGCGATCTGCTCGATGACGTTATGCTCGCTTTTACTAAATTCGCCGTCTATATAGGCTAAATTTAACAAAAAAGATAGCTTCGCGGCCGCGGCGTCTTGACTAAGGCGGAAGCGATCTTTGTACTGCCGCGCGATAAAATAAGCATTATGCACCGTCTCTTTTTCGCGGTTATAGATCTGCTTTAGCTCCGCCCTCATCGCTGCGTCGTTACCGAGCCTTAGAGTGATATCATCTAGCGTCTCGCTGATGAGGCGAGCCTCTAGCTCATTTACCCTGCCGTCGCTTTTGGCGACTTTAGCAAGCAGGCTAACTAGAAATTTAGCCTCTTCAAACATCGCCTTTTTTTGCGAGCCGCCTAAATTTACGGGATTTTGACTAAAATTTGAAACCAGATAATAAATCCCATAAAATATCAAAAACCAAAAAATGAAACTCAAAATATCACCATAAATGATAAATCGTATTTTTGAGCTTGCCGCCCACTAGCTCGTTTTTACGCCACGAACTCTCGTCGTTCATCACGTTCCAGCGGCGCTCGTCGGGGCGATAAAACCAGTCTTTGTCGATCTGATAATAAATCTGCTTGCCGTTTGCCTCGATGATGTTTGCGATGTTGTTGTCGTGGTAGCTGTTCTCGTCGTAGTCGGTAAAGGCGCGCTGCCCCATCTCGGAGTAAAGAAGCGTTAGCTCTTGGAGCATCTCGTTTAGTTCGTTGTCCATCTTTTGCACGTGCAGTCCGATCTCCTCGGCCTCGCGGAAAAGTATCGGATAATCATGCGCCGGATAGTCGCTGTTTAGGCGCTCGGAGATATTTTGGATCTTTGCCTCGTCGTTCATGTGATAGCGCAAAAGCTCGCAGCAAATCTTTAGCGAGAGCGAGCTAGCGCGGTCTACGGCGCCGAAAACCAGCGGATGGATGTAGTTATATAGCGATTTATACGGGTTTTCGTCGTTGTCTTTTTCGTGCATTTTCCACAGCTTTATCACGCGGTTTAGCTCGTCCATCGATACGCTAACGCGTTCGTTGCCGTTATCTATCGGGCTCATCGCGTGCTTTAGCGAGGTATCGACGGCGGTTAGATACGCTAGCGGCCCCATCACGATCTCGTTTGCGCCTAGCGCCATCATAGTCGCTGCCGACGCGCAGTTAGCCGGGATGAGAGCGGTGATGTTTTTGCAGTAGTTTCTAAGAGTACTGATGATGCGAAGAGCTGCTATACCGCTGCCGCCGTCGCTTTTGATAAACAAAAACGCGTTTTCTATCTTTTTACCTTTTAAAATTTCATACATCGCGCTCGCGTCGTTGCCGCAGACGCTGCCCGCGTTTGAGTTGTAGTATGTGATGAGCGTGCCGCCTAGTTTAGCTTCGACTTCTTTTAATACCTGCTGCGTCTCGCTAAATAGCACCGGTGGCTTAGCTACGCTTTTTTGATCCATTCCTCTGCCCTCCTTTTGCGGCTGCTCGTCCTCTTTGTTGTTTAAAAAGTCTTTCCAAGACATCTACTTTTCCTTTCGTTGATTTATAAATTCGTTTGCGCCTAAAGCCGTTTTGTTTTTCGTCTCCTTTTTTGATTATTCGGCTTTGAGCCGTCCAAATTTAGCTTGCTAAATTTGATTAAAAGCGTTAGGCTAGCTCCAATTTTAGCCTTTTTAAACTTATTAAATTTTAAGTTCGGCTCAAAAACGTTAAAACGGCTTAAATTTTAGTCTTTAAGCTTACGAAATCGGCTTTAAATTTGCATAAACGCCGACACCTTTGCTGCGTCCGCTTCAAAATAGCGATCCGGCTCGCCTAGCTCGTAGCGCGTAAATATCAATTTGCCCTCAAAGCAGTCCAAATCACAAATTTGCGACGTTATCTCGCCTGCGCCGCCATTTTTAGGCTCAAAGCCCGCCAGAGCGATCTCGGCGATAAACTCAAATTTGCTCGCATCAAAAAGATAGTGGCGAAAATATCCGTCGTCACGCACGAACCAAATTCGGTCGCTAAGCGGCGCGATACCGCCTAGCATAAATCCGCGAGCCTCGTCGTCTAGCGCGATCTCGTCGGGAAAGCTAAATCTGCGTAGCGGCTCTAGCTGCGGGTAGCTTGATATGACGATCTCTTGCTCGTATAAATTTAGCAGCACCGCTTCGAGCGCGAAGTTATTTTTAAAATCGCGCGGTTGATTGCCTATTTGGCTTTTGGGCTCTTTTGCGTTGCCGCCTAAAAAGCATTTTTGCCTGCGCATTTGCTCGTTTTGGCATTTGCGTTTTGACGCGTCTTCTAGCTCTTTGGCAAATTTATCATCAGGCGCGTAGTTTCCTCCGCATTCGTCCTTTTTGCCGGCCGTAACAAACAAAAAACTAAAATCGTCCTCAAGCTCGGCGGTTAAATTTAACCCACTCCCCTTTGCCTGCAAGAAAAACGACCTAGAGCCGTCCTGCCCCGCGCCAAGACCTACGGCCATACCGCCCGTTTGCGGCAGCTCGTCCATCCAGACGCCTGAATTTTCAAGTTCATCAGGTAGCGCTAAATTTGCCCTTAGCTCGCCGCCGTAGCCGTAAATCAAAATCGAAATTTGCTTCTTGCTGTCTCGCCTGGCTAACCAAATTTGAGCCGCACGAGGTTCAAATTTAGCATAGATTATCGGCTCATTTAGGCTAAATTTTAGCTTGCGATCAAAGCCGTAGAGTTTAAAACCGGGTTCCTCGTCCTCGTATTCGTCACCCCAGACCGCGACTAGCTTTGCTAGCGTACCTACGCTAAAGCAAAATTTACTCGCGTCAAAATCGGCAGCATTTATACCGTCGTATCTGGGATCGCCGTCAAGCTCGGTAAAATCGCTAATTACTATCACGCTCCGCCTTAAATTTAGTAAAATTAGCCGCTAAAATATCGCGCGGCGCGGCTTAAGCTATATGCCCTGCGCTAGTCGCCGAACGACCCGCAAACGCTAAGTTTATCCCTTGTCTCCAAGTTCTACGGCGGCTAAAATTTGCGCTACGACGTCCGCAAAATCGGCCGTAAAATAGCGCCTTATTATCTGCGTTTCTTTGTTTTTTTTCGTAACGTTTTTTATGATTTTGTCCCAAAACGCAGCGATTTTACCCTCTACTAGCTTTAGCGCGGTTATCTCGCTGCGCACGTAACCCCACTCCTGCGCATAAGGCAAAAATCCCTCTATCGCAGCCTCGTCTATAAAACGCAAATTTTGGGCGTCAAATACGTAATGACGATAACCGCTCGCAAAACTGACGCTAGTTACCAGCCAGAAGCTCCGGCCAAGCGGGATAATGCCGTTTAGCAAAAACTCGCCGTCTAAATCCCGCGCAAGCTGCGTTTGGTCGAAATTTATCTCCCTTAGCCGCGCTAAATCAGACGCGCGGGCGATGAAGGCGAGATTTTTTGAACTACTCATAAATAACGCTCGCTCGCCGTCCAAGAGCGATAAAAAAACATTTTCGCCGTAAGGTAGCGCTTTTATCTTGCCGTTTTCAAGCCACGCTAAAAATCCGCTAGAGCCGTCTGCGCCGCAATCAAACTCCACAGCGACAGCCGCGCCTAACGGCTTTACACAAACTAATGTGCCCCCGGATCTAAGCGCGTCAAGCTCCTCTTTAGCGATCAAATTTCTCTCGTGGTCATAGACTAAAAGCTCGCACGAAAGCTCGCTAGTTTTCTTAACCAGCCAAATTTGCACGCATTCAGGCACAAGGGCAAAACGTAAAAAATCGCCGCCTATCTCCCAGATAAGCTCCTTTTTGACGTTAAACAGCTCAAATTTACAAGCCCCGATACAACCAACCAAAGCCGCGTTTTTATCGAAGTCTATTTTATCCGGACTTTTGCCGAATTTTTCGGCGCCGGGTATAAGGCGCGGATCAAAATTTATCTCTTTAAAGCCGTTTAAGATTATCATTTAGCTTTCTTGCTTGATAATCTTGGCAAACTCGCTAAAATAAACCTCGCTAACGTCGCTTAGCTTTTCATCGATATCGTTTAGCTTAAATTTATCTCCGCCCACGCTACCGATTTTTTCAAATTTCACGCCGTGTTTAGCGGCTAGGGATTCAAATTTAGCCTTGTCTTTCACGCCGACGATCGCGCGCGAAAAGCTCTCGTCAAAGATGAAATTCGGCTTTTTAACGTCAAATTTGCACTCCGCGCCAAGCCCGCTTAGGCACGCCATTTTTGCTAGCGTTATGGCTACGCCGCCCACGCCTACGCTGTTTGCAAACTCTAGCGCGCCCGATTTATTCGCCTCGATGACCAGGTCCCACAACGCGCGCTCTTTTTTGTAGTCCACTGCGCACAGATCGCCACCCACCGCGTCAAATAGCGCCTTAGTGTAAAGCGACGCGGCAAATTCGCCATTCGTCTCGCCAAGCAGGTATATCGCCGTGCCGGCGCGCGTAAAGACGCTCGGAAGGCTCGCGTTTGCGTCATCGTTCACGCCCACCGTCACGATCGCCGGCGTCGGATAGACGCTCACGCCCTCGGTGTCGTTATATAGGCTCACGTTGCCGCTGACGACGGGCGTATTTAGCTCGCGGCAAGCCTCTTTGATACCCTCGCAGCCCTGCGCGAACTGCCACATGACCTCTGGATTTTGCGGATTGCCGTAGTTTAGGCAGTCGGTGATGGCTAAAGGCGTCGCTCCGCTCATCGCGACCTTTCGTCCGGCCGCAGCGACCGCTCTAGCCGCGCCGATTTTAGGATCAACGAAATTTGCCCGCGGGTCGCACTGCGCCGCCATCGCGATCGCCCTGCCCGTTTCTTTCACGCGGATAACCGCAGCTCCCAGAAGCCCCGGTTGTTTGATCGTGTTTGTTTGGATATTTGCGTCGTATTGATCGTAGATTAGCGACTTGTTTAGCACCTCGGGCTCGCTAAGCAGCTTCCAAAACGCGGTTTTATTATCCGCGTTCCCCGGGATTTGTAAATTTTTGATTTCGTCTAGGTATTTCGGACGCGCGGTCGGTCGGTCAAGCACCGGAGAGGCTTCGCTAAGCGGCGCTATCGGTATCTCGCCCGCTAGCTCGCCGTGCCAATAAAGCTCCATCACGCCGCTACTTGTCACCTCGCCGATGATCTCGGCGTCGAGATCCCATTTTTTAAATATCTCGAGTATCTTTTGCTCGCAGCCTTTTTTGGCGCAGATGAGCATGCGCTCCTGGCTTTCACTCAGCATGAGTTCGTACGGCGTCATGCCCGTTTCGCGCATAGGCACGCGGTCTAGATACATCTTCATACCGCTGCCACTGCGTCCGGCCATCTCAAAGCTACTAGAGGTTAGCCCCGCCGCGCCCATATCCTGGATGCCTACGACGTAGTCGGTTTTAAAGAGCTCCAAGCACGCCTCCATCAGCAACTTTTCGGCAAACGGATCGCCCACCTGCACGGTCGGGCGCAGAGATTTGTTCGCGTCGTTAAAGCTATCGCTCGCCATCACCGCGCCTCCAAGCCCGTCGCGACCCGTCTTTGAACCCACGTAGATCACGGGATTGCCGATGCCTTCGGCCCTTCCGTAAAATATCTCATCGCTCTTACAAAGCCCGAGCGCAAATGCGTTTACTAGGATGTTACCGTTAAAGCTAGGATCAAAAGTCGTCTCGCCGCCGATAGTAGGTATGCCCATGCAGTTGCCGTAGTGAGCGATGCCCGCGACCGCGCCTTTTAGCAGGTAGCGCTGTTTTTTCGCTTTTTCGCTCTCGCCGCGCACCTCGCCAAATCTCAGCGAGTTCATATTCGCCACGACTCGCGCGCCCATCGTAAATACGTCGCGCAGTATCCCGCCCACGCCCGTCGCCGCGCCCTGAAAAGGCTCGATGAAGCTTGGGTGGTTGTGGCTCTCCATCTTAAACACCGCCGCGACGCCGCCTCCGACGTCGATGACGCCCGCGTTCTCGCCCGGACCTTGGATCACCCACGGAGCTTTAGTCGGGAAGCCGTTTAGGTACTTTTTACTCGACTTGTAGCTGCAGTGCTCGCTCCACATCGCAGAAAATATCCCAAGCTCGAGCAAATTTGGCTCTCTACCTAGGATTTTAAGTATATTTTCGTATTCGTCGTCGCTGATTTTATGCGCTTTTACGGTAGCTTTGTCCATTTTTAGCCTTTAAAAAATTTTGGTTGATTTTACTTAAATTCGCATAAAAACTTGATAAACCAAAGAGACGAAAACGAGGCAAATTTGACGGGTAAAATTTGACGCAGTATGCAAATTTATACTACCGCCTTTTTATAATATTTGCGCCGCGCTACAAAACTAAACGATTTAAAAGCGCCCAACTCTTAGCTAAGAATAAATTCGGCTCTAAATTTAGCCGAATAAAAATTAGAATTTTTGGGGTGTTGGTCTCGGAGAGTAACTAAATTTTAGGCAAAACCGCATTTTGCATTAAATTTTATCTAGCAGCTCAAAGCCCGCGCAGTTTTTCAAACTCTTTGCAGCCCTCTTTTTCGCCCGCATCGCACGACATTTTGAGATATTTTTTCATCTTGCGAGAATACGTTTTGGTTATACCCATTTCGTCCGCCTTAGCAAAAAATTTAACATACAAACAATCCATGCCGCCTCGCTCGTCGCAGTCTTTTTGAAAAAGCGCCGACATTTTTTCGTTAACGCTAAGTAGCGTTTGATAGTACTTGGCGGCGTTTAGGCATTTGCGCCCATCGCCCGACTCGCACGCTAGCTCCTCGCAGGCTTGTCCCGCCCATTTCTTATCCTTTGAGTCGCAGACTTTTTGCAGCGCAGCTAGACCCTTTTGCCTATCGTAAAATGCGCTGTTTTCGTCCAAACGCTTGTCCGCTAGTTGCTCGCATGAGGCTATGCTAAAGGGCAAAATCGATCCGCAAAGCGTCTCTAGTATTTTTATTTCTTTTTGGCTGCGAGCGGCATTTGCGGTCAAATTTACATCCTTTGGTGCTTCTGCGGCAAAAGCCGAATTTACGACAACCGCAAAAATCAAAATTTTAAACGGATTCATATTTTTCCTTTTTATGCGCTTGTTCGTGCTTAGTAATTTTAACGAGTTTCGCGCCGGGCACTCGGCCGAATTTAGTCGCAAAAAATGAGCATAGGGTAAATTAGCCGTAGTTTTAGGACGAGTTTGGCGAGCAAATTTATCGCATTTTTCGTTTTACTCTTTCTTAATTTTATTCATTAGGCGTGCTACGCTCTTTATTTTAGCAAGATTAGCATTTACCGACTAAGGCTGGAACGCGGACGCCATCAAAGCTAGATAAGCCCCAGCAAGCTACGGATTTTGCAAAATGAGCTCGCTACTTGCCCAGACAAAAACTGCTAAACATTTCGTCTAAAATTTCGCTTCTCTCAAACGGTTTCGTGATCGACGAGATTTGCTCTATTGCCGCGTTTAGCTTGTAGGCAAAGAGCTCGAGCTCGGACTGGGCAAGTAAATTTAACGCCCTTTTTATCGCCTCGCTCGCCGCCTCGCAGCATGAAATTTGACGAGCGGAGTTTAGCAATATCTCGCTCGTCTCCTGGGCGTCGAGATAGGTTTTTAGATTATTTATTATCTCGTCCGTTCCTTGCTTGGCGCAAATTTGTATCGCGCCCACTGGAGCGCTAAATTTAACGCCGAGGTCGCATTTATTTAAAACGTAAAAAATCTTTTTTTGCGAGTTTTTTAAAAGCTCCAGGATCTCGTTATCCTGCTCGTCGGCCTCCTGCGACGCATCAAAAACAGCCAAGATAACGTCGGCCTCCTCGATAGCCCGCAGAGAATAGGAAATACCGATCTGCTCGATCTTGCCCGCGTTTTTGCGGATACCTGCGGTATCGATGATACGCACTAGATGAGTGCCGATTTTTAGGGCTTCTTCGATACTGTCTCTAGTCGTACCGGCCTCGTCGCTGATGATCGCGCGCTCGTAAGACAAAAGCGAGTTTAAGATCGAGCTTTTGCCGACGTTTGGCTTGCCTACTATCGCGATTTTAAAGCCTTCTAGCAACCCTTTTCTGCTCTGGCTTATAGCGACGATTTTATCTAGTTTGGCGCTATTTTGTTTTAGCATTTGGTTGATGCTCTCTAGCAAATCCGCAGGCAAATCATCGTCGGCATAGTCGATGCTAGTCTCCACGAATGCAAGAGTTTTCACGAGCTCTCGGCGAATCTCGTTCGTAAATTTAGCCAAATCTCCCCTCATCGTGCGAGCCATAATCTTTGCGCCGTCCTCGCTTTTTGCGTTTATGAGCGAGTTTATCGCCTCGATCTTACTAAAATCCATCTTACCGTTTATGAGCGCTCGCTTGCTAAACTCGCCCGCGCGCGCGAGTCTGGCGCCGCTTTTGATAAGTTCGCCTAGGATCAAATTTGCCACTACTAGCCCGCCGTGGAGCTGAAACTCCACCACGTCCTCGCCCGTGAAACTATGCGGAGCCTTGAAATAAATAAGCAAGGCTTCGTCGATAATCTCGCCTTCGGCGTAAATTTTAGTTAGAGTCGCGTAACGCGGGACTAGATAGGTGATTTTAGTGAGTTTTAGAGCTAAGCTAAGGGCGTTTGCGCCGCTTAGCCTTATGATAGAGATCGCGCCTACGCCGTGTGCGGTGGCGACGGCGGCTATAGTTTCGTTCATTTTTTTATAAAATCATTTACGACCACGTATTGTCCGTCGCTGTTTGACTTGACGCCGACGTACTTATCCGGGAATTTCTCGCGCAGTTTTTCTAGGGCTATCTTAACTAAAACGCCGTCTAGATGCTTTGTTTTTGCCTTGCCCGTCTCCTCGACGCGCTCGATTACGCTTTTTAGATATTGCTCGATTGCGGCCTCTTGATTTTGCAAAAACTGAGCTATCTCAAGGCGTACGCTGAGGCCGTATTTAGAACCTATCCAGTTATAAAGCAGATACGAGATCGCCTTGTAGCGGTAGCCCTCTTTGCCGATGAGTAGCGCCGCATCCTCGCCGTCAAGCTCGACTATTATGGTATCGTCGTCAAATTTACGCACATCTATTTTATCTATCGTAAAAAAATTTCCTCCAAAGAGCTTTTCTACGCCCTGCTTTATCTCTGGTAGCGCTTTATCGATGTCGGCTTTTTGTTTTTGCTCTTTTTGTTTTTGAGCCAAGCCGCGGTCTGCGCGAGAGTCTTGTTTTTCTTTTTTGGTTAAATTTGGAGCGCTTTGAGTCAAATTCGTCTCGCCGCCGGAAGCTGGCGAGTCAAATTTTTCGCTGCTTCCCGCTTTGTCCTCACCCTCGTAAAAATCGTTTTTATTAAAGGTATCGATGATTGAGTGATCAAGGATATTTTTACCGCTTTCTTTTTTTGGTCGCTCTTTTTTGTGAGGCTCATTTACTTGCAGCTCAGCGTGTGGCTCGGTAAATTTCGGCTCGTCTGCCGCACTCGTTTCATTTTGTTTGACCGCCTGGGACTTGTGATGTTCGTGCCGATTTTTATGATTTTTTTTCTTGTCTTTATCATCTTGGCAACTTTGCTCCTCGCCTAAGCTTTCCTTTTTCTTAAACTCCCTCTTTTTTTCATTTACGTTTTCTTTGCGAGCTATCTGATGAGCCTTTTTCACTTCTTTATGCGCGCCCTCTTTTACGGCTTCGATGATCGCCGTTTTTTTAAAAAATCCCAAAAAGCCGGCACTCGGATTTTGCAAAATTTTGATATCAAGCTCGGTAACCGAGCAGTTTAGCTCCTCGGCAGCCTTTTTAAAAGCTTCTTGCAAATTTTCGGCTTCTATGCGCATCAGACCTTTACCTCCGCTTTTTTATGCTTTTCAAAGAGTTTATTTACGAAAATTTGTTGAACGACCGAGCAGAGGTTGTTTACAAACCAGTAAAGCGTAAGTCCCGCAGGGAAGGTCACGAAGAAAAACGTAAAGATAAGCGGTAAAAATTTCATTATCTTTTCTTGCATCGGGTCGCTAAACGTGGTCGGCGTGAGCTTTTGCTGAAGGAACATCGTCGCACCCATCAAAATAGGCAGCACGAAATACGGATCCATCACCGAAAGGTCGTGTATCCACAGTATCCACGGTGCGGCTTTTAGCTCGATCGCGTTTAGCAAAACGCGGTAAATCGCAAAGAAAATCGGTATCTGCATAAGTATCGGCAAGCAGCCGCCCATAGGGTTCGCGCCATTTTTCTTATATAGCTCCATCATATGCATATTTAGCTTTTGCGGATCGCCTTTGTATTTGGCTTGCAGCTCTTTTACCTTCGGCGCTAGATCTTTTAGCTTATTCATCGATAGCATGCCTTTGTAGGTAAGAGGGAAAAGCACGATCCTGATAGCTAGCGTTAGCACGACGATCGCCCAGCCCCAGTTGCCGATGTAGCCGTAAAGCCAATTTAAAAACGCGAACATCGGTTTTGCGATAAAGGTAAACCAGCCGTACTCTATGACGTCCACGAGCTCCTCGTTTATCTGGCTTAGAGTCGCGTGATCTTTAGCACCGATGTAGCCTTTAGCTTTAAAATTTTGCTCGCCTTTTACGAATATCACTGCATTGCCTGCTCCGTCTTTTGAAACTACGGGATTTAAAAGTCCGTCAAATTTAAAAAACAAAGCCGTGTAGTATCTGTCGCTAGCTGCGGCTATGTTTACGTTGTTAAAGCTCTCAGTCGCGTCTACGTCGCCGTCCTCGATGATAGTTAGCTTGCCGTCATTATGCTTAAGTAACGCGCCGTGGACGGTGTAGCTGTCGATAGCGACGCTTGGACGAAAGCCCGGAGTCACGTAATATTCGCCCGCGCTCACGCTAAGGTCTAGATCATAGCTTCCGTTTGGATAAAACGTGATTTTCTTGGTTACGCTAGAGCCTTCCAAATTTTGCATTAAAACTATGCTTTTTGGCTCGCTAGTTAAATTTATCTCGCTAACGTCGCTCGTGTAGGATACCTTGAAAGCCTGCTCATTTAAAGCCTTGTCGCTAAAGCGAACCTCAAGCGGTAGCGGCTGAGCGCCTGCTAGCTCGATGCGATTGCCATCGGCGTTTTTGTATTTTTCGTCATTTAGATAAAATTTAGAAATCCTGCCTAGCTCGTCGATGCGCGCCTCAAAGTGCTCGCCCTTTATAACGGCGATCTCGCGGCCTTGCGTCACTACGGCTTGCGGAGCGCTAGCGCCTGATGCGGTATTTGCGCTCGGAGCGGCGTTTGCTCGGCTTGATTGCCGTGCCGCCACGGTTTGGTTTTGATCTAGCGGCAAATTTTTAGGAATAAAAAAATGATCGTAAGCGATAAAAAAGATAAAAGATAAAACGGTCGCTAATATCACGCGTTTTTGAACTGACATATTGTCTAACACTATTTTTCCTTTTGAAAGTCTAAATTTTTAATAACGTAGAATTTATTTTTTTTATACGGGACGAACCAAAATGCAATATGTGATTTTAAATTTTGATTGAATATAAAAAAAGAGTCGAAATTTTTACTGATGACGGGGTAGTCGATGCCGCCTTTAAAGAGCTGATTACAGCGTAAAATTCTAAAAATAACCGCAAAAAGCGCCGAGAAAAAGCCGTTAAATTTAAACTGCCAAACGGCAAATTCCGAGCATGAGGGATAGTATCTGCAAGACTTCGGAGTAAATTTGGAGATATAATCTTGATATGCTTTTATCAAAAATAAAATAGCTTGTTTTATCATTTTCATATGCCTGATTTTATACATCCGAGTTTTTTCATAGCCCAAGAGATGTTTTTTTTGAGCTTTAAAAACGAGCTTTTCTCTAGCCCGTTTTTAACGACTATCACGTAAATGCCGTCCGCAAGCTCATTTGAAATCTCGACTACGACCGCTCGCAAAAGCCTTTTACATCGGTTGCGAACGACGGCTTTGCCCACCTTTTTGCTGGCTACGACGGCTAATTTGTTTTCATTGCAAGGCTTAAAAAAGACTATCGCCTCCTCACAGTGCCATTTGACGGCCTCTTTGTAGACGCTTGAAAACTCCTTTTGGCTGCTTATAGAGCTGAATTTGCTTAAACGGCCAATCTTGCTCTGCCTTTTGCGCGTCTTGCGTTTAGCACTTTGCGGCCGTTTTTGGTTTTCATGCGGACGCGAAACCCGTGAGTGCGTTTTCTAGGGGTTTTATGAGGTTGGTATGTTCTTTTCATAAATTTTTCCTTATGGTGATTTTGATATAAGTCGGTGATTTTATCAACAAATCGCTTAAAATCCTTTTAATAAATTTTTAAACTTCGTTTTAAAATAATAAAAATATAATTGCTCATTAAAATTTAGGAGAAAATTTTGCCTTACGTTATTAGAAAAGCATCCAGAGCCGACGTCTCGGCCGTTTGCGAGCTGGTTAAAGAGCTGGCCGCGTACGAAAAAATGAGCGGTCATGTCAAATTTGCGCCGGAAATTTTCGCGGGGTCTATTTTTGAGAAAAACTACGCCAAGATTTTAGTCTGCGAAACAGAGGGTAAAATCATAGCCTACGCGATATATTTTTACACCTTCTCCACTTTTTTGGGGCTTGGCGGGATGTATTTGGAGGATTTGTACGTCCAAAAAGAGCATCGCAACAAAGGCATAGGAAAAGAGTTTTTTAGGCATCTAGCTCAAATTTGCAAGGACGAAAACCTCCAGCGTCTCGAGTGGGCGTGCCTGCACTGGAATGAGCCCGGCATCAAATTTTACGAAAAAATGGGCGCGAAAAACCAGCCCGAGCAGTGGCGAAACTACCGCTTGGACGGCGAAAATTTAAGCAAACTAGCGCTTTGATTTATCTGTTTTTAACGCCCTTTTGGATATCATCGCGCGATGAGTTACGCAAACGAAATTTTAAGAGAGCTTTACTATCTGAGGGCGTTCGGGTATAAATTTGCCGATTTTTCGCCTTCGTCCGCGGCCTTGCCAAGCAGCATTGCCGAACTAAACGCGAGCATCAAAGAGTGCAATCTATGCGAGCTTTGCAAGAGCGCAACCCACGCGCTAACGGGCCTTGGAGATAAAAGTGCTAAAGTAGTTTTCGTATTTGACGCGCCAAACGCCACCGAGGATGCGAGCGGAAAGTTTTTAGCAGGCGACGATAAATTTTTACAAAATTTAAATGAGCTGGCCGGACTAAAAAAGGACGAAATTTACGTCACTAGCTTACTAAAATGCAAACCCACCGCCAAAGTTCCGGCAAGCGCATACGAGCTTTGCGAGCCGTATTTTAGCGCGGAAGCCCGCCTAGTCGCGCCAAAACTCATCGTAGCGCTTGGCGAAGAGGTCTTTTACAAAATGATAAAACAAAGCGCGCAAAGCTTTGAGGCAATAAGGGGAAATATAATGAAATTTAAACACTCGGCCTTGCTGGCGACTTATTCGCCAAGCGTCGTAGCGAAAAATCCAAGCAAAAAAGAGCTGTTTTTCAGCGATTTAAAAAAGATAAAAGAGTACCTATGAGAAAAATTTTAACCGCTTTACTGATCTGCTCGGCGCTGTTTGCCAGGAGCGAAAAGGCCTCCGATATACCGCCGGCGAGCGAAATTTATATAAATTTAGAACCGGCAAAATGCGACGATGCTTGCTTGCTTGATCTCGTTAAAGAAGGTCTTTTGCACAGCTTGTTGGCTCGCTACGAAAACAGCTCGAATCAAGGAATTTTGCAAGCCATTAACGCTCTAAGCGACCCCCATGCAAACGCAGGCGGCGAAAGCCTGACGCCAAACTCAAACGCCGAGTTTAAAATCGCCGTCATCATCCCCCAAGATAGCATAAAAAGCTACGCCGGCGTCGTCTCAAACGCGGTTATCGCCTACATCGTCAGACAAAACGCCCCTATCGACGTTAAATTTTACAACATCGGCAACGAAGCCCCAAGCGCTATCGACGGCGCCCTAGCACGGGCTAGAAGCGAAAATATCTCCTATATCATCGCGCCGTTTACGCCTGTGGGCGCAAAATATCTAAACGAGGTTTTAGACCCCGCCATGACGGCTTTCGTGCCGACCCTGCACATCTCTAGCGTCGATTCGCCGCAGGATAATTTGATATTCGGCGGTATAGACTACAAAGGACAAGTCGAGAAGCTGCTAAATTTCTCAAACGGCCAAGTCGCGGCGTTTTCCGACGGTAGCGCGCTAGGTGCGGCGCTAAATCGCTACGCGGACGAGCTTAGCGGCGGGCTAGCCTACGAAAACGAGATCGCAAGCGGCGCGACCGATCTAAAGCCGATATTATCCGGTAACTCAAGGCTAAGCGGCGCGACCGTTTTTCTAAACGTTCCGCTCGTAAAAGCCTCGATGGTAAGCTCTCAAATGCGCCTTTACGACGTCAAATTTAACGCCCTTTTAAGCACCCAGATCAACTATGCGCCAAGTATCTTTAAGCTCACGCAACCGCAAGACAGAGAAAAGCTCTACATAGCCAACTCGATTTCTAAAACCGACGGCGCGCTGGACTCAAATAACGAAATTTTGGGGCAAAATTTAAACTTCAACTGGGTGGGCTACTCCGCTAGCGCCGGGCTTGACTACATCTACGCGACCTACCTAAACCGCGGCGCGCAGAGGCTTTTTAGCCAGAGCGTCGAGGACTCGCAGATCATCTATGATACGAAGGTTTTAAAAGCCGGCGAATACGGCTTTTACGAGCAATAAGAGGAGAGAAAATCCACTATCTCCTCGCTCATCTTAGCAGGCCTTAGGTTGCTAACAAACGCGACCTCGACGTCCGCCTCAAAGACGAGTTCGGGCTGGCATTCTCCGCTTAAATTTGCGATTTTATAAATTTTTTGATTTATGAGCGCGGAGGCTTTTTTCAGGCTTGCCACGCTCGTTTTTACCTCGAGCAGATCGCCCAGGGCGGCCGGTTTTTTAAATTTCGCCCAAATCTCGCTCACGACAAAATGCCCGTCCTTGCTAAAAGGCTTAACCTCCGAGTCAAAAAACATCTGGCTGCGCGCCCTCTCGCAGTATTTTATATAGTTTGCGTGATAGACTATGCCGCCCGCATCGGTATCTTCATAGTAGATTCGTATTTTCAAGGCTACTCCTTAGGCTTTTAGATCAAGCCCTATTTTACCTAGTTTTCTTAAAAGCTCCATTATATCCGTCCCCTTTTCGCGTTCGGCTTTCAAGAAATTTTCAAAAAACTCGCGTCTGATGTCTTTGTCCTCGTAAGTCTTGATT
>CAUQMF010000033.1:0-18197 GCA_963518965.1 uncultured Campylobacter sp.
GTTAAACGACATCATCGGCATGGTCGCTAGTGATAGCGTCCCTGCTGGTGCCGGCGGCAATACGCAAGCCGACTATGTCGCCTACAAACAAGCCATCGCAAATTCGCAAGGCAGCGTCGAAGCAAATATGGATCATCGCGGCCGTATAAAAGTAACCGACAAGCAAAATGCCGTCACTCCGATCAAAGTAGGCATATACGATGAGGTAAATGCCGATAAATTTGCCGGAGACAGCACCGGAGCTACGCCGGCTACATCCCAGGGCAAGGGTTCGCTGTGGAGCTTTTCGGCAAATAACGGCGTTGAGATAGATAGCCCGAGCGTGGATATTTTTGATGACCTGGATAGGATGATAGAGGCTGTAAGAAGCGGTCAATACCGCGCCGATAGCCAGGGCGAGCATCCGCGAAACTCCGGTATCCAGGGCGCGATCGAGAGACTGGATCATATCGCCGATCACGTAAACAAAATCCGCACTAAAGTTGGAAATCAAACCAATGCGCTAATACAAACCAATACGCATGCTAGCGTCATGGAGGTAAACGTAAAAACCGTCAAGGCCGATATCACAAACGCAGACCACGTCGAGACCTATATGAACCTCATGCAAAAAATGATGTCGTATCAGGCGATGCTACAGTCCGTGGCTAAGATAAACCAGCTTTCTTTATTAAACTATATGTAAAAACTCGCTATAATCTACCGTTTTATTAAAGTTTCGTTATCAAAGCGGGCGGAGCGAAAATGGGGTCAAATTTGATAAATTCGGCTCTAAAATTCGCTCTCCCGCAAATTTAAATTTACCGAATTTAAAGGACGCGCCATTTTAAGAGAATCGGTTTTAGTTATAGTCGTTTGTTTTTTGATATTTTTCGGGATTGCTACCATAGCGCCTGCGGCAAATTTTGTCGGGAGCTTGGGCAACGCGATCGGGCTTTGGAACTTCAAGCTTTTCGGTTTTATAGCTTACGTTTATCCGTTTGTTTTTATATTTTTTGCGTATTATGTTTACAAATATTTTGACGGCTTTGACGCAAAATTCGCCCAAACTGCGCTCGGAGCGGCGCTGCTTTTTTTGGCGTTTTTGATGTTTCAATCAGGCTCAAACGCTATTTACGGCGGACTAGTAGCAAATAGCGCAAACGAGGCGCTAAAAGACGTTATCGGCGTGATAGGCATGTGGGTTTTTATCGTGATGCTTTTTGTGCTTAGCTTTGGTCTCATCGCGCAAGATAACATCCTAGCTATCCTAAAAAAGGCCTTTGTAGAACCTAGCGCCAACGAATATAAATTTGAAAACGCGGCCGAGCTTAAGCCTAAATCGCAAAAAAAGCCTAAACGAATCAAGAAGCAAAAAGTAACGAACGAGGCGAATTTAAGCGATGAAAATAATGAAAATTTGAAAGATGAAGTGCAAGATTTCGGTAACGACGAATCAGACGAATCAGATGAAGGCGAGTTAAATTTAGAAGCTAACGAGATAGGGGCGGTTACCATAAACGGCGTCGAGATCCTAAACGAAGTCGCCGAAAACAAAAAGCTACTCGAACAAATGGAAAAAGGCAAGGTCGAAAAGCCTAAGGATTTTGCGTTGCCGCCGCTTAAATTTTTAGCCGACCCGCCGAGACGCTCAAACAGCGTAAACGAAGCCGAAATCGATCAAAAGATATCCGATCTGCTCGATAAACTGCGTAAATTTAAAATAGACGGCGACGTCGTGCGCACCTATACGGGGCCGATCGTTACGACGTTTGAGTTTCGCCCCGCGCCGCATATCAAGGTGAGTAAAATTTTAACCCTGCAAGACGATCTAGCTATGGCTTTGCGCGCGCAGACTATACGTATCCAAGCGCCCATACCGGGCAAAGACGTCGTAGGCATCGAGGTGCCTAACCAAAATATCGAAACCATCTATCTAAAAGAAATTTTAGATAGCGAGGTCTTTAAAAACTCGAGCAGTCCGCTAACTATCGCGCTAGGTAAGGATATCGTAGGCGCGCCCTTTATCACCGATCTAAAAAAGCTGCCTCATCTGCTAATCGCGGGGACGACGGGCTCGGGTAAGAGCGTAGGCATAAACGCGATGCTGCTAAGCCTGCTATATCGCAACAGCCCGCAGACGCTGCGTCTGATGATGATAGATCCAAAGATGCTTGAATTTAGCATCTATAACGACATCCCGCACCTGCTAACGCCCGTCATCACGCAGGCTAAGCAGGCCATCACCGCGCTATCAAACATGGTCGCCGAGATGGAGCGCCGCTACAAGATAATGAGCCACACTCGCACCAAAAACATCGAAAGCTACAACGAAAAGATGAAAGAAGAAGGCGGCGAGCAGTTTCCCTACATCGTCGTTATCATCGACGAGCTAGCCGATCTCATGATGACTAGCGGCAAGGACGTGGAGCTATATATCGGGCGTCTGGCGCAGATGGCTAGGGCCAGCGGCATACATCTCATCGTAGCCACCCAGCGCCCCAGCGTGGACGTCGTGACGGGGCTAATCAAGGCAAATTTGCCTAGCCGTATCAGCTACCGCGTCGGTCAGCGCATCGATAGCAAGGTAATCCTAGATCAAATGGGCGCAGAGAGCTTGCTGGGGCGCGGCGATATGCTATTTACGCCTCCTGGAAGCCCCGGCGTCATCAGACTGCACGCGCCGTTTGCTAGCGAAAAAGAGATCGACGTGATAGTAAATTTCCTAAAAGCGCAGCAAGAGGTGGTCTACGACGAGAGATTTCTAGCTGAGGATGGCGCTAGCAGCGGTGCAGGTGGCGGTACTGCGATCGCGGGCGAGCTAGACGAGCTCTACGAAGAGGCTAAAGAGATCGTTCTAAGCGAGCAAAAAACCTCTATCAGTTATCTGCAACGCCGCCTAAAAATCGGCTACAACCGCGCAGCTACGATCATTGAGCAGATGGAGCAAATGGGCGTGCTAAGCCCGGTAAACGCAAAAGGGCAGAGGGATATTTTGTAAATTCGGCTCAAATTTACGGGAAAGCGCCGGCTGTATTTATTTTAGATTAGTGCCGTTAAATTTGAAAATAGGCTTCGCTACGAGCGACTGATTTCGCGCGGCGTTGCGAAGTTTTGCGCGTTTAACTCAAATTTATGTTTAAATTTGTGGACCGATTTCTCGGTCAAATTTTTAAGCTCGTCGTTGGCGAAATTTACCGCCCAAGCAAAATTATTTATAAACGTCAAGGCCCAAATTTAACTCGTCTATGACGCGTAACAGCCGCAATATCTCGTCTTTTATGGCCTGCGCGTCAGAAAGGCTTAGCGGCGGGTCCAATAGCGAACTTTCAAAACGGTTTTTTGCGCCGTTTAAAAAGAGATAAAATTTATCGTCCATAAATGCCGCGCTTAGCGATACGGCGCTGCCAAAACCCTGCTTAACCTCGCGCAAACGTTGCATAAAACCGGGGCTTAAGAGATAGCGCGCTTCTATTTTGTCGTCGGTAAATACGCGAAATTCGTCGTTAAACTCCGTATCGTCAAGTATCTCTTTTTCGCCAGATATTTTCGTATTTATCAACTTCTTATAGTCTATTATCGTTTGTCATTTGAAATTTTTATAAAACTAGCAGACTAGTACTGTACCGTTAAAGTCCATGTATTCGTCGTATATAACCTTGCTTGCTCTCAAAAGCGCCAGATAAGGGTTTTTTGAGCCATTTGAGTCGTATGTTTTTTCTACTTTTATAGCCTCGCTTAATTGAAATTTGACATTAGCGTAAGTACCGCTTATTTGGTCTTCGCCGTAAAAATTTACGCGTCTGTATATTCCGCTTTTATAAAATTCGTTTGCACTGATGCCTTTTTGAGGCTCATATATAAAATTACTATCTATATCGGCAACTACCGTGCTAACAAAAACGTTTTTGTAGAAGTTCCTATACTCTTCCAGCGTTTTTTCTACTTTTGGAATCCTCGGCGTGACGTATATTGGGATGACTGCAAATGAAAGAAAGAATATTTCAAAGCGTCGCTCCATAATAATAAAAAGTAGTATCGGCGCGACAAATGTCGTTATAGTCATAAACGTAGCGTATTTTTTGACTACTTTTTTGCACTCTTTTTGCTTTTGCGTTACGGCGTCGATGGCTTCTTTTATTTTTGGGTTTATCATTCATAAAAAACTCGGTTTAGATAAAGGCCGTTTGGCGGTGCAGGGATACGCGTGAGCGGCTTTTGCTCGTAGATAGCTCGGCGTAAAAGCTCTTTTGCTTTGAGGAAATTTGTATCGCGGCAACCGTTTGAGTTTTTATTGCCGATTTTTGCGCGATCTTTTTCGGTATCTGTGCTTGCGGCTTTGTTTAAATTTGAGTTTGTAGCGTCAAAATTTGAGACGGCGCAAACTACGTGTTCGGCGGTCAAATTTACGCTTCCGTCGCTTGCGGTTAAGTTTTTTTCGCGGCTGTTTTGGTTTAAATTTGCCTTGCCGTCCGGTTTTGCCTTCCGCGTGCATTCAAATTTAAACTCTAGCGCGTCTGTTTCTTTAGATTTGCCGCTTTTTGCAAGCTCGAGTGCTTTTAAAACGCTAGCGACCATTAGGCGAACCTGGGCGCGCAAAAAGCCGTTTGCTTTAAAAACGATGATCGACCGCTCGCCGCGCGCGTAACAAAATGCCTTTGTGACGCTCCGCACGGGGCTTTTGACGTCGCTGCCAAGCTTCATAAACGCGCTAAAATCATGCTCTCCGACAAAAAGCTCAAGCAGCTCGTTTGCTAAATTTAGGTCAAATCTCGGCAAAAAAGTCTCGTAGGGCGCCAAAAAAGGCGAAAACTCGCCGTGATTTACGATGTAGCGGTAGGCTCTAGCCGTAGCGTCGTAGCGCGGGTGAAAGCAGTCCTGCACGCGGCTTATAAATTTAACGTGAACGGCGGGGTGAGCGTGGCGGTTGATGAGCGATTTTAGACGCGTAAAGTCCTTAAAATGCTCGCCGCACTCGACGCAGGCTACTTGGTTGTTTGCATGCACGCCCTTATCGGTACGCGAGCTAGAGATTATTTTGCTAAAAATGCCCACATGCGCTAGAGCCGCGCCCAGAGCGTCCTCTACGCCGTTTTCGTGCGGCTGAGTCTGCGAGCCCTGAAATTTCGACCCGTCGTAGCTAAAAATGAGCTTAAGGCGCACTTAGTATCTTTTTAAAATTTTAGCCCTAAAGCTAAAAATAGAGGCGATAAAAAATAGCGAAAATATCGCCGCAATCGCGATGAAAACTCGCGAACTAAAGAGCATAATAAGCGTAAAATAGCCAAAAAGCACGCCAAATATCCCAAAATATACAAAGCCCTTTTCGTAGCGGTAGGTCACGATACCAAGGCTCAAAGCAAAAAGCGTCGTCGCTAGCGGGAAAAGCGCGATGAGAACGTAGGTAGCAAAGTCCTTGGCGCGCTTTTTATCCTCGCTCATCATTTGCCAATACTGCCAAAACGACTTCGTCTGCGCGACGCTGTCCTCTTGGACGGTGCGGATCTTCATCGTGCCAAAGTCCGTTTTATGCCACGAGGTATCGCCGATATCGTAAATTTTACCCTCGGCTAGCGTAAGCTCGAGCGTGGCATTGCTATTGGTTAGGCGAGCGTTTTTGGCTAGAACGAACCTATGCGCGCCATCTTTTGGCGAATAAAGCGTCACGCCCTCGTAAAGAGTGCCGTTTTCGTCGCTCTTTTCGTTTTGGATGAAGACCATCCAGTCGGAGAATTTTTGTCCGAATTCGGTCGTTTTTAAATTTAGCTTGGCGACGGTTTTTTTGTATGAGACGAAATTCGCGTTTAGCTCCGCAGCCGTAGGAATCAGCACTATTGCGGTAACGATGAGAAAGATTGAGACTGCGCCGCTAACGATGAGGAAAAATTTAGCGATCCTAACGGGCGAGTATCCGAGCGTAAAAAGCACGATACTCTCGTTTTCGCGAGAAAGCCTGAAAAACATAAGCGCAAGCGATGCAAAAAACGCGATCGGTACGGTAAAAAGCAGTACTCTGGGCAGCATAAACATATAAAGCTTAAAAAGCTCTAAAAACGTAATCTCGATATAGGAGGTGATGCGCGCGATCTGGATAAAAAACACGATTGACATAATGAGAAAAAGCGTCGCAAATAGCGATGCGAACGTGCCTAGAAAGTTTGATAAGAGATAGCGCGCCGTTCTATCCATAAATGAGCCTCATTAGTAAAAAAAACTGATCCTTAAACGCATAAACGATAAGCGTAGCAAGGCTCAAAAACGGTACGAAAGGCAGCTCGTATCCTCGTTTTCGCACGATGACGTAGACTGGCAGCGTCAGTAGCGCCGAGACGTAGATCGCCATGAGGCCAAGCTTTATGCCCAAGATCGCGCCCATAACACCCGCGATAAAGATGTCCGCAGAGCCCATGGCTTCGCGCTTGAGAGCTAGGCTAACGACTGCGCGCAGTAGCCAAAAGGCAAACATAAAAATCGCAGCGTTTATAAACGAATCAAATGCAAATAAAAGCCCATCCGAGTCAAAAGAGGCGGGTAGATTAAAACCGTAAAGTAGCGAAAATGCGACGCTGGCAAAAAGTAACGGATCTGGAACAGCCTTGTAACGAAAGTCGATCAGACTAAGCGCTAGCAGCAAGATAAAGCAGATGCCAAGCATCGCCGCCTTAAAAATCGCGGCGTAAAAGCCGTCTGTAAGGGGTTCAATTCCGTGCGTCTCAACGCAATACGCAAGCACGCAAAGTAGGCCGCCAGCAAGCTCAACTAGAGGATACTGAAAGCTGATTTTTTCGCCGCAAAACGCGCACTTGCCGCGTAAAAACAGCCATGCAAAAATCGGGATGTTATGATACGGTTTTAGCGGAGTTTTACAGCTTTGGCAGTGCGAGGCGGGGAAATTTATACTCTCGCCGCGCGGCATGCGGTAGATCAGGACGTTGCTAAAGCTGCCGACTACGGCGCCCAAGATAAAAAACAATAAAATAAAAAATACAACGGCGAAAATCATAACTCTCCTAATTTAATTTATAATGCATTTGGCTGCTTGCGGTTGTTTTGGGCTAGCGGCGACGTTTTTAAGCAATGTTCGCGCAAATTTGCCGCGCGATTTGAACTAAAATTGGACTCGTTATTTGCGCCGCAAAAAGCATAAAACACAAAATTTAAAGGCGATTTTAGCGAAATATTGCCTTGAATGATTTTAAATTTAAAGATTTCGGTTCAAAATTTATGGAAAATAGCGTTGCGGCAAGGCTTTTATTTGTCAAATTTAAAGGCACTTTCTCGGCGAGCGAATCAAATAAAACGACGTAAATTTAAAAGATAGCAGCAGTCAAAAACACCAAATTTTAAAGTCCGCCAAACCTTCTATCTTTTTTCTTAAATTTGGCCGTTATCTGAGCCAGCTCCTCGCGGGTAAAATCTGGCCAAAGCGTAGGCGTAAAAGCAAACTCGGCGTAGCTAGCCTGCCAAAGCATAAAATTTGACAGTCTCTGCTCGCCGCCCGTGCGCACGAGAAGGTCGATGGGTGCTGGCTCATCAAGGCAGGCTTGCAGGCTATCTTCGCTTAAATTTAGGGCTAGGTTTTGGGCGTCAAACTTTCCTCCGTTTTTCTCGCAAAATCTTTTAAAAGCTCTTAAAATTTCATCTTTTGCGCCGTAGTTTAGGGCTAAATTTAACTTTAACCGCGAGTTTTGAGCGGTCGCGTTTTTGATATCCTTAATCTCGTTTTTTAGCTTATCGCTTAGCGGGCTTTCGTCGCCGATAACGTTAAATTTGATGCCGTTTTTGATAAAACTCTCGCGTTTTGATAGCAAAAACTTATGTAAAAGCTCCATCAAAAAGGCCACTTCGCTCTTTGGGCGCTTCCAGTTTTCGGTGCTAAATGCATAAAGGCTCAGCACCGCCACGCCCTCGTCGATGCAAAACTCGCACATCTGCTCCACGACGTTTGCGCCCGTTTCGTGCCCTTTAGTGCGTAGCAAACCGCGGCTTTTGGCCCATCTGCCATTGCCGTCCATGATGATGGCGAGGTGATTTAGCTTGTTCATTTTAGCCCTTAAAATCAATTATTTTTCCGCTTGGATCAAAGAAAGCGGCGATGTTTTGAGTCGTTTGCGCTTCGCAGCTAAACTCGTCTCGCAAGAGCCTAGCAACCTTGTCAAACGGCGTTTGCGCATTGATTATCCTGGCGCCTTTTAGCGTAAAAATAATCGGAGCGAAATTTGAAAAAACGAGGTAAATTTGACTCGTGCGGGCGCCGTCAAATTTCATCTGGAAAACGCCTTTTGCGCCGTTATAAACAAACGAAATATTAATGATATTTTTTTGCAGCGCAAGCAGCATCTGGGCTAGATTTTCAAACGTTTCTCGCGAGTCTGCCGCGCTAAGACCGTTAAATATATATTCATAAAACCAGTTTAGATCGGGCTCGCTTATCAGCCTTTCTATCAGCGCGAGTCCCTCAGGCGCGGCGTAGGCTAAGCTTGGCTTTTTAAAGAGATTTCTTATCACGATATTTTCGGTGCCGCTTGCGATCTCGCCCCAGTATTCGCCGTCCACGTCGAGGCTTTTCATGCTTTTCGTGCTTAGGATTTTGTTGCCCATTTTGAGATTGTATCGATTGTAGCCAGTCTTTTCGGCGACTTTGATGCTGATGGGCAGGCTCGCGTTTAGAGCCGTACCCGCGCCGCCGCTTGCGATTTTTTGCACTCGTGAGACGGGATTTATCATAGCGTACTTGCTAAATTTACGATTTGCCGCGCCGCGTCCTCTTTGGACGTTAGCGCGATATTTTGCGCGTCACGGCTCGTTATAAAGGTGATTTGCGTGCTATCCGAGCCGAAATTTACCTCGCCGCCCAGCACGTTTAGGCAAACGGCGTCTAGGCTCTTTTTTTCAAGCATATTTTTTGCGTTTTGCATGGCGTTTGCGGCGTCCGTTTCCACTTTAAAGCCGATTTTTTTGACGTTTTTAAAGTCTTTCAAGGAGGCCAAAACGTCATCGTTTTGCGCTAGCTCCAGCGTCCAAATTTCGCCTAAGTTTTGCTTTTTTAGCTTGCCTTCAAATTTGGTTTTTGGAACGTAATCGCTAACCGCAGCCGCCATCGCGAGTAAATTTGCGTCCGTCAAATTTGCGTGCAGTAGCTCTTTTAGCTCCGCCGAGCTTTGAAATTTGAGCGTTTTATAGGGCGCGTTCGCCGTCTCAAAGCTAGCTATCAGTGTCACGTCCGCACCCGCGTAGTAAAATGCGTCGGCAAGCGCCCGCGACATCTTGCCGCTGGATAGATTCGTCACGGCTCTTACGTCGTCGATCTTTTCGCTCGTGGCGCCACCCGTTACGATCACCTTTTGTCCTTTAAATTTTGGCTCCGTTAGCATTCTTTTTGTTTCGTAGATTATCGTCGAAACGTCTGCCAGCGCGCCTTTGCCCATATCGCCGCAGGCTAGGGTTTTTTCTACCGGTTCGATAAATCTCGCGCCGTTTGCCGCTAAAAACTCGAAATTTTTGCGCGTAGAGAAGTGATTTAGCATTTTATCGTTGGCTGCGGGCGCGATGAGTAGGGGAGCCGGGCTAGCGATCAGAGTCTGCATGAAGACGTTATCGCAAATGCCGCTTGCAAGCTTGTTTATCGTATTTACGCTCGCGGGCGCGATGAGGATTAGATCGGTTTTGGCGTAGGCGATGTGATTTAGTCCGTCCTGCCAACTCTCCGTACGCGAGGTTAAAATTTTATGCTCGCACAGCGCTTCAAAGCCGGCTTCAGAGCAAAATTTAAGAGCCCCTTCGCTAAGCATAACCCGCACGTCCGCACCCTCTTTTTTTAGCGCGGATAAAATTTCATAAGCCTTATAAAACGCGATACTGCCGCAAACCGCGAGCAAAATTTTTTTATTTTTTAGCATTTTCGTCGCTTTTTGCGCCGTTAAAAAATTTATAAAAAAAGCCTTCTTTATTTACCTGTTTCGTGCGGCTGATGGCTAGCGCGCCGCTGGGTACGTCGCTAGTTACGGTGCTGCCCGCGGCGATTAGCACGTCGTCGCCGACTTTTACGGGAGCAACTAGCTGGGTGTCCGAGCCGATGAAGACGTTTTTGCCGATAATCGTTTTATGCTTGGCTTTGCCGTCGTAGTTGCACGTGATCGTGCCGCAGCCTACGTTTGTGCCGCTGCCTATCTCGCAGTCGCCCAAATAGCTTAGGTGGCCTGCTTTAACGCCGTTTAGTCTGGCTGCTTTTAGCTCGACGAAATTTCCGATGTGGGTGTTTTTAATCTCGCATTTTGGGCGCAGGTGCGCTAGAGGGCCTACGTCTGAGTCCTCGACGACGGAGCTTTCTACGACCGAGCCGCTTTTGATGACGGAGTTTTTGATGAGGCATTCGCCGATGACGCTTACGTTTTCTTCGATGACGCATTCGCCTTCAAATTTTACCCTAGCATCGATGTAAATGCTATTTGGCAGACGCATTAGTACGCCCGCTTTCATCAAATTTTTTTTGATTTCGTCCTGCATCAAATTTTGGGCGATACTGAGCTGAAATTTATCGTTTATACCCATGAAATTTTGCTCTTCGACGCTGATGGCCCAGCACTTTAGACCGCGCTTGTTTGCGATTTTTATCGCGTCGGTTAGGTAAAATTCTTTCTGCGAGTTTTCGTTGCCGATGAGAGGCAAAATCTCGCGCAAAACTTCGCTTTTAAAGCAGTAGCAGCCGGCGTTTGCGCTTTTTATCATTTTTTGCGTTTCGGTTGCGTCTTTTTGTTCGACGATGGCTTCTACTTTGCCGTTATTTATGATCACGCGGCCGTAGCCGTACGGATCTGCCGCCTCAAAAACGCTTAGCGCAACGTCTGAGTTTCCCGCGCTTAGGCGGATTAGGTCGTTGGTTTTTATAAGCGGCATATCTCCGCACAAAATCAGCGTTTTTTCGCTATTTAGCGGTATGTTTTTTAGCGCGCCCGCAGTGCCCGGGAAATCCTTTAAATTTTGCTCGTAAATTTTAGTTTGAGGGAAAATTTCTTTGATTTTAGCTTCCACTAGCTCTTTTTGATAGCTCAAAACCACGCTCACGTCGCTACTGATCTCATAAGCCTTGCGCAAAATATGGATAATCATCGGCTCTCCGCAAAGCTCGAAAAGCACCTTTGGTTTGGTTGATTTCATCCTTGTGCCAAGCCCCGCGGCAAGCACCACTACGCCGATATCGCTCATCTTTTTTCCTTGTTTAAATTTGAGCGATTTTATCTCAAATTTGCTAAATACGGGATTAATGCTTTTTGGACTTAACAATTTCTTAAGCATTAACTTATATAATCACGACCTTTGAATATAATCAAAATCAAATTTAAAGGATGCAACTTGCTTTCATTTTTAAAAAAGGCTTTAAGAAGAAATCAGTTTTTGTTTAATCTCCACCTGATTTTATCGATTATTTTTGCCGTTCCGCTACTCGTTATCGGCGTTACGGGCGCGATTTTGTCGTATCAACACGAGCTTGAGGAGATCATAAATTTAAACTCCGTCAAGGTCGAAAAAACGGGCGAAATGCTAAGCACGGAAAAAATCTTGCAAAGCTTTAGCGAGCAAACGGGCGTTAAACAGCCGGCAAGGCTCGTGCCGCCGAAAAATGAAAACGAAGCGATCAAAATTTATGCTAGCAATAGCGATGCCTATTTGGTTGATCCCTATACCGCGCAGATCATCGGCAAGGACTATGGAGTGGCCTTTGTTCGCACCGTAATGTCGCTGCACCGAAATTTAGGCTTTGCGCTAACTGGCAATAAAACCGCGGGCGAGGTCGGTAAGCAGATTGTAGGCGCTAGTACGGTCGCGATGATAGTGCTCGTGATAAGCGGCATTTGGTTGCATTTTCCAAGGATAAAACGCAAATTTGCCGAGGCGATAAAGCCGAATTTTAAACTCAAAAAATACGCCCTTTTTCACAACCTGCACACGAGTTTAGGCGCCTTAAGCGCGGTGATTTATCTCGTCATCTGTCTAACCGGACTCATGTGGTCGTACCGCTGGTATAACGGCGCGGTGACTGAGCTTTTCGTTAGCGCGCAAAATTTGCCTAAAGAGGCCGAGCGCAAAGAGGGCGCGCCCGCAAAAACAGAGGGAAAAAAGAGCGCCGAGTATAAATTTAGCGATGTGCAGAGAGCTTACGAGATATTTAAATCAAGCGGTATAGAGTATAAGGAATTTAGCCTGATGCTCGCGGCCGGAGATAAGATAAACGTCAGATACTACGAACCCGACGCGCCTAGCACCGCTCGTCCGAAAATGACCTCCGTAAACGTAAAAGAGGGCAAGATGGCGGAGCAAAAACAAACCGAGGGCATAACCGTAGGCATGGTAAAGAGCACTAACTATCAGCTGCATACGGGGTATTTTTTCGGGATTGCTGGTAAAATTTTGTGGTCGGTAGTTTCGCTTTTGATGGCGCTTTTTATATTTAGCGGCTTTTATATGACGGCAAAAAGGGCGTTTAAGCCAAAAAGAGCTTAGCTAAGCTTAGCCTAGCTTTGCGCCTTAATACTTAAAATTTTACCTTAAATTCGATCAAATTTAACTCTAGTAAAGGCGGTAGATTTGCCGCCTTAAATTTTGCTTTCTTTTTAAAAATTTAACCCAACGGTATCAGCTGAATTTACGTCTAAAATCGCGCCTAAACGTTAGGATAAATTTTATCGCCCAAAGCGCGCAAAAATCGAAATTTAAACCAAAATGCGATTTTTGAAAAAAATTATGCCGGTTTGGAACGTATTTTGCAAATAGCTAGCCTGAGTTTAACTGTTTTTTCAACTAAAAAAAACTAAAATACAAACCAAATTTTATAGGTGGAAAGTTCAAGATGGATTTAGGTAGCGTCGTCGGTTGGATAGTTGTTATGGTGCTTTTGCTAGGTTCGATGCAAATGGGCGTCGGAATTGGAGCTTATATCGATATTCCCTCGGTTTTGATCGTTTTTGGCGGCACGATTTGCGCGCTGATGATCGGCTTTAAGATGGAGCAGATAAAAAAACTAGGCACGTTTTACGGCATTGCCGCAAAACCAAAAACATATAATCTGCCTGAAATCGTAAAAAAAATGGTCGAGTACTCCACTAAAGCCCGTCGCGACGGTATCTTGGCGCTTGAGAGCGACGCAAATAACGAAACCGACCCGTTTCTAAAAAAAGGCTTATCCATGGCGGTCGACGGCAACGAACCGGACGCCATCAGATCGCTACTTGAGATAGATATGGAGCAGTCTAGCTCGAGGCACGGCGATAATATCAAAATTTTTGAGCAAATCGCGGGCTTTTCGGGCTCGATGGGTATGATCGGTACGCTCATCGGCCTGGTTGCGATGCTTATGAACATGTCCGATCCTTCGGCTATCGGTCCGTCGATGGCGGTCGCGCTCATTACTACGCTTTACGGAGCGATGATAGGAAACATCCTGGGCTCGCCCGTAGCAAATATCCTAAGTATCCGCGACAAGGACGAAGGCACGGCAAAGGTGCTGATGCTAGAGGGCATAATGGCAATCCAAGCCGGCGACAACCCTAGGACGCTTGAAATGAAGCTGCTATCGTTTTTACCGCCTAAAGACCGTGTTAGTCAGTTTGATAAGTAGAAAAAATGGCTAAAAAGTTAATCGATCCGGGTGATTGCCCCAAATGCTTACCCGAGTGGCTCGCGGCGTTTGGCGACTTGATGTCGCTTTTGCTTTGCTTTTTCGTACTGCTTCTTTCGATGAGTACGATGGACGCAAAGAAGCTAGAGGCCGCGATCGGCTCGCTAAACGGAGCGCTAGGCGTGCTTGAGGGCGGAGCAAAGCCAGACGTCAGCGCCGAGCAAAACCAAGACGACCACGCCACCTCAAACAAAGAACGCACGGGCGTGAAATCAAATTTCGAGCAGACTCTGCGCTCTATCAACGAACTTTTGCACGCTAGCGGCTCGCCTGAAATCACGTTTGAGGAGAGCGAGAGCGGATTTGTGATTAGATTACCCGCAAATTTACTTTTTGCAAAAGATAGCGCCAAGCTACAAAACGACGATGCGCTGCTATTTTTAAAACGTATCGCGATGGTAATAGCCAAGTTACCCCCGGACGTCGTAGCAAACGTGATCGGCCACACCGATAGCGAGCAGCCGGACTCCAGCGAGTTTAGAGACAACTGGCAGCTATCGTCGGCTAGAGCTATCAGCGTAGTTGGCGAACTCATCAAAGACGGCGTCGATCCTAAAAAGCTAACCGCGTCCGCAAAGGCCGAATTTGAGCCGTTTGCGACGAATTTTACCGAACAGGGTAGGGAGAAAAACCGCAGGGTCGAGATACACTTCGTTTCGTTAAATTTAGACGACAAAGCCAAAACGCAAAAAAGCATACTGGACGCGCAGGAGTAAATTTGAAAAAACTGACGTTTTTGCTGTTTTTTATCTTTGCGGCAGTCGCGATCGGCGAGGATAACGTCACGATCCCGACCGTAAATCTCAGCCTAAGCGCGCCTACTACGCCCACTCAACTAGTTAGCTCGCTAAACGTCCTACTGGTCCTCACCGTCCTTACGCTCGCTCCTTCGCTCATTTTTATGATGACTAGCTTTTTGCGGCTCATTATCGTTTTTTCGTTCCTGCGACAGGCGATGGGTACGCAGCAGATGCCGCCGTCTACGGTGCTTATTAGTCTTGCGATGGTGCTTACGTTTTTTATCATGGAGCCTGTGGGCAAGAAAGCCTATGAAGCGGGCGTGCAGCCATATCTAAGCGAACAAATCGGCTACCAAGAGGCCTTTGAGCGCGGCGTGAAGCCGTTTCGCGAGTTTATGATAAAAAATACGCGGGAAAAAGATCTGGCGCTGTTTTTACGCATCAGAAATATGCCAAACCCGCAAAGCTTCGACGATATTCCGCTTACGGTAGTGATGAGCGCGTTTATGATTAGCGAGATGAAAACGGCGTTTGAGATAGCCTTTTTGCTTTATCTACCGTTTTTGGTCATCGATATGGTCGTTAGCTCCGTGCTCATGGCGATGGGTATGATGATGCTACCGCCGACGATGATTTCATTGCCGTTTAAGCTGCTTATTTTCGTGCTTGTGGACGGGTGGAATTTGCTCGTCATGAACCTCGTTAAAAGCTTTCATTAGGTTTTTTATCGCTATAATCTTAAAAATGCTCCGCGCGCCGCTTAAATTTTCATTTTATTTTATCTACGGCGCCAGGCCCCGGGCGGGCAAATCCGCTCAAATTTAGCCCGCGTCGCCCAGAGCTAACAGGGAAGGGTTTAGATGAAAAAAATTTATATATTTTTGAGTTTTTGTGTTTTTTTAGGCGGTTCGGAGGTTAAATTTGAAGGGAATTTGCCCGAGCTGATTTTGGCTGCGCAGAGCTCAAATTTGGCTCAAATTTCAAACTACGAACCGCAAAAAGCGCAGCTGCAAAAAGATGCCGTAAAGAGTGCGTATATGCCAAGCCTCAGGGTTGAGGGCGGATACAGCTTTTTAAGCGGCGACATAAACGTCCTGCGCCCGCAAAGAGCCGCCACGGCAAGGGCTATTTTGGAGCTTGCAGTTTATGACGGCGGCAAAAGAGAAGCCCTGCTAAGCTCTCTTTCGCACCTTAGCGCGGCTGAAATTTTAAAAAATGAGGATTATCAAAACCTGCTTGCGCTTAACGCGACCAAGCTTTATTTTGGCTTTTTGTCGCTGGGTGAGCTCGCGCTGGCAAAAGAGGGCGAGATAAACTACCTAAAAAACGCGCTAAATAGGCTGGAAAAATACTACCGCGCGGGGCTTAGCGACGAGAGCGAATATGAAGCGATAAATGCTAGATACGCCATGGCGCTGGCCGAACGCCTCGAGATCTCGCAAAATCAAAACGAGATAAAAAATCAAATTTACGCTCTAACGGGCAGAGATATCGAGCCCGTGGCGGGCTCTAGGATCGCGCTTGCTGACGATAACTTCGCGCCGCAAAAAGGCGAAAAGCCGGAGCTTGAGGCGCTTAGGCTAAATTTTGCCGCCGCTTTGGAGGACGAAAAAATAACCGCGTCCGAGACGAACCCGCAAATTTTCATCAAAAACACCTACACTTTTATGCGCACGCATTATGATAGAAACTTGCTGCCCGCGCAGTATAGAAGCGTGCTGGAGCCCTATTTCGACGACTTTTTTAAGCCGAATTTAAACACCAACGAGCTGATTTTGGGCTTTAGCTGGAAGGCGTTTGATTTTGGCGCAAACAAAAAGCAGCGCGAGATAAAGCGCATAAGCGCGCTACAAGCGAAGTTAAATCTGGATCAAAAGCGCTTGCAAAACGAGCTAAATTTAGCAAATATCAAAAACGACCTAAAGACGCTCGAGCAAAAGATCGCCGCCGGTAAAAGCGCGCTAAACTCGGCGCAAACCTCGCTAAATGCCGTTAGCAAAAAGTACGAAGCCGGGCTGCTTGGATACGTCGAGTTTTTAAACGCGACCGCTCAGAGCTTTAGCGCAGGCAGCGCGCTGGAGCTAAGCAAGAGTAAATTTGAGATCAAAAAGGCGGAGTATCTGTACGAGCGCGGCGGCAAGATTGCCGAAAATATCGAAAAAACGGAGCGCAAATGAATAAAATTTTACTTTTTTTACTGAGCGCGGCGGTTGCGCTTTGCGCACAGGATAAAATTTACGCGAGCTTTGACGTCGCGCCCGCAAAAGACGCGCAGCTCGCGCTAAAAGCCGTGGGTATCGTAAAGGTCGTAAACGTAGAAATCGGCTCTGCGGTAAAGCGCGGCGACGTGCTGCTCGAGCTTGAAAACGAGAGCGAAAAGCTAGCCGTAAAGCTCGCGCAAAACGACCTAGAAAGCGCGCAGACGGCAAAAGCCCACGCAAAAAGCGTGCTGGATAAATTTAAGCTCGTTCAAAGCGTGAGCTCGAAGCAGGCTTTTGAAAATGCGGAATTTGATTTTAAAAACGCGGCGCTAGCCGAAAACAGAGCGCATCTGGCGATAAATTTGGCGCAAAAAAGACTCGAGGATACGCAGCTACTCGCGCCTTTTGACGGGACGATATCTGGCAAGAGCATCGAGGTCGGCGAGGGCGTGGGCGGCGTAGCGCAAAAGTTGATGTCGATTTTTTCGTATCCGGACGTCAAGCTCAAGCTTAGCTTTGACGAGAAATTTAAAGACCGCGTAAAAATCGGTAGCGAATTTATCTATAAACTAGACGGCGAAAATGAGGAAAGACGCGGCGAGATCAGCCTCATCTATCCGACTATCGACACGAAAAACGGCAAAATTTACGCCGAAGTGCAGGCGCGAAATTTGACGCCGGGACTTTTTGGCGAGGGATATATCGTCTCAGACTCGCAGGTTGAAACGGAAGCTGAGTCTAAAAAGGACGCAAATAAAACGTCTGGGCTTGAATTTGACGGCTTTAAAAACGGCGGACTTGCGAGCGTGAAATTTTATGACGAGAAACTGAGCGTCTGCGTAGAGGGGGTTTCAAATTTGACGTCGCAGACGAAAAGCGAGATAAATTTGAGCTCAAATTCGGTACGCGTTAAATTTGACTCCGCCGCAAAAAATGCAAATTTAACGAGCAGGTTAAATTTATCGCATAAACAAGGCGGCGTAAATTTAAATCCCGAATTTGACGCGGCGCAAATTTTACTAGCCGCTAATCGCCAAACGCTTTTTGCGCAGCAGGGCGGACGGGTAAATTTGACGCAAAAGGCAGTTTTGGCGAAGGTGCAAAATGTATAAACTAGCTATAAATCGCCCGATTACGACGCTGATGTTTTTCGTCGCGCTCGTATTTTTCGGCGCGATGTCGCTTCTTAGGATGCCGGTAAATCTCTTTCCCGAGGTCGTCATCCCGCTGGTTAAGATCACGACCTACGCGCCGGGCGATATGAGCCTCATCGAGAGCAGGGTCACTAAAAAAATCGAGGACGAGGTCTCGACGATAGACGGTATCAAAAAAATTAGATCCTATACATTTAACAACCTCAGCATCGTTTTGGTTGAGTTTAATCTCAAGAAAAACATCGACGTCGCCGCAAACGACGTGCGCGACAAGGTCGCAAAGGCAAAGCTGGACGCCCAGCCCGAGATAGAAAAGATCAACAGCGATAGCGGCAAGGTGGCGAGCTTTTTCGTTAGCCGCAAGGACGAAAATTTAACCGCGCTCATGCAAACGGTAAAAGACGAAGCAAAGCCGTTTTTACAGCGCGTAAAAGGCGTGGGCAAGGTC
>CAUQMF010000034.1:0-18184 GCA_963518965.1 uncultured Campylobacter sp.
GCCTGCGGAGCGAAAATTTTGCGAAATCTCGGAAAAGCGCTCGCGAGACGAGCCGCAAATCCCCCTAACGATGTCCGCAGTCGCACTCTTTTAAAGCCACCTCCACATCGCAAAAATGCCTATGATCTCTCGCCAAATGCTCGATAAAATCCTGCTTTGAGCCGTGCGAGATCTCGTGCATGAAAAGATCGTGATTGACGTAGGCGACCTTGGTGGCGAAATTTAGCGTCAAATTTACGTCATGGCTGATGAGCACGACGCCCGTGCCTTCAGCATTGATCTGTTTTAGCAGCTTATAGACGTCGGCTTGACCCTTCGTGTCGATACTGGCGGTGGGTTCGTCTAGCATCAAAATTTTAGCCTTCGCGCAGAGCGCGCGCGCGATATAGACGCGTTGGCGCTGTCCGCCGCTTAGATCGCCGATCTTTCGCCGCGTAAATTCGCCCATCCCGACGCGCTCCAGCGCCGCTTCGGCCTCTATCTTATCGTCCTTGCCGTAAAATCCAAATAACTTTTTATCTATCCGCCCCATCAAAACGACCTCGAGCACGCGCATCGGGAAGCTTTGATTTATCGGGATATTTTGCGGGACGTAGCCCACGGCCTTGCTCACGCTAGCTGGCTCCTGGCCAAACACCTCGATCGTCCCGCCGCTTGGCTTGTTTAGACCTAGCATCAGCTTTAAAAGCGTGCTTTTGCCGCCGCCGTTGGGGCCTATGACGGCTAGAAAATCCTTGCAATCGTATTCTAAATTTATGCTCTCAAACACGAGGTTTTCATCGTAACCAAAGCTTAAATTTCGCACCGAAACGTCTCTCATAAAACGCTCACCTTACCCGAAATATAAAACATAAAAACGCCAAGCCCCAGCATCACAAAAAGCGCGGCGAACTCGCAGCAAGTCCGCAGCGCGCGAAATCTCGCCGCGCCCTTTAGCTTAAAGCCGCAAACGGCCGCTAAAAATATCACCGCGCCCATGCCAAGCCCCATAAACAGGCCGCTAGCAAGCCCCGCCGCATAGCTGTTTAGGCTAAATGCCAGCACGAAAACCAGCAGCGTGCCAGGACACGGCACGAGCGATCCAGCTAGCACCACGAGCCATTCGCTAGCGGTTTTCGGCGCTTCGTTAGAGGCCATGCAAGCCGCGCAGCCGCACTCGCTCTCGTGAGCGGCGTGGCTAAATTTGACGGAATTTGCGCTCAAATTTAACGCTGAGGCTAAATTTGAGCCAAAAACTTTACTCGCCCGGTTTGCGCCTTTTTCAGCCGAAACGGACGTGCTAGCAAAGCTAAATTTAGGCTTTAGCGCCGTTTTTTTAATCTTAATCTTAGCGTAGATCATATAAAGGCTCACGCAAACGATCGTTACGGCTGATATTTTCGTCATCGCGCCTGCCATATCGCTAACCTTGTTCGTCAAAAACGCGTTTAAAAAAACGTAGCTAAAAAGCACGAGCAAAAACGCCCCCGCTACGTGCGCGAAGCCGACCTTCATCGCAAAAACTAGAGCGCGCGAGTAGCTGCCGCCGTTTGCGACGAAGTAGCTAGCCGTTAGCATCTTAGCATGCCCGGGGCCTGCTGCATGCAAAAAGCCGTAAAAAAAGCTAACCGCGGCTAACAGGGCGAAATTTAGCGCATTTAGTTCGGCGCTATTTATCTTGATGAGCTCTTTTAGACGCTCTAAAAACTGAAGGCTCATGCCCGAAACCGAGTCAAATTTAGCCTTATCCGCCGCGTCTATTTGCTCTAAATTTTGCTTATTTTGCGCCTTAATAAGCGAGCTAAGCTCGGGCTTTGCGGGCTCTATTTTGGGCGCTTTTGAAGTCATCTCAAAAAATGCAGCGCTCAAATTTACATTTGGAACTAGATAAATTTTATCCGTGAGCGCGTAGGGCTCGGGCGAGTTTATTTTAAAGTTAAAAAATCCCTCGTGGTCAAAAACCTCGACCGTTACGACGCGGCCGTCCTTGACCGCCAAATTTAGCTCTAAAATATACTCGAAATTTAGCCTACCCTCATCCAGATAAACCCGCTGCGAGAGCGTTTTGGCGTGCAAATTTACGGTCTCGCCCGCGCCGTCGTAGTAGCCCACGCTAGTTAGGTAGCCGCGCGGCACGATGTAGTCGAGCAGCGATTTTTGCACCTTCCATGCTTCGTTTTTACTAAGCGCTTTGTCGGCGTTTTCGTCGTAGCTTTGTAGCGTGAGTTCGGTGAAATTTTCAGAAAATGTCCAGGTTACGGCGACCGTTTTTATCGTCTCGCCTTGCAGGTTAAATTTAATGTCGGCATGCGCGGTAGGAGTGTAAAGCGCGCAAAGCGCGCAGGCGTGCGCGAAGCTAAAAAAGGACGCAAAAAGCGCGAAAACGGCAAATATGCGTCCGAATTTCATTTATAGGCTCTTTGCGAAAATTTGCGCCGTTTTGCGTAGCTCGGCGTCCCAATCAAGCGGCAGTTGATCGATCTCTACGACGCTTGCGCCGCTTTCTTTGGCGACGGTTTGCGCGGCTTTTTTAGAAAACTGCGGAGCGACGAAAATGACCTTCACGCCGTGCTCTTTAGCCTCCTCGATGAGCTCTTTTAGCTCGGCCGGTTTTGGTTCTTTGCCATCTACTTCGATTGCGATTTGCTCTAGATCGTAGCGTTTAGCAAAGTAGCCCCAAGACGGGTGATAGACGATAAATTCGCGGTTTTTGACGTTTGCTAGAGTGCTTTTGATAAAGCCGTCAAGCTCGTCAAGCTTAGCTTCAAATTTAGCCAAATTCGCCTCGAAAAGTGCCTTGTTCTCGGGATATTTTTCGCTTAGCGCGGCGGCGATATTTTTAGCTTGGATCTTTACCAAGACGGGATCTAGCCAGATGTGCGGGTCAAATTCGCCGTGGTGATGCTCGTGATCGTGGTGATCGTGATCTGCGTGTTCGTTTTTATGCTCATGCTTGGCGTCATGGTGATGATCGTGATCTGCGTGTTCGTGGTGGCCTTCAAATTTGATCTTTTCCACGCCCGCGTCGGTTTTTACGATTTTAAGGTTTGGATAAGATTTTTGAAATTTCGGCAGCCAAGCCTCCTCAAACTCGATCCCGATAGCAAAATAAAGGTCGCTTTTTTCAAGCGCGGTCATTTGTTTAGGCTTTGGTTCGTATGTGTGTGGATCGGCTCCCTTGCCCACCATCACGTTTACCTCGACCGCGTCGCCCGCGATTTGCTTGACGAAATACTCCTGCGGCAAAATACTGACACTAACTTGTCCTTTGGCGTATAGCGCAACTAAGCCCAAACATAAAAACGCGAAAATTTTTCTCATTTTTATCCTTTCCGTGTTAAAATTTGGGCGAAATTATATCAAAAGCAACTTAGTTGCAAATTAATTTTTCTCAAGGTATAATACTCTAAAATTCTTAACGCGGAGGAAAAATATGGGCGAAAATTTGGAAAAAAAAGCCGGTTTTGAGGAGCTTTTAACGAAAAATGATATCAAAATCACTCCGCTTAGACTCGAGATCTTACACATTTTACACGCCGCCGCCACGCCGCTTAGTTATGATGAAATTTTAGCTCATATAGGCGCAAACAAAACCACGTTTTACCGCTGTATGGATCTTTTTGAGGCTAAGGGCATCGTGCTAAAAAGCGAAAATAACCGCAAGAATTTCTACGAGCTTGAAAGCGGGGCAAAGGCGTATTTCGTCTGCGACGTCTGCCACAAGATGACTAATATCGACATGCCGCGCCTAAAACAAAATCACGTCAAAAGCGTCGTGGTTAAGGGCGTTTGCGACGACTGCTTTTAAAATTTACGCTTAAATTTGACGATAAATTCCGAACCCAAATTTGCTTTACCGGCATTAAATTTAAAAAACGGCTTCCGAAAAAATTTCGCCGCAAATTTATAAAAAGCGATTGCTACGTCAAATTTAAAAATCAAATTTGACGCGGGTGATTTAAAACTAATCCTCGTAAAGCTTTGCGATCTCCGGCGGTATCGCGATCGGACGACCGCGCGCGAGATCATAAAATACGTAAGTCGTCACTGCGCTAGCGACCGGTACGCCGTCCTTGCTAAACTCGTAAAAGCGCTTGGAGCAACTTCTTTTTTCGGGCTGCGTCCATGTTTTCACGCTCACTTTATCGCCCAAAAACAGCTGCCCCAGATAGTCTATCTCGTGCCTGCGCACCATCCACGTGCGGTTTTGCGCAAGATTTGTTTCGATGAGGTCGCCCACGGCGTTTGAGTGCGCGTTTGCCGCTTCTTGCATCCAGATGACGTAATGAGCGTTGTTTGCGTGATGATTCACGTCGATGGCGTCCTCGCCCACGATAAATTCGTAGTAAAAAATTTTCATTTTCGCTCCTAAAAACGCTAAAATTGTAGCAAAAAATTAAAGGCAAACAAAATGAAAGAGATGTGGGACAAAAAGGCGTCGAGCTATACGAGATTTACGGGCAAGCCAAGCATTTTTCAAAGGCAGCTATACGCTAAGATCGAGGAGTTCGGCGTCAAATTTGAGAACAAAAGCGTCGTGGATATCGGCTGCGGCACGGGCGTGCATACGCTACTTTTAGCGCAAATTTGCCGCGAGATAACCGGCATGGATATCTCGGGCGAGATGCTAAAAGTCATGCTCGAAGACGCGGCTAAATTTAATATTTTAAATTTAACCGCCGTGCAAAGCGATTTTAAAAACTTTAATCCAAACCGCGTTTACGACGTTGCTTTTAGCACGATGAGCCCCGCGATCGCGGATGATGAGGATTTTAGTAAATTTATAAATTTGGGCGAAAAAAGGGTCTATCTTTGGTGGAATAAACCGCGTTATTCAAGCGTTTTGGAGCTTTTTTACGAAGGCGCGCAGAGAGGGTGCTTTAAAGAAAAGGCTAATTTTTTCGAAGAGTACCTACGCCGCAAAAATATCGCCTTTAACTCCTGCGTGCTCGAGGAGTCTCGCGAGCAAAAACGCACGCTTGAAGAGATGACGCAAAACGCGCTTTGGCATTTACAGATAGCAAATTTCGCACACGAGGAAAACGCGGTCAGATCGCGGCTAGAAAGCATCGCGAAAGACGGCCTCGTGACGGAAAAAATCGTCTCTTCAATGAAGCTTTTGGTTTTTTAAGATATAATCGCTTTATTTATTTAAAATTTAAAAAGGATTTTTGTTGGCGCGAGCGTTTTTGCCGATATTTTTTTGCATTTTGCCCTTTTTTTGCGCCGAGGTTTTCGCATCCTCGCTAAGTCCGGCGGCGCCGCTTAAATACGACGACGAAAAAGCGCGGCTAGGCAAAAAGCTCTTTTTTGACGCGTCGCTAAGCCCCGGCGGCACGGTATCTTGCGAGAAATGCCACAACCTTTACTGGGAGCTAAGCGGCACGAGCAAAAAAAACCTAAAAATCTCCGCCAATAAAGAAGCCAGCCCGCCTACGGCGCTAAATTCGGCGCTAAATTTTATATTTTTTAAAGACGGCCGCGTAAAAGATATAAAAGATCAGGTAAAACAGAGTCTAACCGGCAAAGAACAGTTGGGCGAAGAGCCTAAAAAGCTAGAAGAAAAGGTCGGTCTAAACGCGGTTTATAAAAAAGAGTTCGAGCGGCTTTACCCGGACGGCGTAAGCTTTGAAAACATCGCCGACGCGCTGGTAAATTTTGAAAAAGCCCTCGTCACGCCAAACGCCAAATTCGACAAATTTATCGGCGGCGACGAAGACGCGCTGGATGCGGAGCAAAAACGCGGGTTTGAGCTATTTAAAAAAATCGGCTGTATAAACTGCCACGGCGGGGTCAATCTAGGCGCTAATATCTATTACGAGTTAAGCTCCGGCGATAAAGGCAAACAGGTTCGCTACAAAGTGCCCAGCCTAAGAAATATCGAAAAGACAGCGCCCTATCTTTATAGCGGCGAGATAGCGGATCTAAAAGACGCGATAAAATTTATCGCCAAAGAGCGTATCGGCTACGAGTTAAGTGACGAGCAGACGCGGTTGCTTTATAAATTCTTGCTTGCTTTAAGCGGCGAACGACCGGAAATTTTAAAATGAAACACAAGATAATCTTTCACAAAATTTTACTTTTCATCATCGCTTGCATCGCGTTTTTCGGTACGGTGATGACGCAAAAAGCCACCAAAGACGTAATCAAAGCCTACGAATACAAAGGCGCGATAGAAGATATGATAGACTCCGACGACGAGATAGACTTTGCGCTAAAAAGGACGTTTTTGCAGGCTGATTACGATGCGACGATGAGATATGCGGCCAGTCTTAAAAACGATTTGTTAAATTTAAGCTCCGGCAAGCTGGCATCGTTTGAGCGGCTAGCTATCGGCGAGGGAGCGGTAAACGAGATACGATAAGGGTTTGATCAAAAAACCGAGCTAATCGATAAATTTAACTCCCTTAGCGCTCTGGCAAAGCTTAGTTTTGAAAAAACGATGCTGAAATTTAGCTCTTTAAACGACTCGCGTTTTAGCGAGCTGTTGCCTAAAATTTTGCTGATTAGATACGGTATAAACGCCGATATAAACGGTGCTAAAGAGCTAATAAAAAGCTATGAAAGCCTAAATTTAAACGAGCGCGAGAAAGATTTTTTACAAAGCGCGCAAAAGCTGCTGCGTCGCTACGAGGAAGCAGACCGGACGCTAGCTAGCATACAAGATTTAAATCTAAGCAAAAAGCTATACGAGCTAAGAAGTAAAAACGATGCCTACATAGAGCGCGTAACGTCGAATTTGCGCGGCACGACGATTTTCGTGTTCGTACTTTTCGGGATTACGGCGGCGTTTATTTATCTATCGTACATTAGGGCTAGAAACAACATCAGACTGCTAAATCGCTTCGAACAAGCCGTGGATAACAGCTTTAACTCCATCGCTTTTACCGATCTAAATAAGCAAGTCAGATACGTAAATAAAATTTTCGAGCAAAACACGGGTTATAAATTTGAAGAAATAAGCGGCAAAAATATAAATTTACTAAAATCGGGCTTACATCCGCAAGAGTTTTATCAAAGAATGATAGACACGATAGAAAACGATAATATCTGGCGCGCCGACGAGCTAATCAGCAAAACCAAAAGCGGTAAATTAATACGCGAGCAAGTCGTTTTCTCGCCACTTTTTAACGAAAAAGGTTACAAAGACGGCTACATGGCGATCAAATTTGATAGAACCAAAGAGATAGCGATAACAAAAGAACTCGAAGATAAAAACAAGCAGCTGCAAAACGAAGCCCTCATAGACAAGCTAACGGGATTTGGCAGCTATTTCGCGCTCACGCAGCGCATGGAGCGCCATCCTAGCGGGATGATAATCTACATAAACATAAACAATTTTATGGATTTTAGATTTTTTTACAAGACCAAAACCGTAGACCTTATCATCGCCTCGTTTGCCTCTACGCTAAAGCTTTGTATAGATACTTACGCGATGGACGCGGATATCTACAGGGTGCAGTTTGACGAATTTTGCATCTGGTATAACGGCGAGGACGCAAACAGGGACGCTAAGCGATTCGTAGATTATTTCAAAACGCAAAATCTCTACGTAACCGTAGACGGCGAGCGCGAATCCATACCTAACATAAAAATAACCTTAGGCGTCAGCATGCCTCAAGACACGGTGCAGACAAATCGCCTAACTCAAGCCATGCTAGCCCACCACGAAGCCGTGCAAAGGGGCGAGGCGGCGCAGTTTTATACCGAAAATAGCTACATCGAGCAGCAGTACTACCACAACCAAATCATGTCGCGCACCATCGAAAGCGCTCTATATAACGACACCGTTATCGTCGAGTGTCAGCCTATCTACGACGTATCCGGCCAAGACGCGCGGATCAAATACTACGAAGTGCTCGTGCGCCTCATCGACGAAAACGGCAAGATACGCTATCCGGGCGAATTTCTTGATATCGCAAAGAAAATTTCGCTTTATAACGACATAACCAAAAAAGTCATCGAACACGTCTTTAGGCTGGTCGAGAGATTTGAAAACGTGGGCTTTTCGATGAATCTTTCAAGTAGCGATATCACAAACGAGAGCATAAGAGAGCTCATCGAGAAAAAACTACGCGTATGCTCTAGCCCTGAGCGCGTGTATTTTGAGATATTAGAGAGCGAAGGCGTGGACGATTATAATATCGTAAATGATTTCATCAACAAGGTCCGCGCCTACGACTGCAAAATCTCGATCGATGATTTCGGTAGCGGCTACTCCAACTACTACCGTATCTTGGAGCTTGATATCGACACGATCAAGATCGACGGCTCGATTATCAAAAAATTACCGTTTGATCAAAACGCCCGCTACTTGCTGCAAACCATCATCGACTTTGCCGCAAGACAGGGCTACAACGTCGTGGCGGAGTTCGTTAGCTCAGAAGAGATCCTCGCCGAGATAAAAAAATTCGGCATCAAATACGCGCAGGGATTTTTGCTAGGCAAACCGATGCTGCCGGATAATATAAAAGAGTAAATTTACGTGCGGCGGCTATACCGCGTTAAATTTGACGGCGGCGCGCACAGGAGAATAAGTTTGGCTAGAACGGATTTAGCCTTAGTTTGCATACTAGCCTTTTTGTTTTATGCCAAAAGCGCAGGGATGGGCTGGTTTGCGGCTATCGCGATATGTTTTTGGATTATAGGCTACTTTGCAAATGATATTTTTTAGGGATTTTTTAAATTTGCTTTTTAGCGTTAGATTTAACATGGTTTGCGCCCGTTAATTTTAGCTCGTCTTAGTCAAATTTATCCGCTCAAATTTGACTAATCCCGCATCCAAACCGCCAAAAATCCGAGCAAAACTATAACCAAAAACAAGCCCGCCTGAAAATAAAAATTCTTTTTTAAATTTTCGTTTATCAGAGCGCAAAGCTCGGAAATAAAGATGTATAGCTCGCTCACGCATGTCCTTTGGTCTCAAATTTTACGTCAAATTTGCCGCTTTTGCCTAGTCAAATTTGAGCGAGGCGACAAAAAGCCGCTCAAATTTAGCTTGGATTATAAATTTGAGCTTGGCTCGTCTTTAAATTTTCTTCTAACAAAAACGGCGCAAACCGCAAACGAAACCGCCGTCAAAGCGTAAAATATATAGCTAAAAATAGGATTTGCACGCGTTTCGCCATCTTTTAGCTTTTTAACCGAAACGGCGTTTCTAAACATATCAAACATCGCGATGCGCCAGCCGTAGTATTTGATCTGCGCCCTGCCCTCGCCCACTAGACTCTGTGCGGCTGCTTGGACGTCGGCGGAGTTAAATTTAAAATAAAGCGGCAAGCCCCAGCCCGTGTCCTCGTTTCGATACGGCATCACTTTCGTGCCGTTTAGCTCCCGCGTGTAGATGAAGTATACGTCGCGCGTCGGGCCGTCGGCGGGATTTTGCGCGTCGATAAAGCCGTCTTTATCCATGCGCTTGACCTCGCCTCCCGTGATGATCGCCTCGTCGTAGTGCGGAAAAGCGTAGTTTATCGCCGCAAACGCCGTAACGTGCAGGGCAATCAAGAAGCCAAAGATAAAATTTCGGAGATATTTTTTAAATTTTTGCATTTTCGTCCTTTGGGGCGAATTTTACAAGATAGAAGTTTAGAAGAAGCTAAGCCCCTAAAGCAGGGGCTTAGATGGGTTAGGCTTTGGCCTTACGGCTGCAGCTTCCCGCGATAAATTTAAGAATCTGTATAAAGAAGCAAACGCCGCCGATGATAAAGATCGTATCGCCGATCATCCTTAGCCAGCGTAAATTTTGCAAGTGATCCATTTGCAAGAACTCCGCGCTTCTAGCGTACCACATACCGACATCTATCGCAGCGACCGCCTGATAAAGACCGATCGGAAGTAGCGACGCCACGATCATCAGCATTAGTCCCGTATTTAGCGACCAAAAGCCAACTTTCATCAGCTTGTCGTTAAATTCTTGCCCTTTGAAAAGATAAAGCGCCACGAGCCAAACAAAACCTAGCGCCAAAAATCCGTAAACGCCAAACAGTGCCGCGTGTCCGTGCACCGAAGTGGTGTTTAGACCCTGGATGTAGAACAAAAATAGCGGCGGGTTGATAAGGAAACCAAATACGCCCGCGCCCAGCATATTCCAAAACGCAACCGCGATAAAGCAGTAAAGCGGCCATTTGAGATTTTTCGCCCAGCTTTGCGCAAACTGAAGCGAATACTGATGAAAGGCTTCGGCTCCAAGAAGCACCAAAGGTACAACCTCAAGCGCGGAAAAGCTAGCGCCTACGGCCATGATCGGAGTGGTTGTTCCCGCAAAATAAAGGTGGTGGAAGGTGCCAGGGATACCGCCGATCAAAAACAAGCTCGCGCTCGCTAGAGTCGAATAAGTCGCAAATTTTTTGCCGACTAGACCCAAAGAGGCAAACACGAACGCAAGCGAAGCGGTCGCAAACACCTCGAAAAAGCCCTCGACCCAAAGGTGAACGACCCACCAGCGCCAGTACTCCATCACCGGTAGCGGGCTTCTTTGTCCGTAAAATAGCCCCGCGCCGTAGAAAAGTCCCACCGCGATAGCAGAAGCCGTAAAGATAGCTAGCAGGTTTTTATCGCCGTCAGCCTTAAATCCGCCGACAAAGCCGCGAAGTACGAGAGCCATCCAGATAACAAGACCGACAAACAAAATAAGCTGCCAAACCCTGCCAAGCTCGATATATTCGTATCCTTGGTGTCCCAGCCAAAAGCTCAGGCTAGTATCCATCTTGCCAGCTATCGCCATGTATTCGCCGACAAAGCTGCCCACGACTAGAAAAAGTAGCGCGTAAAATAGCAGATCCACGCCTAGCTTTTGAAATTTAGGATCTTTGCCGCCGTTGATGATAGGCGCTAGGAAAAGTCCGGCCGCCAAAAAGCCCGTCGCGATCCAGAAAATACTCGCCTGGATGTGCCAAGTGCGTGCCAAAGAGTACGGGATGTACTGGGATAAATTTATGCCGTAAAACTCCTGCCCCTCGACTGTGTAGTGCGCCACGAAGCCGCCTATCATGATCTGGAAAACAAAAAGAGCTAGCGCGACGAAAAGGTATTTACCAAGCGCCTTTTGAGACGGAGTCAAATTTAGCCTTGAGAGCGGATCGGCGTCGATAGGAGTGAGCCTTTCGTGATCTTTTTCTCCGTAGAAATTTGAAAACCAAACTAAAAGGCCAACGCCCGCAACCAAAATCGTAACGCTGATAATCGTCCAAAATACGTTTTCTTTCGTCGGAACGTTGTCGATTAGCGGCTCGTGCGGCCAGTTGTTCGTGTACGTAGCCTCGCTATTTGGGCGATTCGTCGCCGTAGCCCAGGTCGCCCAGAAGAAGAAATCATTTAGCTGCTCGCGGTTTTCCTCTTTTGCCAGCGTGTTGTTTTTCATCGCGTAGTTTTCGCGTAGTTTTTGGTATTTCGGATCGTTACCGAAAAGTCCGTTATACTCGTCGCGCACTACCTTTGCCGCCGCGATCCTCTCGTCGCTGATCGTTATAACGCCGTTTTTTAGCGTATTCGTGCGGTATTCGCTCTTTGTTATAGCTTTGATATTAGCTTGTTGCTCGGCGTTAAGAGCATTAAATTTAACTCCGTAAAGCTGATTTGCCTTTATATCCATAAACGCGACTAGCTCTTTATGCAGCCAATCAGCCGTCCAATCAGGCGCCTGATACGCTCCGTGTCCCCACACAGAGCCCACTTGCATACCGCCGATGCTCTGCCAGGCCTCTTGACCTTTGTAAATTTGCTCTTGCTCGACTATTATTTTGCCGTTTTTATCGGCGAAACTCACCACCGGCGGCGCTTCGCGGTAAACCTCTACGCCATAATAGCCGAGTATCCCGAAGGCGATAGTAACGACTGCTACCAGCGCCCACCAATACTTCTTGTATTCACGCATACTTTTCTCCTTTGTGATGTGAAAATTCGGGCAATAGTTTATCCAAAACGAGAATTTAATCGAATGATTTGCGTCAATAAAAGGATAAAATCTGTCCTTAAAATATTGCTTATTTTAAAAATGTATAATTACGAAAATATATTTTGGGAGATTTTATGCTTAAAGTCGAGATTATTTATAAATTTTGCCTGGTTTGCGCGCTTATTTTGGGGCTTAGTTTGCTCGCGTTTTCGGGACTAAATTTCGCGCTTGGAGAGTACGGCGAGTTTTGGATGAGCGCGCATAAATTTGCAGGCTTTTTGGTTGCGCTCGCAGCCGTTTTGCACGTGATAAATCGCAAGAAAAAGCTCATTAAGCTCTCAAACGAATTCATAGACGTCGTCACTCGCCGCAAAAATCCCAGCATGTGCAACATGGACCGTATCATCGCCTCGCTAGAGCCCTACACTATCGCCCAAATCTCGCAAAAACTGGGCTTTGATGAGACCGAGTTTTGCCGCACATTGCGCGAAAACGGCGTCAAATTTAGCGGTGCAGATCAAACCCTGCGCCAAATCGCTTCTTTAAACGACGAGAAGATATTTTTCGTGCTGGTTCTTATCGTCGAGGCGAAATTCGGCAAGAGATTTTGCGGCGAACTCAAATTTAAAGGCGCTAAATTTAACGGCGTCAAAAATACGGCTTAAGCTCGGCCGAATATAAATTCGCGCCCGCCGTTTCGATTTTATGCCGAATTTTAAAGAGTTTTTGCAAATTTTACGCGAAAAAAATCATGACGCAATCAAAACGAAGCCGAGATTTTAGGATACCGTTTAACCGTAAATTTGGAACTTGCGTTAAATCGTGCTCTTTGAACCGATACAAAAAGATAAAATGCGGTCGTTTTGATAAAAAATAAAATATAAAACGCTCCGGCGCGTAAGTGTATTGATTTAACAAAACGGGCTTAATATAGGACTAAAAATTTAGCGATAATTTTTAAGTTTTATCAATGCCTATAACCTTGTCAAAAATAAATTTAAGCTCCTCTTGGTGCGTAATCATCAGCACGCCAAGACTCGGAAAATCGCGCTTCAGGGCGGTTAAAAGCTCTTTTGCCAGTGCGCTATCAAGTGCCGATGTCGCCTCGTCAAGCAGTAAAAACGTAGGCCGCGTAAAATAAACTCTCGCAAATGCAAGCCTTTGCGCTTCGCCGCCGCTTAAAATCTTGCCCCAGTCTTTAACTTCGTCTAGTTCGCGGATAAATTTCTCTAGCCGCACTCGTCGTAAAATCCCATTAAAATCGGCATCGGAGCCTTGCAAATCGCTAGGATACACGATAAGCCGCCTTAGACTCATGCGCGCTAAAAACGGCTTTTGCGGCACGACCATCGTCCCGCACGACAAGCAAACCTCGCCCGAGCCGTGATCCCAGATGCCGGCGATATACCTAAATACGCTGCTTTTGCCCGTTCCGCTAGCTCCGCGTAGCAGCACCCATTCGCCGCTTTTTACGCTTAAATTTAGCCCGCAAACCAACCTTTCGCCGCTCGGGGTAAAAATTTGTAAATTTTTACACCTCAGCTCGTTTGCTTCGGCGTTTTCGTCAAATTTATCTTGTGCCAAATTTGCCGCCGTTACCTGAGTGTGTTCGTTCACTCCGTCAAGATCGCTGTTGTGCTCTCTAAATTTAGCGTCAAATTTGACCTTAGAGTCCGCTGCCTGCGCGATCTCGACAAATTTATACACGCGCTCTACGCTCGCAGCCCACTCCATGATCTGTTTATAGTAGTCCATAAACCACGCAAAGCCGTCCTGCACGCTATAAAACGCCGAGCGCGCCCGCATCATATCGCCAAAGCTCATCGCGTGCGCGAAATAAAGCGGCAAGCAGGCGAAAATCGGGATGAGATTCGTGACCTTTAGATAGCTTGCCGAAAAGCACTCGAGGCGAAACTCGGTATTCATGATGACGCGCCAGTTGCGCACGACCTCGCTAAAGCTCGCTCTAAAGCGCGATTTTTCAGCGGCGGCGAGCGGCAGCTGGCGTACATCGCGCGCACGCTGGTTCAGGGCGCGAAAGTGATCTTTATGGACGAGCCGACCAACGGGCTGGATTTTGGCAATCAAATTAGGCTGCTCGAGATGATCAAGGTGCTAGGCGACGAAGGCTACACCTTCGTGCAGACGACGCACTACCCACGCCACGCGAAATTCGTTTCAAATTTGACGCTGTTTATAAAAGACGGCGAAATTTTAGCCTTCTGGCGTAGCGAGCAGCTCATAAATGCCGAAAATATCGATAAAATTTACGGCATAAACTACGAAAGATACGAGGATAGATTTTGATTTTACCTTCAAACTACGACGAGATCGACTTTGACGCGCTTTATAAGGCGCAAAAGGCAAAAAGCTCGTTTGGCAAAAAATTTGCCGAGGACTGGGACAAAAAGGCGCCAAGCTTCAACGAGGGCGTGATGAAAAGCGCCTACGCGCGAGAATTTATAGACAAGGTCGATTTTACGGGCGTTTCTACGCTGCTTGATTTTGCGTGTGGCGCGGGCGCGTTAAGCGTGCTAGCGGCGCAAAAGGCGGATCAAATTTACGGCTACGACTTTTCGCCAAAGATGCTAGAGTTTGCCCGCGAGAATGCTCAAATTTACGGCGCAAAAAACGTTAAATTTGCGCAAAAAGCCTTCGAGGACGACTGGTCGGATGTGCCTGAGTGCGACGTGGTTTTGGCCTCGCGCTGCCTTGAGGTGGACGATCTAAAAGCCTCACTTAACAAGCTTCTTTCAAAGACCAAAAAATCGCTTTACATCACGTTTAAAGTAGGCGGTAGCTTCGTGGACGAGGACGTTTTGAGTGCGATAGGGCGCAAGGTGGAGCAAAAGCCCGACTTCGTCTATCTTTTAAACATCTTGTTTCAAACGGGCTATTTGCCTAGCCTTAGCTACATCAAAGCCAGGTGTCATGCAGGTCCTGCCACAAGCGCTGAGGAACTCGTCCAAAAGACGCGCTGGGGGCTTGGCGGCGAGCTAAGCGAAGCTGAGGAGGCGCAGTTGGCGGAGTATTTTAACAGTGGCAAATACAAACCGAGGCAAGAGTTTATGCACTGGGCATTTGTAGCTGTTGATAAGGCGCAAGCTCTAAATTTATAGCTCTTAATAAATTTCAAAATGGAGCAAATTTAGTGCTCGCTATTCGGCCGCCATCTCTGCTCTTCAAGGTCGATGTGATATAAAAACGTCCTAATGACCTCTTCTTCGATCTTTGGGTCTTTGTTTAGCTCACAAAGCGCCTTTCTTTGCTCCTCTAAAATTTTAAAATACCTTTGTCTTGCCTCGTCGCTGATCTCAAATTTTTTACTCTCAAGCTCGAAATTCCAAACCTCTTCAAACTTTTGAAATAAAAAATTCTCATCGCCCACAAATTTCTCTTTTTTAAATTTAAGCGAAGCCTCGGCAAGCGCCTTTTTGATCTTGATCCTTGCAAGCTCATTTGGCATATGGTCGTTAAAGTCTGGAAATTTGACGCTTTTTATGAGTAGCGGCAGAGTTAGTCCCTGAACTACGAGCGTTAGCAAGATAACTACAAAGGTGATAAACAAGATGAGGTCTCTATGCGGAAACGGCTCGCTACCAGCCATGGCAGGGATAGAAAGTGCTGCAGCCAGCGAGACTACGCCCCTCATGCCAGCCCAGCCGACGATAAATGGTGCGGCTTTGCCAGGGTTGCGATCGTCCGCCACGCTGATATAGCGCTTCATAAACATCGTGATATAAACGGCTCCATAAGATGACATGAGGCGGATAACGATGAGCACGGCAGTGACCAAAACGCCGTAAGAGACCGCCTCAAAGAGCGAGACGCCGCTACGCTTTAGCCCTGCTAAAATTTCAGGCAGGTCAAGGCCGATCATGGTAAATGCAAGACCGTTTAGTAAGAAAATAAAGTTGTTCCAAACTGGCATCGCGTGGATCCTTGCTGAAGCGGTGAAAATTTCATTTCTTTTAGTCGAGAGATAAAGTCCGCCACAAACCACTGCTAAAACGCCGCTAGCGCCAAGCTCCTCAGCCAAGATATACATGATATAAGGCGTCGTGATCGTTATTATTGTTTCGCTGTTTTCATCAGTCGGTAAAATTTTATGTAAAAAATATGCCGCAAGCGCTACCACAAGACCCGCTAAAACGCCACCAGCCACCATCCACAAAAAGGTCGTTGCGGCCTTGTACCAGACAAACTGCCCAGTCGTGACCGCAACTGCGGCGAAGCGAAAGATGATGAGCGAGGAGGCGTCATTTAAAAGGCTCTCACCCTCCAAAATAGCGCTGATCCTGCGCGGGGCTTTGACAAATTTGAGAATAGCTGCCGTGCTCACCGCGTCTGGTGGCGAGACGATAGCTCCTAGCATGAAGCCTAGGGCGAGCGAGAAGCCGGGGATCACTAAATTTGCTATCAAAGCAACTGCTGCTGCGCTTATGAAAACCACGATAAAGGCGAAACTGCCGATCGTACGACGCCATTTATAGAGCTCTTTTAGCGAGTTTGCCCACGCAGCCTCATAAAGAAGTGGCGGCAAAAATATGATGAAAATAAGCTCGGGATCGATCTTGATACTTGGTAAATTTGGCACGAAGTTAATGGCAAGCCCACCAAGGACTAATAGCACTGGATAGGCGATCTTTAGGCGGTTTGAGACCATCACTAAAGCGATGATGATAGCTAGCAGTGCAAAAAATAACAGTAAATGTTCGATCATTTTTGTCCTTTAAATTTCTTTTTTGTTGTTGCCTAGGCTATCTTTTGTGCCAAAGCTATCGATCAGGCATCTTTTGACCAAATTTGCGATAGATTTTCTTGAAATTTGGGCATTTTCGTTTTTAAATTTCTCTCCTTTTGCCCAGCTCGTGACCTCGTAGTCTATCTCATCAATGCCACTAAACCACTGCGGACGTATCAGCGTGTAGTCAAGAGCTTAGTTTTCTATGATCTTGGCTGAGTCTATGTATAAGCTTGGAGTGCGCCTATAACATAGCCGCCAAGGCTTTCGCTAGCGCCTAAGAGCAAAATTTTCATATCTGCTCCTTAAGGCCAAGCAAATTTAATAGATTTAAAAAATGGCGGGGATAGATTCGAACTCTCGGTGAGTTGCCCCACACACGCGTTCCAGGCGTGCTCCTTAAACCGTTCGGACATCTACCTAGGTTTCGGGCGAAATTATATCTTGATTTGCTTAATGTTTAGCTTTTATAGCTTTAGTCCCAAGATAACGGCATATTTTTACTCATTATCCATCAGGCAATGCTAGGCGGCTCGCCCCATTTTTCAAAGCCAAATTTCAAAAATAGCCCAAGGCTTGCTCTACTTTGGCAAAAAAATTGCCGAGCATTGGGACAAAAAGGTGCCCAGCTTCAACGATGGTTTGTTAAAACTAGCTACGCGAATGAATTTGTAATCGAGGTTGATTTTAGTAAGTTACAAATACAAACCGAGGCAAGGATTCATGCACTGGGCGTTCGTGCAGGTGGATAAAAATAGTTAAATTTGGTTTTTTAGTTAAGTGATATAAATTCGAGAATAAATTTTCGAGATTAAATTTAAGTGAAGTCAAATTGCTTTAGCGAGCGCCATAAAACGCTCGCTAATTAAATAATTAAGCGCCTATGATGATGTGGCTAGCTTTGATGATAGCAGTTACTTCATCGCCAGCTTTTAGAGATAGGTTTTTAGCAGATTCGTTAGTGATGATAGCGCTTAACTTATCGCCGCCCGCTATCTGGATATCTACTTCAGCGTTTACCGCACCCTCTACTACTTTTACTACCTTACCTTTTAGTTGGTTAGTAGCGCTTAGTTTTAGACCGTTCTCGCCTTTAGCTACTATGATAGAAGAAGCTTTAAATAGATAAACCACCTTTTTACCCGCTACTAGATCTAAAGCCTTTTGGCTATCTACGGTTACGGTTGCTTTTACGGTCTCTCCGCCTTGCAACTTTGCTACTACTAGAGAGTTTACCGCTCCCTCTCTTACCTCCGTGATTTGAGCTTGTAGTTGATTTCTTGCGCTAAACATTGCGTTTTTCCTTTGTGATTAAATTTGATTTCGTATTAAAATCTGGACGAATATTAACAACTTAAACTTTCATAAAACTTAAAAAACGAATATGCAAAATTCTAACTTTATCACTAAAAACGCATACATTAACGATTATCGGAATTTTAGGTATTTTGATAAATGAAGTAGAAAAATTTAATTTTGTAAATTGAAATTCTGGACAAACGTTTTTTGGGTTAAATTTGAAAAGGATGAAAAAATGCAAACGCAAAAAGATAAAATCGCCAAAGCGA
>CAUQMF010000035.1:0-17753 GCA_963518965.1 uncultured Campylobacter sp.
GTGCTACTGGTGGGGCGGCAGCGGCAAGGTTAGCTGGGGGCGCACGGTAGCTCATAGGATGCTTAAAATTTTAGGCGGCTACGTGGAAGAAAGCGGCGATTATTCGACGGGAGCGGGGCTTGTCATCATGCCTCACGTGCTTGGCAGCAGCGCGGTCTACGACACGCCTACTAAGTGGGCGGCGATAGTTAAAAACGCTAAAAACGTCTTATTTTGGGCGACCGATCCTGTGGTAACCAATCAAATTTCATCCATTCCGCCTACGCACGACGGCTACGTAGGTATAAAAGAGCTTAAAAAATCGGGCATCAAAACATATAGCGTAAATGCGATGATAAACGACACGGCGCGCTACTTCGGCTCCGAAAATATCATCGTACGCCCTAATACCGACGCGGCGTTAATTATCGGCATGTGCCACCATCTGTTTACGAACAAGCTCTACGACGAGGAATTTATCAAAAAATACACCGTCGGATTTAATAAATTTAAAGACTACTTTATGGGCGAGACCGACAAAGTCGTAAAAGACGCGGAGTGGGCGAGCAAAATTTGCGGCGTAGCGGCGGATAAGATAAAAAGCTTCGCCGAGGCGCTAGCCAAAGAACCGACGACTATCCTTATAGGCCGCGCGCTTCAAAGAGCCGACCACGGCGAGCAGCCTTTCTGGGCGCTTATAGCTCTTAACGCGATGCTAGGCTATATCGGTAAAGAAGGCCTTGGCTTTGAGTTTAGCCTAGGATACGACTCTGGCGGTATGACGAATAAAATTTCGCCGACGCTAAAAGGCATCAGCACGCGCATTAGCGAAAAATACGAAAATTTAGGCAAGGCTCCTTGGAAAGACGCTAAAAACGTCACCATTCCGTCCTCTCGCAGCATCGAGGCGCTGGAACATCCCGGCAAAGAGATTGACTACGACGGTACTAAGATCAAGCTACCTCGCATGAGAGTGGCGTATATGGCCTCAGGCTCGATGTTTACGCGCCATCAGGACGTAAACAACATCGTAAAGCAGTGGCGTAAATTTGACACCGTTATCACAGCCGAGCCGTACTGGACTAGCACCGCAAAATTTAGCGACATCGTACTACCCGTAGCTATCGAAGTCGAGCGCAACGACATAAACCAAACCGGCGACAGCGGCGAATACATCGTAGCCTATAAGCCCGTCATCGCGCCGATGGGCGAGAGCAAGAGCGACTTTTGGATCTGCGAGCAAATTTGCAAACGCTGGGGTTACGGCGAGGCGTTTAGCGAGGGCAAGGACGAGCTCGGCTGGATGAAAGAATTTTACGCCGACGCGGCCGAGCAGGCCAAGGGGCTAAATTTAAGCATGCCTAGCTTTGAGGAATTTTACGAAAAAGGATTCGTGAGATTTGAAAAAGACGACGAGAGCAACGCGCTCTACACTCGCCTAGCCGCCTTCCGCGAAAATCCGGCTAAAAACCGTCTAGGAACTCCGTCGGGTAAAATCGAGCTATACTCGCCGACGATAGCGAAGATGAACTACGCCGACTGCCCTGCGCACCCTGCGTGGATCGAGCCTTTTGAATGGCTAGGCAACGCGAGCAAGAAGTACCCGTTGCATATCGTCAGCCCGCACTCTCGCTACCGCCTGCACAGCCAGTTAAACAACTCTATCATCAGAAATTTCGCCGAAGTCAGCGGACGCGAACCGATGCTAATCAACCCGAAAGACGCCAAAGAGCGCGGCCTAGCTACGGGCGATATAGCGCGCGTATTTAACGATAGAGGCGAAATTTTAACGGGCGTTTTAGTAACCGACGTCGTGCCGCCTAGCGTCATAGCCATCTGCGAGGGCGCGTGGTACGATCCGGAAATTTGGGGCGAAAAGAGCCTATGCCAGCACGGCTGCGTAAACGTCCTAACCCGCGACAAAGGCACTTCAAGCCTAGCACAAAGCAACTCGGCTCACACCGCGCTAGCGCAGGTCGAGAAATTTAAAGGAGAGATTAGGCCGATTACGGCGTTTAGTAAACCTAAAATCCTACAAAGCATTTAATGCGTCGTCTCGCGGGCATATTTGCTTGATCTCGTAAAATTTTCGCTCCGCAGGCTATATGCCTAGCGCACGCTCAAATTTTATTTCAAAACAAGCAAATCTGCTCCGCGATACTTCCGCTTACGTTTTTTGGGCGGCGCGTCGTCTCGTCTTGTATTTTTGCGCTCAAATTTGCAATCAGCCGATTTCAACAAACATTGCTTTTTGCTGAAATTTTGCGCTTCTAGCGAAAACATATGCGCCGAAAATTTCAGGCGATACGAAGGCGAGCCTAAATTTTCGTGCTGACGAAGTCAGGCGCCGCATCCGTTCGAGCGGGAGCGTAAAATTTGAACGTAAAATTTATCTCTCGGTTAAGCCCATTTTCTTTCGTATCCGTCAAATTTGAAGAAATTTTAACCGCTCTTGCCGCGCTTGAGGCCCCTTGCTCGCTTGAGGCGATCGCGCCGATTGCTGATTTAAACAACGAATTTTACCGCGAGCTGGCGGACGACTACGCGCACAAAGATGAAGCGCGCGAGGAGCCCGAATATAAATATTTCAGCGTTTTCATCGAGGATCTGGGCGCGGACCCAGTAAAACGCTCGTGTTTTTAAAGAAATTTTTTGAAGATGGGAGTTTCGCGGCGAGCGGCATAGAGGAGTCGGCGCTGCCGCTGCAAGACAAACTCGCCTCGCTCGGAGTTAAATTTCACGCCCGCGAGATAACTTTTAGCGAATTTATCGCGCGTCATGGCTAATTTATTTAAATTTCGCTATCATACGCCGCATTTTTTAAAAAGGATAAACATGAAAAAATCACTGCTTTTCGTCGCGCTTTGCGCTTTTGCCGGACAGCTTGCGGCTGCTGAGATGCCTGCTGCTTGCGAGGAGTACAAAAAGGTTTCTTACGATTTTATCGATTCGATGGCAAAACAAGCCCAGGCTCAGGGTAAAAAGGACTTTGACGCCGCCGCAACGAAAAAAGAGTTTGAGGCCGACTACGCGAGCATAAAAAAGATGAGCAAAGAGGAGCAAGAATCTACGTGCAATCAAGGCATAGCCGAGGTAAAAGAGCTTGAAAATATGCTAAAAATGATGGGAGCGATAAAGTAAATTTAAGGCGTCTCGGCTTATTTTTACTTCGTAAAATCCGCGTTTAAATATCAAATTTGAGCGCGGATTTTTAAATCTACTCCCAAATTTACAAAACCGTCACTCGGGCACGCAAATTTCGCCGTGCCGCATCGCTTTTACCGTATAAAAGCCCACGATACCTATAAAAACGCATAAGATAGCAAAACCTGCCGCTCCCGCAAATAAGAAAAATTTGATCCCGTTAAACTCGAACGCTCGTAAAAACGCGATGCTAGCCGCAGCCGTCGGGAAGGTAAACGCCCACCACGAGAGGAAAAATTTAAGCCGCAAAAAGCTTTTAAACATAAAAAGGATGAGAAGTGCGAAAAATAGCGTGACGTAGAGCATGATCTTTGCGGTCGCGTCGAATCCGCCGGTAAGCTTGACGTAGTCCAAAAACGCCATCGCGGGCGGCGCGATCACGATAAAAAGCGTCGGGATAAATTTCTGCGGCATCTGATCGTGAAAGATGATGCGGTAAAACAAAACCGCAAAAAGCACGGGCCAAAAAAATATCCCGATCGCAAAATAATACCACGCAAGCTCGCTCGCGGCGGGCGCGGCTAGCGGGACGAAGAGGTTGCCCACGATCGGGATGAACCACGCGGGGTTTGAGTGCGCGATCTGGACGTTATTTTTGATCCAAAAAGACACGACGTGCAGCGTGATAAAGGTCTGAAACGCCGTGCCCGCGCAAAAAAGCGCGTCGTAAACGGGCGCAAAGTCCCGCCATAGCGAGGCGACTAAGAGCGTGCCGATCGAAAAAGCGGCGAAAAAATTTACGCGCACCGGATGGAAAAACTCCGCCTTGCAAGCTTGCGGATATCTGATCAACTTTGCCGCGTAACAAGCGCAGATGAGCGCGTATGCTAGGCTCGCCGCGCCGCGTAAAATCTCAAAAATCGCGCCTGAGATATCAAAGATCAAATTTAGCCGTTCGTATGCGAGAGCTAGCCCACCAAGCCCCATAACTACGGTGTAAAACATGATCGGAAAGTGCTGTAGCCAGCTTGATTTTTCGTCCTGCGTTTTCATATTTTTCCTCGTTTTTTCTAAATTTTAGCCGAATTTTAGCGCAATTTCGGTGAGTTAGTCACGAAATAAATCAATGCTTAAAATATTTTGTAGCTAAATTTTATCACCGTGCTTTTACGTAAAAGAAAATATAATTAAATAAAACCGAATTTAATCAAGGAGCGCGTATGTCGAGGGATGAGCTAAAAGATACGATAAAGCAGCGGTTTACCTCTAAATTTACGCTTAGTGCGCAGGATGAAGAGGCGGTGTTAAAAAGCGCGACGCTAAAAAGCTTTAAAAAAGGCGAGAGGATATACCCAAAAGACGGCTGCCTTGGTTACGCGATCATAATAAGCGGGCGCGCGCGCGGGCTGGTTAGCACGAGTAATTTTAAAGAGATCACCGTCTTTAACCTGCAAGACGGCGATAGCTGCATGCTGTGCGGCTTTTGTTCGCTAGGAGCGCTGCATGCGGAGATAAATTTACAAATCGAAGATGACGTGCGGATGATTTTGATACCAAGAGAGATCTTTAAGAGGCTACGCGAAAACTATCCGCAGGTGGCAAATCACGCGCTAGAGCTCATGGCGACGCGCTTTAGCTCGGCGATAACCGCTATGGATCAGACGCTGTTTTTGCCGCTAGCTCGGAGAATAATAAATTTCCTCGAGCAAAACGGCGCGAAAAACGGGCTAAAGATCACGCACGAACAGATCGCAAACGACATCGCTAGCGCGAGAGAGGCGGTATCAAGAGCGCTAAAAGAGATGCAGAAAAAGGGGCTCGTCGAGCTAAAACGCGGAGTCGTGACGTTAAGGTGACTTTGTTACATATTTAAATTTTAAAATGCGCTATGATTTAACAATAACTTCTAAAAGGAGCTTTTATGCAAAGCATCGACAGAAGAGGCGTCTTGAAAATTTTAGGCGCGGCGGGGCTAGCGGCGGCAGGAGTCGCAGGCACTAGCAAGCTAAATGCGAGAGAAAATGCGGACATCCGCGCAAATATCCTAATAATCGGCGGCGGTCTAGGCGGCATCAGCCTAGCGGCGAAACTACGACGAGATATGCCAAACGCCGAACTAACGGTCCTTGATAAGGACGAGTACTTCTACTATCAGCCCGGCTTTACGCTCATCGCAGCCGGTCACTATCTGCCCGAAGACATAACCTACGAAAAATCAAATTTAATCCCAGAAGGCGTAAAATGGATAAAGCAAAATGCCGCATCCATCGATCCGGCGGCAAATTCCGTCAAGCTAGAGGACGGGTCAAATTTAAGCTACGACTACCTCGTGATAGCTAGCGGAGCGGAGTATGAGTTTGAGAGCGTAAAAGGGCTTAGCGCCGATGATATCGGTAGCGACAACGTGACTTCTATCTATACGATCCCAGGCGCCGTTGCTATGTCCGGCATAATGAAAAAAGTCGGCAAAGAAGGCGGCAAGATAGTCTTTAGCGACAACAAAACACCGATGAAGTGCTCAGGCGCAAATAAAAAAGTAACGCTGCTAACCGAAGATATGGCGCGAAATTTAGGCAACAGAGACAAGCTTGATATCTCGATATATTCTGGTGCGCGGACGATATTTTCCGCTCCTGTTTATGCTAAAATGATAGAAGGGATGCTGGAGGAGCGAGACGTGAAGTATTTTACTTCCCATCAGCTGGTTGAGGTGGATAAAAGTGCTAATATAGCGGTATTTGAGCACGCTATGCCGTACCGTGAAAACGGCGAAAATAAACTCGCTAAAGAGCTAGTCGAAGTAAAATTCGACTATCTACACCTAGTGCCTCGCATGAAGGCTTCTAAAATCTACGCCGATGCGGGGCTAAGCGTAGAAAAGGGCGATGCGGTAGGCAACTGGATTAGCCTCACGCGCGAGACTCTGCAACACTCGAAATTTAAAAATATATTTGCTATCGGCGACGTTTGCGGATTTGCTGCGGGCAAAACCGGAGCTAGTATACGCAAGATGTATCCCGTGCTGGCGCAAAATTTAGCCGACGTCATAAAAGGACGCGAACCGAGTGCTAGATACGGCGGCTACACCGCCTGCCCGCTACTAACGAAATTCGGTAAGGCGGTGATGGTAGAGTTTAACTGGACGGGCAAGCCCGAGCCTACGATAGCGTGCATGGGCGCGACTCGCGAGAGCTACCTAAACTGGGCGATGAAGCTATATATGATGAAGCCGATGGTCATGCAAGGCATGATAAGAGGCCTAGCATAAAGGAGAGAAAATGCAAAACGTCGGGATTTTAGATAAAACTATCCGCCTAGTAATCGCTGCGGTTTGGATATACGCATTTGGGTTCGTCTGCGAGTGCTGGCTGTGGCTGGTCGGACTCGTGCCGCTACTGACGGCTGTTTACGGTTATTGTCCTCTTTATAAATTTTTTGGTATAAATACTTGTAAAAAATGCAAAAACAAAGAAAGGAAAACGCAATGCTAAGTAAAAAAACTAGGATAATAAGAGCGCTGATCGGACTGGCGATAATGATCGCCGGAGTCGCGTTTAGCAGCTGGTGGGGGCTAGTGGGACTGGTGCCCTTTATCGTGGGCGTCACGGGATTTTGCCCCGCTTGCTACTTTTTAAACCGCTGTTCGCTAAAGCGCTAAATTTAGCCGAATTTACTCGCGCGGGCTTAAATTTAACCTCAAATTTGAGTCCGCGCTTTATTTTTTGATAAATGCAAATTTAGGTTTTATAAACCGCACTCTTTGCGGCGCAAATTTCACCGTCCGCACCGTCAAATTTAACTCCCGCTCGCTCATTTTTAACGCGATATGCATCAAATTTAAGCTAAAATAGGCCAAATTTTTAAAAGGATAAACGTGAACGATTTTAAAAGATTAAACGAGCTAGTAGCCGCAGGCAAAGACGAGCTAAACGCGATGTATAGGCAGCTAGATAACCCAAGCCAGATCGTGCTAAAGATGCTAAAAATCGCAGGGTTTAAGGGTGAAAAGAGCGAAAAGATTGCGGTTTTACGCCGCATAGTTGATCTAAAGGTTGAGCCGCTAGAAAACGAACTAAAAAAACAAGGTCGCGAGGAGGCCGAGATAGGGCGCATAAAAGACGAAGCTTTTGAACTCGTGCGCGAGTTTTACGAAGCGCGCTTTGAAAGGCTTTTAGCGCGGGTAAAAGAGGAGAAAATTTTAGACGAGTTTTACTCGGCGCTACTTAGCGGCATGCACGGCGCGGGACTAGCGATGAACGCGTGGCAAAGCGCGTGGGACAGGCAAATCCTGCAAACAACGAATAAAGAATTTGAAGCTAAATTTGCAAGCATGGCCGAGGCGATCAAATTTATCGACGAAAACGGCCTTTATCAAAAAGACGGCGACGAAAAGGGCGAGCGAAGCTACGGCGCGGTCTTCAAAAACGGCGAAAAATACGCCTTCGCGCCGTATGCTGCGGCCTTTGAAAAAGAAGTAAAGCTCGTATCGGACGCGCTGGAGGAGCTAATCAAAAATCTAAAAACGCTAGCCGTAAATGACGAGCAAAGAGCTTACGTGAGGTACTTTGAAAAGCTAAAGGCGGCGTTTTGCGAGCGAGAAAACGACCGCGCGATCCCCGCGTGGCAGGATGCCGAGCGCGCGTGGATGGATGTAAAAGGCCCGCTGCAGCCCGGCCATCCGCTCGAGTACTACGAGGACGCCTACACGCACGCCGTCGCGCTCGAGTGGGATGTGAGGCTAGCGGGTGCGAGCGACTTTGACGAGGAGAAATTTAAAGCCAGCGTCATCCGCGCCTACGAGCAAATTTGCCGCGAGTGCGGGATAGAGGACGCCCAGCTAGCACGCCAAGTGACGCAAAACGTCGCTAGAACGCAGACATACATCAGCGTGCCGATGATCTACTACGGCGCCGAGCTAAACGGGCTATTTTCGGCTCAGGTCGTGCCAAACGACGAGACCGTGAGCAAGGAGCGGGGCAAAAAGATATTCGCCTTCGTCGAGCACGTTTACGAGAGCGCCAAGGCGCGGCCGTTTATGAAGCTTAGCGGGGAGATTTTTTCGCGCGAGTTTTTGGACTACGGGCGTGAAATTTTGTTTAAAAAGCCGCAAATTTGGAAGAAAACCTACGAAATCTCCACGATCGGCCACGAGTTTGGGCACATACTTTTCGTCGGCACCGACACCGAAAAGGCGATGAACGCGGACGGCGAGTTTAAATTTATCGAGGAGTATAAGGCGACTACGGGCGGGCTGGTAAATTTCTTTATCGGTGGCGACGAGGACTACGAGATGAGCGTATTTCACGAGCTCATCGCCCGCGCGGTCGGACTCATCGCGTGGCGCGAGGTCGATGAGGTGCGTGCGTACTACTGCGAGGGGCTCATACACCTGAGCTTGCTTTTTGACTCGGGCGCGCTTAGCTTTGCGGACGGCGCTTTGGTCGTCAAATTTGACCGTGAGCATTACGCTAAATTTAAAGAAATCTGCCTCGCAAACTACAAAAATTTGGCGCTTCACTACGCAAGGCGCGCTCCTGCGGGCGAGTTTTTGGCGAAATTTTGTGACAAAGAGGGCAAAAGCTACCTGCCTAAACACGCGCAGGCAAGGGCCTTTGTAGAGCACTACTACGCCCGCTACAAGGCTATCGGAAACGAGCTTGACGAGAGCGGCGAATGGGAAAAGTGGCAAGCGGGAGAGAGATAGGGCGCGCCTTAGCGTAAAATTTGACCTTGGCTTGCGGCGAGTTTGATTATAAATTTGCCTTTGGCGGGCCAGACACGCACCTTTTGGGCACTAAATTTGCGCCGTAAAGATGCGGGTTTTGCGAGTCAAATTTAAGTCCCGGCTTGACGCAAGATAAGCCAAACGCGGCGGATTGTCGCTAAATTTGCAAAATTAAATAAAAATAGAAAGGATAAAAATGGAAAAAACATTAGAAGGTATGGGCGAACCGCGCATGAAGCAAGTCGCCTTGCCAAAAGACACGAACTCTGCTGGCAACATTTTTGGCGGCTGGATACTAAGCCAGATCGACCTTGCCGGCGCTCAGGCCGCGCGAGAAGTGGCTCCCGAGCGCGTCGTGACGATCTCGATGCAAGAGATTATATTTAAACAGCCCGTTTTCGTCGGCGACGTTGTGAGCTGCTACGCCAAGATAACGGAAGTTGGCAACACCTCGATCAAAACCAAGATCGAAGTCACGGCGCAGCGGCTAAATGCGGCAGGCTTTCGCGAGTGCATACACGTGACATCCGCGATCGCGACCTACGTGAGCGTGACCAAGGACGGCGCGAAAAAGCCGATCGATCCGGAGCTAAAAAAGTTTCACGGTTTTTGATCCGTTCGGCTTAAGGGCTTGGAGTAAGCTGGCTCGCCAGGCTCTTTAATAACGCGTCAAATTTGACTCTGTTTTTGCGGACGGCTAGCAAACGAGTCAAATTTGACTAAATTTATGCGGCTTGCTCGCGAAATCAAATTTTGTTTTGCCGAGTCGGCGGTCAAATTTGACCGACCGAAAACTGCGCTAAATTTACCGCACTCCAAAATAATCCAAAATAAATTTAACGCCAAAACGCTCGCGCTATCAGAAACTACTCAAATTAATCTTGCAAATTTAACCGTTTTTACTCGTTTCAAGCCTCACGGAGGGATCAAATTTGATTAAGCGTGGAAGTAGAATTTTAAGTTACATTAATACAATAACTAATCCTAATCTTAATAAAATCTCTCAATACGCCTTTATAAGTAACTAAAATGATACGCTAGAAATTGCGATTTTACAGCTATTACAGCTTTGTTTACAGATGTACAATATAAATTAAATCTTAAATTTAGAAACTGGTTTACGATATTAAGAGAATTTATTATCTTTTAAGGACAAATATGCGAATATTTCATATCTAATAAATGTGCAAATTTTGCACATCGGAAAAGGAGAAAAAATGGCAAAGACCGGTAAAGTCATATGCCCGTACTGCGGCACGGGCTGTCAGGTCGAGCTTCACGTCGAAAACAACGTGATAAGAAGCGCGCTAGGAGTGCAGGATAACCCCGTAAATCAGGGCAATCTGTGCTTAAAGGGCTTTTACGGCTGGGACTACGTGGGGGCTCCTGATAGACTAACAAAACCGCTAATTCGCAAAAAAGACGGCGTATTTAGCAAGGACGGAGATTTTGAAGAGGCTAGCTGGGACGAGGCACTCGATCTAGTCGTCTCAAAGATGAAAGAAGTAAAGGAAAAATACGGCCCTGACGCGCTAGTAGGCAACTACTCGGCTCGCTGTACGCTAGAGGACAACTACGTCGCACAAAAGATAATGCGCGCCGTAATCGGTACGAACAACGTCGATCACTGCGCTAGAATTTGACACGCTCCGACTGTGGCAGGTCTTGCCAAAACAATCGGTAACGGAGCGGCGACAAACAGCTTCACGGAGATCGGACCTTATAGTAATTGTATCTTGATGATCGGCTCAAACCCCGAAAACGGCCACCCGATCGCGGCTATGCACATACAGCGCGCGCTAAACCGCGGCGCTAAGCTCATCGTGGTAGACCCGATAAAGACGGAATTTGCCAGCCGAGCGGACGTGCATCTGCAGCTAGCGCCCGAGCATAACATCGCGGTTATAAACTCGCTTCTCTATGTTATTTTCGAGGAAAATTTGGTCAACTGGGACTTCGTAAACGAATGCACTAAGGGCGTAGAATACGTACGCGAAGCGGTCAAGGACTATTCGCCTGAAGCCATCGCTAGCTACACCAACCTAAACCCTGAGGACGTGAGAAAAGCGGCCCGTATGTACGCGACTATCCGTCCGGCCGTTATCACGCACGGTATGGGTGTCACGCACTTTAACCACGGCGTGGGCGCGGTTTGCGATATATCAAATTTATTCCTTTTAACCGGAAATATCTGCGAGCTAGGAAGCGGCGACCTACCGATACGCGGTCAAGAAAACGTCCAAGGCTGCTGCGATATGGGCGTGTTGCCGAATATTTTTCCAAATTTGGGCTCGGTAACCGATCCAAAACAGCGCGAGTGGTTCGAGCAGGTTTGGCATCTAGAGCCGGGCTTCCTAAACGGTAAAATCGGCATCCATAAAACCGAAGTACCAAACGCTATCCTTGACGGCAGAGTGCATTTTTTCTGGACGATGGGCGAAAACCCGGTTATGACCGATCCAAACACCAACCACTTCCTAAAAGCGATCTCTAAAGTAGATATGTACGTGGTTCAGGATATCTTCCTAACCGAAACGTCGCGTAAAGCAGACGTCGTTTTGCCCGGCGTGGCAAGTAGCGAAAAAGAAGGCCTCTACGCCAACGCAGAGCGCCGCGTACAGCACAACGAGCACGTCATCACGCCTCCGGGAGACGCCAGACAAGACTGGTGGATCATCTGCGAGATCGCTCGAAGACTCGGAGCGACAGAGGGATTTAACTTTAACTCGCCTGAAGAAATTTGGGAAGAAGTACGCAAGTGCGACCCTAGAAGATACGGCGGCATGAGCTACTATCGTATCAAGAAGTATCATGGCTTGCACTGGCCGTGCCCTGATGAAAACGACATGGGCGGACAGAGCCTATATCTAGACAAAAAATTCTTTACGCCGGACGGCAAAGGTAAATTTATCCCTTGCTTGCACGTAAAGAGCGTCGCGGATATCGAGCCGGCAAAAGCCGAGTTTGCTAAACGCGTAAATTTACCGCCTGAATACGAAGTGATGGCCGGCAGCGTGGACGAGCCGACCGATGCCGAGTATCCGATACAGCTGCTAACTACGCGTAAAGTCTATCAGTACGCCGGCGGCGTCATGACCAGGCGCTCAAAAGCTATCGAAGAGGGTGGCGACAGCATCGGGCCTATCGCCGAGATGAACCCTGCGCTGGCCGAGCGCTACGGCATCAAGCAAGGAGACTTCATCAAAGCATGGAGTAGATACGGTTATATCGTTATCAAAGCAGACGTCACGGACATCGTCCCGGACGGCGTCATTCAGATGACCTATCACTACTGGGAGAGCTGCTGCAACGAGCTAACGAGCAACGGCTGGGACTTCATCAGTAAGACCCCGACCTTTAAGGCCGCCATCCAGATCCAAAGGATAGAGGAGGAGGAGTTTTTGCGTATTCGCGAGCTAAAACGCATCAAATTCCAAACCAACAAGGTTATCTACGACGACTATCATCACGAGTGATTTTTAGCCTCGCTTGCTAAACCGCGGGCGGGGCTTTTTAAATTTATCTTTTAAATTCGCTTCTTGATCAAATTTTAAAAATATATCTTGTTTTAATATGCTTTTCTGTAATATTCCCAAAAAATTCCCAAAGGAGCAAAAGATGAAAAAATTTCTCACGACGTTGCTTTTAAGCGCTATCGTCGCGCTAGGAGCCGAGGTCAAAACCATCACCGATATGACGGGCAACGAGGTCAAAATCCCTGCCCAAACGCAAAAGATAGCCGCGCTCTGGCACGCAAACAACCAAGTGATCTTGGTGCTAGGCGGCGCGGATAAGATCGTAACCACGACCGATCAGATCAAGAAAAATAAGTGGTTTGCTAAAATTTACCCTCGCATCGCAGAGGTGCCGGCCGCGCTAAACGGCAACGACATCCAGATCGAGGAGCTAGTTAAACTAGCGCCGGACGTAGTCGTCGTATCAAATAAAAATTTCCAAGAAAACCTTACTAAAAACGGTTTTAGCGCGGCGAATTTGATATTTCGCGACTACGACGATATGAAAAAAAGCGTGCTGCTAACGGCCCAGATCATCGGCGGCGACGCGGCTAGCAAGGCAAAAGAACTAAACGAAAATCTAGATGCCAACATCGCGCTAGTTACCGAGCGCACGAGCAAGCTAAAGGACGTCGCGCGCCCTAAAGTGCTACACATCGTAGGCGGCGCGAACCTGCTAAAAATCGACGGCACCAAAACGATCATCGACACGTGGGTGAGATACGCAGGCGGTAAAAACGCGGTGCAAAAAGAGGGCAGCATGATAGAAATCACGGCTGAAGAGATCGTGGCGGCAGACCCTGATATCATCATCGTTGGCGGCGCGGATAACCAAAAAGCGGTTGAGAAAATTTACGCCGATCCCGTATTTGCAGGGCTAAAAGCGGTCAAAGACAAAAAAGTCTACGGCAATCCAAAAGGCGTGTTTAGCTGGGATAGATACGGCGCGGAGTCGGCGCTTCAAATTTTGTGGGCGGCTACTATCGTTCAGCCGGAGCTCTTTAAAGACGTTGACGTAAAAGCCCAAACTAAGGCGTTTTATAAGAAATTTATGAACTACGAGCTAAGCGACGCAGAATTTGACTACATCCTAAAAGGACTAAATCCGGACGGTAGCAAATAGTCAAATTTGAGCGATTTTGCCGGGTTTACCGGCAAAATCAAAAGGAAGCAAAGATGAAAAAAAGGACGCTTGCATTTGGCGCGGCTTGTCTATGCGCGGCACTTGGCGCGCAGGCGGCGGATCTAAAATTTGATCCGGATAAATTTGAAACTCGCTCTATAAAATCAGGCGAAAAAGAGGTCAAATTTAGAGCCTACGAGGGGATAGTTTACGTAGCAAACCCCGTGGATAGCGAGTATCAGAGGTTAAATTTTTACGTCCCGGTGCAGTATTTCGAGGACGGCAAAGACAAAAACTATAAAAACGCGGCGGGCAAATTTGACGCGGCAGAAGCTTGCGTTCAAATTTGACGCAGCGAAAATTTGCGGAAACGTTAGATTTAAATTTGATAACGCGGCAAGGGATGTCAAGCTCAAATTTATCGTTAGCGCCAAGCCTTAAACGCAAAACGGCGGGTAAATTTGCCCCGAATAGCTCAAATTTGGCGCTCATATCGGGTTGTTTCGGTTGCGAACAAAGCTCGCCTTTACGCTGATATTTTTGCGCAGCACTAGCACGGACGCAGATTTTATTTTAGGAGAAAGATGAAAAATATTAGTTTTAAATTTACGCTGATTTTACTAGCCGCGCTGACCGTAGTTTGCGGCGTAGTCGCGCTTGGCGTAGGCAGGTTTTACGTGGCTCCCGGCGACGTGCTTAGCGTGATCGGCGGCTTTTTCGGCGTGCCGACGGACGCCGCGGCAAATATCCAAAACGTCGTCGAAAACATCCGCATACCGCGCATTATCGCAGCTATCCTCGTCGGAGCCGCGCTTAGCATCAGCGGAGCGGCGTATCAGGGCGTCTTTCGCAACCAGCTAGTTAGCCCCGATCTGCTGGGCGTTTCGGCCGGAGCTTGCGTCGGAGCCGCGGTTGCGATCATGTTTGATATGCCTCTTTTTTGGGTGCAGGCGTTAGCCTTTGTCTGCGGGCTCGCAGCCGTAGGTATGACGCTATCCATACCGCGTCTAATGGGGCGCTCTAGCACGCTGATGTTAGTACTCTCGGGTATCATCGTTAGCGGTCTGATGGCTTCTGTGATCGGCTTTTTAAAATACGTCGCCGACCCCGAGACAAAGCTGCCCGACATCGTTTACTGGCAGCTAGGCAGCCTAGCTAAGATCGACGCCGGTAATCTCAAATTTATCGCGCCCGTGATGATAGCTTGCGCAGTGCTACTCGTGGCGATGAGCTGGAGGATAAATTTGCTTTCGCTAGGCGACGAGAGCGCGGCGAGGCTGGGCGTAAACGTAACGCTCGAGCGCGGCGTCATCATCGTTTGCGCGACGCTGCTAACGGCATGCAGCGTGTGCGTGAGCGGTATCGTGGCGTGGGTGGGGCTGCTGATGCCCCACCTTGCGCGCATGCTAGTTGGCGCAAACAACGCCCGCAGCCTGCCTGCGAGCATATTTATGGGTGCGATATTTTTGCTATTTGTTGATACCCTGGCGCGCACGATCAGCGTGAGCGAGGTGCCTCTGGGCGTACTTACGGGCTTTATCGGCACGATATTTTTCGTCTGGGTTCTCTGGCGAAATAAAAAGGTTGCGTGATGTTAGAAGTAAAAAATCTAAATTTCGCCTATCCAAACGGCGCCGGTAGGCTAGAAAACGTAAATTTACGCGTCGGCAAGGGCGAGATACTAACGATACTTGGGCGAAACGGCGCGGGCAAATCGACCATGCTAAGCCTAATCAGCGGCACGCAGGCGCCTCACTCGGGCGAGGTTTGGCTCGGCGGCAAAAATAGCGCGGAGCTTAGCAACAAAGAGCGCGCTAAAATCATGGCCTACGTTGCGCAAAGCGAGATCTGCGAGTACGACTACACGGGGCTTGAGTTTATCACGATGGGGCGAGCGGCGCATCTGGGCATCTTTGCGCGGCCTAGCGAGGAGGATACGGCGATCGCGAAGGAATTTACCGCAAAGCTTGAAATCACGCACCTGGAGGATAAATTTATCACTCAGATGAGCGGCGGACAAAAGCAGATGTGTTCGATCGCGCGCGCGATGGCTGCAAAGCCCGAGATCATCGTGTTTGACGAGCCGACCTCGGCGCTGGACTTTGGCAATCAGTACAAATTCCTGCGCACCGTTAAGCAGCTAAAAGAGCAAGGCTACACCATCGTGCTAACGACTCACAATCCCGATTTTGCCGTGCTTCTAGGCGGCTACGTGGCTCTGGTTAAGGGCGGGGGCGAGGTGGCTTTCGGCACGGTGGACGAGATCATTGAGAGCGAACACCTAAGCAAACTTTACGGGCTAAATTTGAGCGTAGAGTACATCGAGCAAGTAACTAGAAAGTGCTGCCTGACGCATCCGTTGTGAGCTACGGCGCGCGAGAAGCGGCGTAAATTTGCGCTACGCGAAATCAAAAATAACGCGGGCAGGGGCAGGGATACGCGGCAGGGCGGATAAATTTATGCGTCTTGGGTATGAGGCGTGCGTGCCCGCCTTGTAAATTTGACCGCTTCGGCTCGCCTTATCGTTTTGTGATTTGCTCTCAAATTTAGCTCAAATTTAAGACCGATAAAATTTGACCGAGCCTTGGCGCGTTTTAGTGGGCGCGGCTTTATAAATTTGACGGCTCTACGTTTGCGCCGCCGGTAAATTCGCCGTTAAATTTAAAGCTTGTAAATTTGGCTTTATCTCTCATTTTGCACGCTGGGACGGTTAAATTTGCCTCGTTAAAACGTGTTTGGGCAAAGCAAAACCATACCCAAAGAAGCTCGCTCGCCACACTCTAAGTGCAGCAAACGAGCCCCAAAGCCAAATTTACACATATCCCTGATCTATCATCGCATCGGCGACTTTTCTAAAGCCCGCGATATTTGAGCCAAGTACTAGATTTCCCTCGTCGCCAAACTCCTTACTAGTCTCGTAGCTAAGCTCAAAGATATGATTCATGATGCCGTGCAGTCTATGATCGACCTTTTCAAAGCTCCACGAGCTCATGCCGGCATTTTGCATCATCTCAAGGCCTGACGTGCCCACGCCGCCCGCGTTTGCCGCCTTTGCCGGAGCGAAGTAAAAATCCTTTTGCGCTAGCATGAAATTTATCGCATCAAGCGTGCTTGGCATGTTTGCCCCCTCGGCGACGAAGCGACAGCCGTTAGCGTAGAGCGTCTTTATGTCGGCTAGGTGCAGTTCATTTTGCGTCGCACACGGAAACGCTCCGTCGCACGGCACGTCCCACACGCCGTTTCTGCCCTCTTTGTACTCGCTCACGCTTACATATTTTGCATTTGGTCTAAATTTGACGTACTCGCTAAGGCGCGCGCGTTTGACTTCTTTTAGCTCTTTAAGCACCGCTAGATCGATGCCCCCTGCGTCGTAAACGTATCCGTTTGAATCAGAAACCGTGATAGGCAGCGCGCCTACTTGATAGAGCTTTTCTACTGTGTAGATGGCGACGTTTCCGCTACCGCTTATGCTGCACTTTTTGCCCTCTAGCCCAAGGCCCGCTTTTTGCAGCATATTTTGCGTAAAATAAACCAGTCCGTATCCGGTCGCCTCCGTGCGCGCTAGGCTGCCGCCCCAGTTTAGGCCTTTGCCCGTTAGTATGCCGTCAAACCTGCCCGTGAGCTTTTTATACTGCCCAAACATATAGCCGATCTCGCGCGCGCCCACGCCGATATCGCCTGCGGGCACGTCTACAGTGTTGCCGATGTGGCGGTAAAGCTCGCTCATAAACGCTTGGCAAAAGCGCATTATCTCGCCCTCGCTCTTGCCCTTTGGATCAAAGGTGCTACCGCCTTTTGCGCCGCCGATATTTACGCCAGTGAGCGAGTTTTTGAAAATTTGCTCAAACCCTAAAAATTTTAGCACGCCAAGATCCACGCTAGGATGGAGTCTGATGCCGCCTTTATAGGGGCCCACGGCTGAGTTAAACTGCACGCGGTAGCCGTTATGCACCTGCGGTCTACCGTCGTCATCCGTGTAGGTAACGCGAAAAATTACCGTGCGCTCGGGTATCACGATGCGCTCTAGGATCGCGTGTTTTTGGTATTTACTCTCTTTTTTTATAAGCGGCTCAAGGCTGTTTAGCACCTCGGTCGCAGCCTGTACGAACACGCCTTGGCCCGGATTGGTTCTTTTTATCCACTCCATCGTTTTTTCGATGTACTCGCTCATCTTCGCTCCTATTCGTCAAATTTTTGTAGTTGAATATTAACTCTCCTAGAAAAAATTTTTATTTAAATTTATTTTTATATTTTTATTTTAGGCGAT
>CAUQMF010000036.1:0-17022 GCA_963518965.1 uncultured Campylobacter sp.
TGATAGCTCTTTAGGGTGCCGTTAAATACGCGCGCGGGACCGAACGGACTCGTGACTGCCGAGCTCATCGGCAGGATAAATTTGGAGTCAAATTTTAGCCCGACATTAGCCGTCGCGTAGATTTTATTTGCCTCCTCGCGCTCCTCCTCGATACGCTTTAGCACGTCTTTAGGCGGCGTTACTTTACTGCCTTCGACGGTTATTTTTTCTTTTTTATATTCGCCCTCTACGATCTTAAAAACTATCGTCTCATCGCCGCTTTTAAGCCCGTTTACTAACTTTATTTCGCCCTTTTGACGGTAGCTAGCGGCGACGAGGGCAAATTTTAAATTTTCATCCCTCGGTACGCTAAGCCAGCGCTTTTTCTTGCCGTCAATGCTTAAATTCCCGGCAAATTTAGCCTCCACCTGTACTATCTCCACGTCGCCGTTTACGATCGTCTGAGTTTCGCCGGACGCGCCGCCCTGCGCTTTTGCGCTTAAATTTAGGCAGAGCAAAACCGCCAAAATAATCTTTTTCATTTAACTCCTTTCTGCATAAGGTTAACGAACATTCTTTAAATTTAATAAAAAAATACTATAATAGCGGGTAAATTTTACAAAAAAGGAAACAAAAATGAAAAGATTTTTAAAGCTTGCAACTTGCGCACTGCTATTTACGCAGCTTGCTTATGCTGATTTTACGCAAAATCAAAAGGTTAGGACGTCGCTTGATATCCTAAACGACTTAGGCACTCAAAAACTGCTAAATACAAAGGATACGAGCGAAGTTAAGGGTATAATCATTATCCCTGAGATGGTAAGCGGAGGCCTCATAGCTACTACGCATTCAGGCGACGGTATCTTTATCGGTAGAAATGACGATAATGAATGGAGTAGCCCGATATTCGTTAGCTTTAAAGGCGGCGGCATCGGTTTGCAGGCGGGATATAAATCAACCGACCTAATTATTTTAATAAAATCAAGAAGATCGTACGCAGGACTACTAAACGGAAAAGGACAAATCGATCTAAGCGCCGATGCAGTGATACTCGGTGCAGGCGAAAAAGCGGGAGTTATGACTGATTTGCCCGAAATTTCGGCTTGGGCTACGGAAAGAGGCAAAAGCAGAGGGCTTTTTGTCGGAGTTAGCATAAATACCTCTTTGATAGTCGTCGATAAGCAAGCTACGTTTGATTATTACGATAGAATGTATGATATGGAAGATATTTATAACAACTCGCCTAAAGAGTCTAGATACACAAAAAAGCTTCAAGAAATAGCGAATAAATTTTTTCAGTATAAAAAATAAGAAAAACTCGGTTTAGCCGCTTGGCTAAACCGTATAAAGAGAAACGAACCTTTTTTTGTTAATCGGCGAAAACTGAGTCATATATTCAAACGCTTCTTCATAATCGCCGTCGGTGTATTTCGCAACCTCTTCTATAAGCTCGAAAAGCTCCTCGTCGTCAAGCGATTCAAAATTGCCTCGATTTTCCAAAACCTCCAGCAAAACAGCCTCAAGCTCTAGCTCGTCGTACGTCATAGTAGCCCTTTTAAAAAATTTGCGGAATTATGCCAAAATAACCTTTATAATCGCTTAGCCAAAATCTTGATTTTTTGAGAATTAGTCTTAAATTTATCGCATTATCAGCTTATTTTACTATAATTAGAACCTATTTTTATAAGGCAAAGCGGCTATAAATGCACAATTTTGATAATTTTTATATGAAATTTTTAGAGTTTTTACGAGATTGCGGATATAAAAATTCCGCCGCTAAAGAGCAAATTTTAAAAATTTTATTTTATAGCGACGAGCATCTTAGCGCAAGCCAGATAAAAACGAGGATTAAAAGCGAATTTAGACGAAATTTGAGCCTAACGGCGATATATCAGTTTTTAAATTTTTTACAAAAATTCGGTTTAGTTCTTGCTTTTGAAGAGGACGGAACGAATAAATTCGAGCTGAACTTAAGGTCGCACCACGATCATCTCGTATGCACGAAGTGCGGCGCAACCGAGAGTTTTTTTGATAAATATATAGAAGAAAAACAAGAGCAAATTTGTCAAATTTCGGACTTCAAACTCGAAGGCCACGCGATGATTTTATACGGTTTTTGCCCAAAATGCCAAAACAAATAGCGTTTTAAACATTTTTATCAAAAATGATTTGATAACGATATGCAAAAAACTTTTAGTTAAATTTAAGCGTAGCAAAACGATAATACGCAAAAAACAAAGGAGAAACATGAGTGCAGCGCCACATATACCATCAGAACTAGTCTTACGCATAGCTTCGTATTTCACGCCGATCCACCACGTCACAGGCCGTTTAAGAGTCCGCGTCAGCAGCGATATCAAAAAGGAAGCAGACAGCTTGCCGTTAGAAAAAATAGATCAAACGATAAAGCAAATAGACGGCATAAAAAACGTCAAATTTAATAAGCTAATCGGCTCCGCAACGATCGAATACGACCACGAAATTTTCCCGAAAAAGATGTGGGACGATCTGTTAAAAGGCCAAAATTTACACGAGATTTCAGCTCTCATCAATAACCTAGCTCAAAAAGCTACCGGCGGCGCAAGATGAACGAAGAGCTAAAACAAGCCGCAAATGCGGTTTCTTTACTAGAGTCACAGGGAGTAAAATTTTACGATAGCGTAAAAGAAAAAGATGAGATTTTCGCTCAAATTTTAGCCGTTAGGCAAAGCGGACTGGAGCTTTTAAAGCCTTATGCAGATCAGGCCGATCCGCAAGTTTTTTACGCTTTAGCGTGCGAGGATATTGACGCTTGCTTTATAAAAGCCCTAAACTACGAGCTTGAGCTAAATGCATTTTATGAAAATTTGACCGACGGCCTTAGTGACGAAAACTTTAAAGACGTCTGCTTTAGGCTTTGGGCGACGTCAAATAACGAATACATCCCGGCTCTAAAAGCAAAGCTAGCTCAAATTTTAGCCGCGCAGTTTCAAGCTGCGGATAACGCAAGCCAAGAGGAGCAGGTGCAAACGGCTCAAAATCAAAGCGAAAATATCTTAAACGCTTTTGACTCAAGCAGCTTTAATCAAATCAGCCAAACGCTAGAGCGCATAAGCTCAGGACAAGGCGGCAAAGACGACGTCGTCGCGCTTTTAAATAACCCAAATTTTTCATTTTTCGGCGGACTGGCGCTGGGCGGACTAGCTAGCATGATGCTAAGTAAAAATTTAGACAAAAACAAAGATAAAGAATAAAATTTAACACAAAGGATAAAAAATGGCATTACCGTTTATCGCAGGCGCGATTTTGGGTGGTTTAGCCGTCGCGGCTTTTGGCAATAAAGAAAAGATCAAATCGGCTCTTGAAACCGTATTAGATAAGGGCAAAGAGTTTGCCCAAAACGCAAAAGACTATGCGCAAAAAAAGGCTAGCGAAGTAAAAGAGTATGCAGAGGAAAAATTTGCCAAAGCATCCGAAGAGGTCAAAAGCGAAATAAAAAATCGCAAAAGGCGTACTAGCGAGGAAGTAGCGGCAGAAAAAGCATCTACTATAAAACAAGGCAGAAAAAAACCGGGTCCGAAAGCTAAAAAACCGGTAGTAAAAGCCGAACAAGAACAAGTAAAACCTCAAGAACTAAAGCCAGAAGCCAACGTGACGGAGGAAACTAAAGCGATGGCGGACAGTATCGCAAACGCGCTCGAAGCAAATTTGGGCAGAAATCACTAAAAAAGGTAAAATATGGCGCTAACTTCAACCACTAGACTTCCGGCAGACCACTTAATAAGCGGCGCGCTAATCGGCGCGATGGCAGCCGGCGGCGTAGAAATACTAAACTATAAAAAAGGCAAGGTCAGCAAGACGCAGGCCGTAGCTAAAACGACTAAAATCGCTATCCAAGGCGGTATCGTCACGGCGTGCGCTATCAGCGCATCAAACAAACTAGTCTCGGCGCGCTATCTTGCGGCTGCGGCAACCGTTGCCGTCGGTATCGCCGGCGTAATCGCTACGGAAAAAATAATCAAAATTTTAGAGGAAGATAAATGAAAAACCCTTACATAAACGAAACGCAAACTATAAATCAACTAAACGAAGACGGTAGCACGACTACGACTACTACGACGGTCAAGACTACCGGCGCCCCAAGCGCGCTGGATAATAGCATAAATAATGCGCTAAAAGACTTTATCCCCGCAAATTTTAATGCCGCGGGCTTCATAAAAGGCGCGCTAATAGGCGGCGTCGCAGCCTACGTGCTAACCAATGAAAACGCCCAAAAAGCGATATTTTCCGCTATCGTAAAGGGGTCAAATTTGCTTCAAGCCGGATTTGAGGAGTTAAAAGAGCGCTTTGAAGACGTAAAGGCTGAAATTGACTCCCAAAAATAACATTCGCATCGCGCATCTAACCAAAAACCGGGCTAGATTTATCTGCGAACGCATCGGCGAAAACTGCGACGAGAGCCATTTGGAGGCGCAAATTTCCGAATTTAAATACGTAAAAAGCGTCAGAGTAAATAAAAAAGCTAAGAGCATCGTGGTCGGCTTTGAGTCAAATTTAGATGAGATTAAAGATTTTATCGAGAATTTACCGATTAAAAATTTAACCAAGCGTAAAGAAGAGCCGAGCAAGGCTGAAATTTATAAAGCTGCAGCCGCTTTAGCTCTGACTCCGCTGATTAGCAGTAATGGCGTAAAGGCCGCGGTTAGCCTCGTCGCCGCAGCTCCTTTGCTAAAAGAGGGCGCAAGCGAAGCCGTAAACGAGGGCGTAACCTCAAAGGCTCTTGAGGCCGCGGCCGTCGGCGTGAGCTTAGCTAGACGCGACTTTTTGGCAGCAAATAGCACGAATCTCATGCTAACGATCGGCGAATATATGGAAGAAAGCGCCGTACATCGCAGCGACGACCTTATCAAAGAACTAGCCCGTCCAAACATCGAAGAGGTCTGGATCGAGATAAATAATAACGGCGAAAAATCTCTCAAAAAAATCTCGACCGCTGACGTCAAAGTAGGCGACATCGTGGTCGTCGGTGCAGGCGAGAGTATCGGTATAGACGGCTATATCGTAGAAGGCACCGCAAGCGTAAATCAAGTCTCGATGACGGGCGAAGCAGAACCGGTCAAAAAAGAGCGCGGCGACCGAGTGATGAGCGGAACGGTCGTAGAAGACGGACGCATCAAAATTTGGGCCGAGAGCATAGCCGCCGAGAGCGCGACTGCAAGGATAAAATCATACATCCAAAGCTCGCTAAACGAAAAATCCTCCGTCGGGTTAAAAGCCACGAGGCTAGCCGACAAGCTAGTGCCCGTGACGCTAAGTCTAGCCGGCGTCTCGTATCTGCTTAGCCGAGATATGACTCGCGTGGCTAGCGTATTGCAGGCGGATTACTCCTGCGCGCTAAAGCTAGCTACGCCCGTCGCCTTTAAATCAAGCATCTCAAAAGCAGGCCGCAACGGCGTGCTGATAAAGGGCGCTAAATCTATCGAAGCGCTAGCGAGCGCCGATACTTTCGTCTTTGATAAAACGGGTACGCTAACGCACGGTAGCCTAAGCGTCGTCAAGGTTCACTCGTTTAAAAAAGAATTTAGCGAGGCGCAGTTGTTAAATTTAACTGCAAGCGCAGAGGAGCACTACTTCCACCCCGTAGCCGAGGCTATCGTAAAGGCCGCTAGAGAGATAGGCTTTCATCACATCCACCACGACGAGGTCGAGTTTATCGTCGCTCACGGCGTGAAAACATACGTAGGCGGCAAAGAGGTCGTGATCGGCTCGCGGCATTTTTTAGAGGACGACGAGCAAATTTCTTTTAGCAAGCACGAAGAGATCATAAAAAACGAGGTAAATAGCGGACTTACGCTACTATACGTAGGCTACGACAAAGAGCTTTTAGGTATCATCGCTATGCGCGACACTATGCGAGAAAACGCCGCACAGACGCTAGCAAAACTGCGAAAACTGGGCGTAAAAGAGCTCATCATGCTAACGGGCGACGTGCAGTCTAAAGCCGATCAAGTAGCAAGCGAACTAGGTATCGATAGAGTCTATGCAAACTGCCTACCTACCGACAAAGCAGGCATCATCGAGCAGTTAAAAGCCGAGGGTAAAAAAGTAGCCTTTATCGGAGACGGCATCAACGACGCGCCAAGCCTCACCAAGGCTCACGTAGGCATCAGCATGCAAAAGGGCGCCGATATAGCAAAAGCTACCGCCGACATAAGCCTGCTAAAAGACGACATCGGCTCGGTAGCCGTCGCAAAAGACATCGCAAATAAAACCATGAGGCTGATAAATACGAATTTTAACGCCACCGTCGGTATAAACTCGCTCATCCTAGCAGGTGCGACGTTTGGGCTCTTTAACCCTATCGCCACGGCCGTTTTGCACAACGGTACGACGATCGGACTACTGGCAAATTCGATGAAAGGCGTCAAAATAGGCGCAAAATAAATTTGAAGGGATGACGGTTGATAGATAAAATTTTAAAATTTATGAACGACGAGATGTCGCTAGCCAACGACTTTTTATACGGCTATTTTTTGGTTATAGTGCTCGTTCTTACGGGTATTTATTTTAGCTATATTACGAGATTCGTGCAGTTTAGGATGTTTTTTGAGGCTTGCAAGGTTTTAGTCGAGAAAAAAGACAAATACAACAAGCACCACCTCACGCCGTTTCAAGCGCTTATGATCTCCACCGCCTCGCGCGTGGGTATCGGAAATATCGCCGGCATCTCCGCCGCGATCGTTGCAGGCGGTCCGGGCGCGCTATTTTGGATGTGTTTGATGGCGTTTTTGGGCGCGGCTTCGGCATTTGCCGAGAGTACGCTAGCTCAAATTTACAAGACCAAAGACGTATTCGGCTTTAAAGGCGGCCCGGCATACTACATCAAAAACGGCCTAGGCATTAAATGGCTAGCTACGCTTTTTGCCGTTATCCTCGTCATCACCTACGCTTACGGATTTAACGGCCTACAAAGCTACACTATGACCTCCGCCTTTCAAATTTACTACGACCAAAGCGCGAGTGCTACGAGCTTTAGCGATAGCGGCTTGCCCGTGGGTATCGGCCTCATACTTACCGCATTTGCGGCGGTGATGTTTTTTAGCAAGAGCCATATTATCGGCAAGGTTAGCTCCTACATCGTGCCTTTTATGGCGCTTACTTATATCTTGCTAGCCTTTATCGCGATCTGCTTAAATTTAGACAAGCTCCCATCCGTCTTTGATATGATTATAAAAAGCGCCTTTGATTTTAAGGCGATATTTGGCGGATTTGCCGGTAGCGTGATCGTCTACGGTATCAAGCGCGGACTATTTTCAAACGAAGCTGGCATGGGTTCTGCGCCAAACGCAGCAGCCGCTGCCCACACTAGCCACCCCGTAAAGCAAGGACTCGTGCAGGCGATGGCGGTTTTTATAGATATGACGATCTGTGTGGCTTCGGGTATGATAGTGCTTTTCTCGCAGGCTTATATCACAAAGCAAACCGGCGTTAGCGGCGAGCCGCTCACCGCTCTTCCTTTAGTCCAGGCCGCGATGCGCGAGTACTTCGGCGAGATAGGGCTGCACTTCACGACGCTTGCGGTGGTGCTTTTTGCTATCACGTCGCTGATCGGCAACTACTACTACGCACAGGCAAATATCAAATATCTCACGAAAAATCACAAAATCGCCACGGCATTTAAGGTTACGGCGGTCGCGATGATATTCGTCGGGGCACAGATGAATCTAACTATCGCGTGGAATATCGCCGATATCACGATGGCTGCGATGGCTACGATAAATATCGCTGCGATCTTTATGCTATCAAAAGTCATGATAAAAGCCCTAAAAGACTACGAATCGCAAAGAAAAGCAGGTCTAAATCCGGAATTTGACCCAGAGAATATCGGCATAAAAAATACCTCTTGCTGGAGCAAAAAATGAAAATAGGCGGGGAACTTTTAAATCTACAAACTCATAGAAAAGTCGCCAAGGTCGGCATGAGCGTCACTTTAGCGGCTGTTTGCGTTACGGCTTTGGGAATGCTCGGACGTAACAAAGGCGGCTTTAAAAAGTGGCACATAGCCTCAGGCGTCGCGTTTATAGGTTTTTCGCTCTACCACGCCGGACTCTACGAAAACGGCATCTTTAGAAACATGATCGTAAACGCAAATAAGAAAAACGCCGAGGCAAAAAGGCTAGCAAGCGATGATCAAGATAAGTGATGCGGAAATTTTAGCCTACGTCAGCGAGGATCTGCCCTACTTTGATCTTACGACCTCGCTTCAAGGCATCCGTAAAAACGCCGCTTTAACCATACTACCGCGCGAGGACGTGACGGTTAGCTGCGTAGACGTCGCCGCTCGCATCGCGCAGTTGCTTGACTGCGAGGCGCAAATTTGCGTCCCAAACTCAGCCGTCGCCGCTGCAAAAGAGCCCATCGTAAAAATAAACGGCAGCTACGATAACGTACATAAAGCCTGGAAACTAGCGCAAATTTGCCTAGAGTACGCCTGCAAGATCGCCACCTACGCAAGAGCGATGAACGAGGCGGCAAAAAGCGTAAATCCAAAGTGCGAAATCCTTGCCACGCGCAAGAGCTTCCCGTTTGCTAAGAAATTTTGTCTAAAAGCCGTGCTTGAGGGCGGCTGCGGCATACATAGACTAAATTTGAGCGATAGCGTGCTATTTTTCAAAAATCATATAAAGGCCTACGGCTCGTACGAGGAGTTTTTGGCTCAAATTCCAACCTTTAAGGCAAAAGCTCCCGAGCGCAAAATCGCCGTAGAATGCGAAAATTTAAACGACTGCGAAGCGCTTTTAAAGGCGGGCGCCGACGTCGTGCAGTGCGATAAATTTACGCCGGGATCCGTAAAGCAAGCAGTGGATCTACGAGATAAAATCGCTCCAAACGCAGCCCTAGTCGCAAGCGGCGGGATAAATCTAAAAAACGTCAGGGAATTTGCCGGCACAGGCACGGACGCTCTGGTTACGTCAGCTATGTACACGCAAGGTATGGCCGATATCACAGTGGTTTTAGAGATAGCGTAAATTTGCAAATTTGGTGAGCAGACAAGGCGCCAAATCTAAACCGGTATTTTGCAAAGCATGAGTTTAAATAAAATTTAAATAAATTTGAATTGCCTTTTATACTCGCCTGGTAAAGGCTAAGACTATACGAATCTAACTGTTAGCCGGCCATCAAATTTCGGCGACTATCTTTCAAATTTTCAAAAAACCATCGCCAAAAGCGCTAAATTTTAGCGATAAATTTAGAGCCGCCTTGTTGTAACTTAAAGCAAATACGCCGAGTTTAAATCATGAATTTATGAGCTTGACCTTTGCCTGCATGGCCCGAAATCCTTCGGAATTTATCTCGCGCGAACCCAAAGATAAAATTTGCTTATTGCCTGAAATTTTATATAAAGCCGACAAAAACTCATCAAATTCCGGCGAGCCGTCGGCATGGCAATTTATAATAAGCTTATTGCCATCGTAAAAACAAAGTGACGGTTTTTTAGCGGCTTTGAGCTTTAAGCCAAAAAACCAAACATTATCAAGCGCAACTTTTTTACCGTTAAAAGTTATCAAAGATTTATTTGTAACTATGAGCCCATGCCTGATAAATCCGACGACATCCCTATATAAAGCCAGCATTACGAAAAATATCGCAAGCGCGACAAAGAATTTATAAAGCAACTCGCTAGATTTTACAAAAGAAACAAGCATCGCCGCCGTAAAAATAATCCAAAACAAAATCATAAATGCAACCAAAAGCCTGTTTACGCATGGATATTCGTAGATTATTTCTTCGCCGCTACCCAACCTTATACGCTTTGAAATTTGATCAAAATACCTCACCTTGTCGCCTTTTTGCTATCGCTGCCAGAATCGTCAAAACAGCGTCGTTAATTAGTTATTCATTTATCTACCGCATTAAATTCGGCTTCACAGACATTTTCTTACGCTTGTAAGTCCACGCCCAAGCCGCCGTTTAGCAAGCAATATCAGCCTCCCTCATCACCCGCTCAAACCACTCGTATTTTTTATCGCTTATCCTCGTTACGCAGCCGTCTTGCTTTTTAGCGACTAGAGCCAAATTTGAAAATTTCTGTTCGTCTTCGTTTTTTATAGGAGCGCTGTTGTCGTAGAAATATATCTCGTCGCAAACGCCGATGAGACGGGATAAATTTACAAAGCTGGCGTCATATCTGCGCTCTAGCACGACACCGTCTATAGAGTGTCCGTTTTTAGCCGCGCGTATCGCGACTCTGCGTTTAGAAAGCTCCACGCTTTCAAGGCCTACGTAAAATAGCGTAACGAAGTAGCCGCGCGCCTTGGCGTCTTTGATAAAATTTACGATAGAATGCCCGCTCAGCGTCGTTTCGATATTAAAACTGACGCCGTTTTCAAGGTAGTTTTTACGAAGGCGCAGAGCCAGCCTTGCCGCGCGTTGCTGATCTTTTGCGTTGCGCCAATCGCCGAATTCCCGCACTAATTCGTCGGAATTTATCCTCAATCCATAAATTTTATCATCCTCTAGCTGCCTCACGTAGAAGGTTGATTTGCCCGCGCCGTTCACGCCCGCAAATACGTAGAGTCGCTTCACAAGCTTATCTCTTTTATATCGGCGATTTTAAGGAATTCCGCGTAAATTTGCCCTACGAGCGCAAGGCGGTTTTTACGCACGAGCTCATCCTGGGCATTTATCATCACGTTGTCGAAAAACTCGTCTATCGCAGCTTTTAGACCGAAAAGATTCTTTAGGCGTTCGCTATATAAGCCGCCTGCTTTTACCGCAGCCTTAAACGCATCATTTAGCTTTTTCTCGCTATCGTTTTCAAATTTTGCCTCATCTACTGCGCCGAAATTTTCATCCTTGATAATGTTTGCCAGACGTTTAAAGGTGCTAAAATTTTGCCTAAAGTCCTCCGCCGCGCAGATCGCGCCTAGAGCCTCGATCGCCTCGCACTGCGCGAGTATGTCGCCCTTTTTGCTAGCCAGGCAGGCCTTTACGACGGACGGGTTCACGTCAAAAAATGTATAAAGCCTATCAAATATAAACCCTATCAGCGCCTCGACATCAAATTTCGCATATCCCTCCGCCGTTTCGCGCAAAAACGCCGCGATGTCAAAGTTTAGATTTTCGTTTTGGATGATCTTGATGACGCCGTTAGCCGCGCGGCGCAGCGCATACGGGTCTTTGTTGCCGCTTGGGATCTTGCCCGCGCTAAAGAGCCCGATTAGCGTCTCGAGCTTGATCGCGAGCGCGACGACGGAGCTAAAGATAGTGCTAGGTAGCGCGCTAGCCTCGCCGCTCGGCAAATACTGCTCCTTGATCGCGGTTACGACGTTTTCGTTTTCGCCCTTAGCCGCCGCATAGTAGCCGCCCATCACGCCCTGAAGCTCGGTAAACTCATACACCATCTGCGTGGTTAGATCAGCCTTGCTCAGCATCACGGCGCGCTCTAGCAGCGCCTCGTAGCCCTCTCCCGCGCACGCTTTTAGTCTATCGGCGCAGATTTTGGTCAGCCGCTTTGCGACGCCTAGCTCGCGCACGCTTTTGTCAAATGTGCTGCCAAGCTCCTTTAGATAGGTGATGTTTTTTAGCTTTTCGGGGCCAAACTCATGCGCTAGGTCGCTGCGCCAGAAAAACATCGCGTCGCTAAGCCTTGCGCGTAGAACCTTTTCGTTGCCCTTTACGATGAGCGCTGGCTCAGGCGAGATGGCGTTGCTAACTACTACGAAGCGATTAGCGAGCTTGCCTCCCTCAAAAACGGGAAAATACCTCTGATTTTCCTTCATCGAGGTGATGATGACCTCACTAGGCACCTCCAAAAACTCCCGCTCAAAGCCCCCAAGCAGCGCGGTCGGATGCTCGGTGATCGCTACGACTTCGTCTAGCAGCGCCTCGTCCACCTCGACCGTTATGCCGTTTTTGGCTTCGATTTGCTTAAATTCGCTCAAAATTTTCTCTCGGCGCGCGTTTTGATCGAGGATTACGCCGATTTTAGGCATCGCGGCGAAATAATCTTTCGCGTTTTTTACGGTAAATTTATCGTAGCTTACGCTTCTGTGCATGAAGATACTATCGCCGCTTTCCACGTCAAATTTGTTAAATTTAACGACCTCGTCTCCAAGCAAGCACAAAAACGAGCGTACCGGGCGTATAAACTCAAATTTACCATCGCCCCAGCGCATTGATTTGCCAAAATTTAAGCCGAACAAAAACTTCTCTATCATATCTCCCAGAAGCTCCGCGCTTGGCTTACCGGCGACCGGCTTTTTATAGTAGAGCACCTCTTTGCCGCCGACGGTTTCAAATTTTAGCTCGGACTCTGCGATACCGCATTTTTTAGCAAAGCTTAGCGCGGCAGGCGTCCATGCGCCGTCTTTTTGCGCGACTTGTCTGGGCGCGCCGATAAACTCGCTAAATCCGTCCTCCTGGCGCACCGCAAATTTCGGGTGATAAAACGCGATCCTGCGCGGCGTGTAGTAAAACTCGCACTCGCTGTCCAGGCCGTTTTGCGCTAGCGTCTCGCGCCATTTCGCCGCGACGTTGCCGCACTCTTTTAAAAACGGGATCGCCGGCAGCTCCTCGACGCCGATCTCCACGATCAGTTCTTTTGTTTCGCTCATTTTTTATCCTTTTTTAAATTTTGTCTTCTTTTGCTTCTCTCGAGCGTCTGCGTGACGAATCCGCGCATCAAAAATATCACAAAAAGCACGAATGCGCCAAGCATCACCGCATCAATTATCTTCATTTTCTATCCAAATTTGAGGTTCGTTTTTGTAGCTCACGACGCGAACGGAGGTAAAAATCGCCTCTTTTTCGTTGCGCGGCTTACCCTTAGCGCCGTAAATTTTGATATCTCCGTAAGGCGTGTAGAGTCTGCCGTTTCGCACTTCGCCGCCGATACGGCTAAACACGTCGCCCGGGCGCGCTTGTTTTAGATTTTTAGCTTCCAGCATTTGCTCACGCGGATCTTGCGTTTCGTCATAAATTTTTACCACATAATGCGAGCTAATCTCAAGATTTCCCTTAAACTCGTCTAGGCGGTTTACCGCTACGTCCATGACCTGGCCGGGCTTTGCGTCGTTTTTTGGCTCATAAACGTAAATGCCGCGCTTATCTTGCACTAGCGTGAAGCCTTTTTTGTCCTTTTGCACGACCGTAGCGCGTTTTAGCAAAACGGGCAAATTTGACTTTTTTGATAGCTCGTCGACCCGCGCCTCGGCTATATGTTGCAGCGTATTTTTAGCGTTTTTATCAAAATTTAGCCTAAAAACCAGCGCAAAATGATCCGAAATTTGCGCTCCGTCTCGCTCAACCCTAAAGCTGTTTAAAACATAGTTTTGGCTAAGCGCGTCTTTTGAGAGCAGGACGTGATCGAGCGCATTTAGGCTAGTGTGCGAGTAGCGCTCGCTTTTTGGCAAAAACACCCAAAGATTGGCTAAATTTTTACTAGTCGTAAGATCGCCCAGCAGCTCTTTATCTCCGTAAGGCGTATTAAAATCGCCCAAAACCACGACCTTTTGGGTATCTGCTAAGGCTGATTTTAGCGTGATAAAAGCCGTTTTTCTCTGCTTTAAAGGATTTTTTCTAGCGGGAAAATGCAAATTTAAAAGGCTAAATTTTTGCCCCTCCACTTCAAAATCAAGCTTTAAAATGTCTCTTGTTTTTACGTTTGGCACGCTAAAAATCTGCGTTTTTTCAGGCTTTACGCGAGAGATGACGGCTAGGCCTACGGGGCCGTTTTTACCCTTTGAAAAGACAAAATATTTATAGCCCGCCTCCTTCATCAGCTCTTTTAAAATCATTTCGTTTTCGATCTCTTGAAGCGCGATAATATCGGCGTTTAGCTCTTTTATCTTTGCGCTTACGGCTTTAAATTTAGCGCTCGCTTTTTTCTCGTTCCACTCCGATTTTCCGACGACGAAATCCTTATACTCGCTGCCGTCGTTTTTGGCGTCAAATAAATTTTGCGCGTTAAACGTAGCGATCTTTAGCTCGGCGCCCGCCGCAAAAACGACGAAAAACAGAGCCGAAAAAAAGAGTGCAAAGAGCCTATTTGCAGTAAATTTCATAGCACGCTTCCAAGTCCTGACTGGGCGAAATTTTGCCTGATAGCCTCATACGCGATGATGCCCGCGCTCGTGGCTAAATTTAAGCTTCTGCCGTGCTCGCCCATCGGGATTTTGATCGCGTTTGCGAAATTTCGCTCCATTAGCTCCATAGGCAGACCCGTGCTTTCGCCGCCGAAAAACAAAAAGTCGCCCTTTTTAAACTCGGCTTCAAAATAAAATTTATGCGCCTTCGTCGTCGCGTAAAAAAATCTATCCTCGTAAGCGGCGTTTGCGCGCAAAAACTCGTCCAAACTGTCCCAAATCACGGGATTTAGCCGCGCCCAGTAATCAAGCCCCGCACGCCTAACGGCCTTTTCGCTGATGTCAAAAACGGTCGGCTTGATTATGTGTAGCTTAAGGTTTGCATTTACGCACATGCGACCGATCGAACCCGTATTTTGCGGGATTTGAGGATGAACAAGTACGATATTAAACATTAAAAAGCCGCCTTAGCCTGCGTTTTAAAAGCCGCAAAAGTACTTGTCGAGTCGCTCAAATTTAGGCTTTTTGCAAAACTTATAAAGTTAAAAAGAATATTTTTATTTTGAAAATTTATAATTGAGTTTTTTTTCACTTTCGCCTCTTTAAAATAGGGCTTGATTTTAGCCAATTTGCGCTTTTAACTAGGTTAATTTTTAAGTGCGGCTTGACTTTTCGTTTAAAAAATTATCTATCGCCAAGTCCTGCCTACGCCTTATTTCGGCACCGATCTGCGCGCCTTTAAAGCCTTGCTTTAAAATCTCGGCCGTGTCGATAGCGGGCTCAAATTTAGCCTCATAAACGCCTAAATTTTTGGCTCTTTTTATGAGGCTGGGCGAGTTTAGCCCGAGCCAGCTTTTTAGCGGTTTATCTAGCGCAATTTTAAGCAGCTCGCCGCCGCTTGGGCGCCCCGAAAAAAACGGCTCTTTAACGCAGGCTTCAAAGCTTTTTGGTAGTCCTAAATCGTAAAAATCTTTAACGCCGAAGTAGCCGTTTAAAAGATACAAAAACTCGCGCTCGTCTTTTTTGCCGTTTTGTTTGGGTAGAAACTTAACCGCGCTTTTGAGTTTTTCGGCAAATTTTTTCGCCTCGGCGCGTCTCAAATTTAATCCGAAAATTTTACCCAGAAGACCTAGTTTATAAAGATACCAAAAGCCAACCTCTTGAAATTTGGCGCTAAAAAGCTTCATCAGCTCGCCGTTTATACGCTCGCTGCTAAGATCTCTGATACTTAGGCGCTTCATCAGCCCCAAACTCTCGCGCGCGATACGAAAATTTAGCCGAGCGCTAAACTGCACCGCACGCAGTACGCGCAGGCTATCTTCGGCGAATTTTTCATCGTCGATATGGCGCAAGATACCGCGCTTTAGGTCGCGCTGTCCGCCGTAAAAGTCCAAAAACGAGCCGTCAAAGATATTTATCATCATCGCGTTTACGGTAAAGTCTCGGCGCAAAGACGCCGCGCGTTCGTCGTCCGTATACGTGACCTCAAACGCTTTGTGTCCCTCGCCCGTTTTGTTTTCGGTTCGCGGTAAAGAAAGATCGAAATTTTTAAATTTATAAACGAAGTAGTTTTTGCCCACGCCGCAAGCGCCGATTTGCGCCATCAGAGCGTCAAATTTAGCCGGGTCGATACCGTAAATTTCAACGTCAAAGTCGGAGATTTTTTTACCCAGCATCGCGTCGCGAACGCAGCCGCCGACGATATACGCGCGCTTAGTGTGGGGTGCCAGAAAATCTCGCAGCCATTTTAGATTTTTATTTTTGCAGATTTTCGAGCCGATTTTCGACATTTGCCAGCACGAATTCTAAAAATTTAAGCGTGAGCGAGAGCCTGTCTTTTAGATTTTCCTCGCTAGTCGCGTTTAGCCCCTCAAAAAGCACCAAAACGCGCTCTTTTAGGTTTTTTAGAAATATCTCCTCACCCGTAAAATTCGCAACCTCGACCTCAAAGGCCTTTTGCGGGGTGACGGTAGCGGCGATCTCCTCTACGCCGTCAAATTTAGGAGCGACGTTTTGCGAGTTTGTCGCGCTTTCTAAAACGGCTTCAAACTCGCTAGCCTCGTCCGCTACGCTTATCTCGCCGACTAAATTTGCAAGGCCCGCGGCATTGGTTAAATTTACGTCGCCGCTTGATACGGGCGTATTTGTTAAATTTATCCCGTCTTTAGTTTCGTTTGTCTCTTGCGATACGTCCTGTTTTTCGCGCGCGGCGTCCATTCGCTCTAGCTCCATCGCCACCTCGTCTATCGCCATTTTCGCTATTTCTTCTAGTTTCATAGTTTTATCAGCCACCTTTTAAATTCGGTTATTTCTTCGTCCGTTTTCATCTTGACGAAAAAATCGCGCATCTGCTCGTTCACGCCCGTTTTTTTCCTGCTAAGGCCGCTTAGACGCCTTATCGCGGCGATCGCGGCGGCGTTTGCAGGCTCGCGCTTTAGAATATTTCTATAAACTATCAGCGCGTCGTCTTTTAGCCCTTGAGCCTCGTAGATTAGGGCCTCGGTAATCGTATCCTTCATCTTTATGCTTTTTTTACGAGTGAGGCTACGATACTGCCCATTTCGCTCGTAGTGCAAATTTCTTTAGCGTCAAATTGTGCTATATCCTTTGTCCTGTATCCTTGCGCGAGTGCGGCTTTTACGGCGTTTTCGATCGCTTGCGCGGCCGCGTTTTCGCCAAATGAATACCTAAGCATCATCGCAGCGCTTAGTATAGTAGCGACCGGGTTTGCGATGCCCTGCCCCGCGATATCGGGCGCACTGCCGTGGATGGGCTCGTAGATACCAACCTTGCCGCCGATACTGGCGCTTGGCAGCAGACCGATCGAGCCGCACACCATGCTAGCCTCGTCGCTTAGGATATCGCCGAAGAGATTTTCCGTCAAAATCACGTCGAATTTACTAGGCGCTCGCACCAGCTGCATGGCTGCGTTATCGACATACATAAACTCCAAATTTACCTCCGGATAGCTCTTTGC
>CAUQMF010000037.1:0-16825 GCA_963518965.1 uncultured Campylobacter sp.
GGCAGAAGCGGATGCGGCAAAACTACGCTTTTACGCCTCATCGCCGGCCTTGAGGGTGTAAGCCTTGGCGAGATAAAATTTAAAGAGCCTGCAAAGATCGGCTTTGTCTTTCAAGAAGCACGCCTCATGCCGTTTCTAAACGTCTATGAAAATATCGTTTTTCCGCTTAAAAAGCATGAGATAGAGGCTGCAAAGATAGATGCTCTCATATCTATGATAGGGCTTAGCGATTTTAAATTTGCCGCAGTTTCGCAGCTATCCGGCGGTATGAGCTCGCGCGTTTCGCTTGCTAGAGTGCTTGCGTACGAGGCAAATTTGATCCTCATGGACGAGCCGTTTGCGGCGCTTGATGCATTTACGAGGGCTAGCATGCAGGCTAAAATTTTAAAAATACAAGCCGGCAAAACCATCCTTTTTGTCACGCACAACATCGACGAAGCGCTATTTTTGGCTGATGAGATCATCTTGCTTGAAAAAGGCGGTATAAAATCAAACTACGACTTATCAAATTTAGCAAGGCCAAGAGATCTGCTAAGTGAGGAGCTAATAGCCGTAAAACGCAAAATTTTGAGTGAAATTTAGGATAAAGATAGATGATAATTAAAACCAAAATGAAGCAAAAAATTATATAATTTATAAAATTTTTAAAGGAGCAAATATGAGAAAGTTTTTCAAGGTTTTATGTGCGGCCTCTTTGCTTTGCCTCATCGCAAACGCAAGCGAAGGCCTAGACAAGATCGGCATGACCTACGTCAAATCGCCGCTAAACGTCCCATCTATCGTCGATAAATTTAAAGGCTTTTACGCGAAGTCTTTTGGCGTGCCGGTCGAGTATTCTGAAATCACCTCAGGTGCGAAACAGACGCAAGCGCTCGCTTCAAATTCGCTCCAGTTTTTAAACTGCGTGGGCGGCACTTCGGTTATACTAGCGGCTGCAAATAAGGCTGACATAAAGATCATAAGCGCCTATTCAAGGGCGCCAGAGGCGTTTGTGATATTTTCTAAGGACCAAAACATAAAGTCGCCAAAAGATCTAAAAGGCAAAAAAGTAGCAGGCCCAAAAGGCACGATCTTAAACGAGCTTTTGGTTAGATACCTAGCGCTTGGCGGTCTAGGCATAAATGACGTAGAGTTCATCTCTATGGGCATTCCGGCTGCGCAAGCCGCAGTAGAAAACGGCAGCGTCGATGCAGCGCTTCTTGCAGGACCTGCTGCATATAATGCTCAAAAATCAGGCCTAAATGTAGTGACAACCGGCAAAGGAGTCATCACTCCGGTCATCGTCACGGCAACAAGCGGTGAGTTTTATAAAAAGCACAAAGACGTAGTTGAGAAATTTAAAAAGGCTCAGGACGAAATTTTAGACTACATTAAGGCGAACGAGGACGAGGCGCTTAAATTTACGGCCGAGGAGACGGGGTTAAGCATAGAGGCGGTAAAGAGCATGTATCCTCAGTACGACTTTAGCTCAAAGATCACTGCTGATGACATAAAAGCACTTGAAGCTACGCAAGAATTTATGTTTGAAAGCAAGATGATCGAGCAAAAAATAGATATAAAATCACTTCTACTAAACTAAATTTAAAGGGCAAATTTGCCCTTTAATTATCCTCGGCGCCCTGTAAAAAGGTCTAAATTTGCATTATAATAGCAGCAAAATTTGCGAGTATATATAAAAGTAACCGTTTTTAGCTTGGAAAGATAAGGCAATGAAGCTAAAACTAATAAAAAGATACGCTGCGGACGAGTTTAGCTATGAAATTTTGAAAAATAAATTTAAGATAAAAGCCCTGCGCGAACCGATCGGCGTAGGCGTTAGCCTTGCAAAGCGGCTTGCAAATTTTAAAATACGAAAGGAAGACGTGAAAACGATTAGGCTTCTTTATCCGGATTTTCTAAGCGGCGGGCTTGATGAGTATTATTTCGGCGCGTAGCTACTCTGCCTCATTGTACCGCCAAACGACGATCAGCCCCTTATCAGGGTGCCGATTTCTGCTCCAAACGATGAGAAAAAGCCCGTAAAAGGCGGCATCTACGCCAGAGATGAGGTCAAAGTGGGCGTGAAAAGCGCGCTAAATTTGATAGAGCGCGAAAACCCCGATAAAATCATCACGATAGGCGGTAGCTGCATCGTTTCGCTCGCGCCTTTTGATTATCTGCGCGGCAAATACGGCGATGCGGGCATCATCTGGCTGGACGCGCACCCGGACTTCTCTACGCCGCAAGACGGCTACGCATATGCCCATGCCATGGTGCTCGGCACGCTTCTAGGGCAAGGCGACGCGGGCCTAAGGGCGATTATGAAAAATGGAGCGTTTGAGTCGCAAAACCTGCTCTACGTAGGCCTTCAAGGATTTCACGACTATCAAGAAAAATATCTAAACAAGCTTGGCGTTAAATTTAAAATCCAAGATAAAAATTTTATCCCACACGCCGAGATAGCGGCTTTTTGCGCTAAATTTAAACGCGTTTTGATCTATCTTGATATCGACGTCTTGGACGCTGCGTTTTTTTACTCGACATACTTCGCAAACCCCGAGCTCACGGGCGACGGAGGCGGCAGGATGAAAATGAGCGAACTAAAAGAAATTTTGCGCCTCATCAATCAAAGCTGCGACGTGAGTGCGCTTAGCATCGCGGAGTATCTGCCCTTTGATGAGTTTAGGCTGCGAGGGACGCTTGAGGTTATGGATATATTTAAGTAACGTAGAGCCCGGTTTAGACGACTTTTACGTGGATTTGTCGTCAAATTTAAACCCAAATTTAGCCTTTTAACATTAAATTTAAGGGTCGAAAATCAGAAAGGAAAAAAAATGAAAAAATTAATCGTTTTAGCATTTGCGTTTTTTGCCATAGCGGCGGTAGCTGGCCAACAAGAAAAAAAAGAAGCCGACCCCGAAAAGGAGGCGTTTTTAAGCGCGCGCTACGAAACGCTTAAAAAATCGTGCGCCCAAAAGGACGCTAGAGCCTGCAAACGCGTGGTCTTTTTTTATAAAAAAGACGAGCTCAAATATAACGAGCATGAAGCTCAAACGGCGATGCAGACTTTGCTTGACGCGTGCAAAGAGGGTAAAATTGACGCATGCATGACGGCAGGCGATATACATATAGAAAATAAAAATTACGACGCGGCAAAAGAGCTTTTGCTGCCTGCATGCCTAAGCGGTCATTACGACTCCTGCGCCGTTTACGGTAGATATTTGGAAAAACACTCGCCCGCTAAAAATAAAAAACACGCACAAAAGCTATACGAAGTCGCCTGTGACAAAAACTCGGCGCTAGGGTGCGAAAATTTGGGGCTTTTGCTTCGAGCCGAACCTTACTTGCATGACGAACCGCAGGATTTGCCAGGATATTTCTATCTAAAAAAAGCCTGTGAAATAGATGCTAGAAGATGCCTTTCTCTGGGTATTTCGTCTTTGTCGTACGATCCTGAGGATGCCATAAAAGCGCTCACTAGAAACTGCTTTGAGTCGGATATGTTAGCCGGTTGTATTATGCTTACAGAGCATCATAAACGAGGTGCTTTATACGCCTTGGACGACGCTGAGGTAAAGCGAGTGTACGCGCGCCTTTGCGAGCGAGCGCCGTATAAGAAAGAATATTGCCAAGCGGCGCGGTAAATTTAATCTCGCTTGTGTTTTGATTTAGGCAAAGGGCTTAGCGCGACTAACTAGTTGGGGCAAATTTAAACTGGCGATTAAAATTAACCGCGCTAAATTTAGGCTAGGCTCTTAGCCTGGGATAAAATTTAAAGATTAAGGAGTAAAAATGGGTAAAACGGCCTTGGTTGTAGGAGCTACGGGAGCGGTCGGACGCGAGATCGTGCGCGGGCTTTGTGAGGATGAAAACTACGACAAAATCATCGTTTGGGCGCGTAGGGAGCTAAATTTTAGCCACGAAAAGTTAGAGACTCAAATCATAGATTTCGACGAGATCAAAGATATGCCGCCGCGCGAGATAGACGAGATATTTTGCGCGCTGGGCACGACGATGAAGCAAGCCGGCAGCCGCGGGCAGTTTTATAAAGTAGACGTGAACTACCCCGTAAATATCGCAAAATGGGGCATCGCATCAGGCGCGCGCCGTTTCGTGCTCATCTCCGCCTACGGTGCGGACGAGCGGTCGAGATTTTTTTATCTGCGCGCAAAGGGCAAGGCGGAGAAAAAGATCGCCGCGCTGGGTTTTAAAAGCTTGCAAATCGCGCGGCTGCCTGCGATAAAAAGCGAGCGCGAGCAGGTGCGTATGGGCGAGCTCTTTATGGTTTGGCTGTTTGGGCTTTTGCCGAAATTTATCTTAACTAATTACTGCCCGATGAGCGCGAAAGATATCGCCGCCGCCGTCATTGCCGCCGCGCAGACAGACGCCAAAGGCGTGCAAATTTATCATCCAAGAGAGTTTATTTAGAAGTAAAAGCGTAAAGGCGATTTTGGCTTTAAGCTTTTAAAAACGCCGAAAATGCGCCTGCTATTTTAAAATAAAAAATCGGCCGAATTTTACAAGGCGCGCGGCCTTATTTAAATTCGGCTCTTGAGTGCGGTTTGGCTATTTGCTCGGTCGCGGCCAAAAGTTGGGTGTGTCAAAAATTATGTTTGGCTATTTGTTTGGTCGCGCTCAAACGCTGCTAGGACGGCTTTTTGCGCCGCAAGCCGCCTAACAGGTAGCGCGAGCCTGTGCGCAGTTTTGCCTTGCTCGCGCAAAAATCAAAACGCCTATTTAAAGACTATCCCAGACGCGGTAAAATCCATTTGCTCCGGTTCTACGTTTAGTAATGATTTAAAAACCAGCCTGCCTATGGCTTTTAGCTCCGTCTCATGCGCCGGATTTGGATGCTGCTGTAACTCCTGCTGCATTGCCATCAGCAAAAACCCAAGCCCCATAGATATCTGATACGAGTTCATCATCTCCGTAGCTTTTCCCTCAAACAGCTCCGGTTTTTTGCGCAAAAACTCGGCGATCTGTAAAAATGCGGGCTTTACGGCCTCGTCCGGCATCGGATGATTAAAATACGCCGCGTAAGCGCCTCCTAGCAGCGCCACGATACCGGTCGCCACGTTTTCTTTGGGTATGCCGTATAGCTGCTCGACGCTGTCGTTTAGCTTATCTATGCCCTCTACTAGCAAGCGCCGCCCCTCGTCTTGCTGCGCGGCGGGAAATAGCTGCGCTATCTGCTCGATGCCGTCCATGTCAAAAAAATGATCTCCCGCTCGCACCAGCGCGCCAGTATAGAGTATATCGGTCTTAACGTCTTTGGCATAGGCGGAATCATCGGGCGGATTTAAATTTTTTCTTGCTTGATTCATAGCGCGGTTATACGCATCCTGCCGCAACCACTGCTCGTTAAAATCAATCGTAAAAAACGCCTGCGCGCTACTAAAACACATCACCGCTCCAAGCGCCGCCGCGCCGACTCGAATCTTGCCTAAAATTTTCATAAAACGCCTCCGAAAATAAAATTTCATGCGGCAGCTCCGCATTGCCGGCATTATACCTAAAATAACGCGGCTGCGATATTTTTTTATTCTGATTGCCTTTATGCCGCCGCGCAGACGGAGGCTAAGGGCTTGCAAATTTATCATCCAAGAGATTTTGCGAAATGCACGGCAAGTAGTCAAATTTCGCTCTTTAGCTCAAATTTGACCCCGCTAAACGCTTAAATTTTCTAGCCGCACCTTTGATAAAATCGGCGCTAAAATTTAAACCCTCGCACGACCTGCGCGCCAAGACCAGTTTGCATATGCCGCAAAAACATCGCGTGGTAAAAATCCCCCTCGTGCCCCGGCGCGTCGTATGTGGCGACGAGGTTTGCCGGCACTAGGACTTTGCGCCTGATGTTTGCCTCGTTTGCGCTAAGTTTTAGGTGCGAGACTAGCTGATAGACGCATAGATCGGTGCAGTCACCTAGCACCACGAAGGTGTCTATGTGCGGATTTTGCGCGAGAAATGCGTTAAAATCAGCGCAGTAAGCCGCGCTCAGGGAGTTTTTGCGAAAGATTTTTATCTCGCCAAAAAACGGCAGCTTGCGTAGCTGCGGTATCGTCTTCGCGCCCTCTGTGCCTTTGATAGCATGCGGCGGAAATGCGTCAAACTCAGCGCAGTTTGCCTCGTGGCTATCTTCGAGTAGCACGAGATTTCTAACACCCGCCGCGTAAGCTGCGCTAAAAGTCTGCGCTATACCGTCCGAGGTCGCTGCTACTCGAGGGCTAGCTAGCGGTCCCATGCTGCAAAATCCCTCTATCATATCCACGCTGATAAAGGCGGTGTTTGCCGCGTCGCCCGCTAAAAGTTCGCTAAATTTAATCTCCTTTAGCTCCTCAAACCACTTCGCCAAATCCTCTAAGATTTTCGCGTCAAATTTCATTTTCTCTCCTTGTTTTGATTGTTTTTACGTTCGTTGATCGGCCAGCCGAAGCCAAACCTTCCGCCGCCCTAAATTTCGCGTTCAAATTTAATCTCGCCCAAAGCGTCAAATTTCATTAAATTTGCCGCCTAGCCGCGCGTTTTTGCGGGCAAATTTACGCAAAAGCTCTTTGGCTCAAGCTCGATCTCGATACTGCCGCCATGCGCTTGGACGATCTGCAGGCACAGGTGAAGCCCAAGGCCGTTGCCCTTTAGTTTGCTCGTTTTAAACGGCTCAAAGACCATAGCTTGGTTTTTGATCGGCACGCCGCTATCGGTCACGGTAAATTTATGCTCGCCCTCGCGCTGCTCGTAGTCCACGCGCACCCAGCCGTCATCATCCTCGTTTTCCTCGACCGCGTCGATCGCGTTAAACAGCATATTTTGAAACACCATCGCGAGCAGATCGCGGTCGCCCACATAGGGCAGGTCGGGGAAATTTAGGCTAAATTTGATCTCCTTGCCGTATGTGTAGCACTCTATGGCCGCCTCGCACTCGCTTTTTAGCTCGGCTAGGTTAAATTCGCGCGCGTTTATCGTTAGGCCTTTAGTGAAAAGCAAGGTGGCCTTGATGATGCGCTCGACGCGCCAGATCGCCTTTTGCATCTGCTCGACGACTGGGCGAGCGCGCTCGTCCGCCTTTTTTATCAGAGTGGAGGCTAGCAGCGAGATCGAGCCAACGGGGTTGCGTATCTCGTGGGCTAGGTGGGCGGCGACCTGACCCATCGAGGCTAGGCGCTCGGTGCGCTTTTCGGTCGTTATGTCGGTTGCGGAGATGATTTTTTTGCCCTCTTTTTGGGCGATTTTGATGAGGTATATTTGCCCCGCGGCGCTTATCTCGCCCTCATTTTGCGGGATAAATTTTAAAATTTGCCCGAGTTTTAGGGCTTCTGAGTTTTGTAAAAATATCTCGCCCGCTTCGTCCAAAACCCAGATCGCATTGGGCAAAATCTCCACGATATCTTTGATGAAGCCTTGCAAACTCGCATAGGACGCGGTTAGATTTTTATACTCGCGCTCTATCAGATAGGTCTGCTCGATCAGGCTTTTTAGTCCGTCTTGGACGCTGGTTTTATCTATCTGGGTCATAAAAGCTCCTCGAAATTTTCTAAACCAAAAAGTAAAATTCGGTCGTTTTTTAGGCGGCCGACTTCGTTGCTAAAGCCGCTTTTGGAAAATAACGCGACGGCGTCGGGCTCAAAGCCTAGTCGCTCGCATTTTTTAAGGAGTAAATTTACCACGTTTTTGCAAATTTTATGCTCTTTAAATTTAGCTTCTCCGACGATGATACGTCCGTCTAGTCTCAAAAATATATCTATCTCGATATTTTTCGCCCACAGGCTGCGCACTCGCGCAGGCTCCGCGCCTAGTCTAAACGCCAAAAGCTCGCGGCAAAGCAGCTCAAAACCAAAGCTGGCATACGAGTCGAACTCGCGTCTGATAATCTCCATCAGCGCGGCCTTTTCGCCGTTTTTTAAAAGGGCCAAATTTGGCTCGATGAAATAAAACCAAAACCTAGTAAAATTGTCGTTAAAGACCACTTTATCCTGCGCCTTATCGCGCTCGGGCAGTTTTTTGGCCTTTTGATATTTGCTTTTTACGCGCGGTTTTTCCAGCGTCTTTTCGATACTAACCACGCCCGAGTTTATCGCGGCGGCGTAAATTTTTAGGATGAGAGGGCGGGGCAGAAATTTATTTAGAGCGTATTTTTTGCGGTCGTTTTTAGCAAGCTTGCAAAGGGCAAATTTAAGCTCGTTTTCAAAAGGCGCGTCAAAGATAAATTTGAGCGACAAATCTTCAAATTTATCTAAAATTTCTTTTTCGATCGCCTCGAAAATATCGTAATAATTCGCCTCAAATTTTAGCGCATCAAAGACTAGATGAAAGTAAATAAGCTGCAGGATATCAAGGTGCTTAAAGCGCGCGTAGCTTGATTTTAAGGCGTAGATTTTTGCTCCTTTTTAGCCCATTTTAGCACAACTTTGGTTATAATCTCTTTTTTTATAAGGAAAAATTTTGGTTAGCATCGACGAAATCAGAAAAAATATTATTTTAAAAAAAGGCGTGCGCTACTTTGACTATACGGCCTCGGGTCTAGCCTATGCGCCTATCGAGCGTAAGATCGCAAAATACCTAAAAACCTACGCCAACACGCACTCTGAAAGCGCCTCAAACGCGCTAAAGACGCAAAAACGCTACGAAAAAGCAAGGCAAAGCTTAAAGGATTTGCTCGGGCTTGACGAGCGATTTTATCTGATCTCGGCAGGCTGCGGCGCGACCGGAGCGATAAAGAAATTTCAAGAGATTATGGGGATTTATCTACCGCCTATGAGTGCGAACCGCCTGGGCGAGGAGAGTCTAAAGGGCACAAATTTGCCCCTCGTAATCGTCTCGCCCTACGAGCACCACTCAAACGAAGTCAGCCTGCGCGAGGGGCTGTGCGAGGTCGTGCGCATACCGCTAAGCAAGAGCGGGGAGATAAATTTCGGCAGGCTCGATCAACTGCTCAAAATCAACTCAAAGCGCGAGATTATCGGCTCTTTTAGCGCAGCCTCAAACGTCACGGGGATAATCAGCGACTATAAAAAAATCTATGTGATGATGAAGCGATACGGCGCGACCGTGGCCTTTGACGCGGCTAGCCTTAGTCCGCACGACAACCTTGACGCCGACTACTTCGACGCGCTATTTCTCTCGCCGCATAAGCTTTTAGGCGGCGTAGGCAGCTGCGGACTGCTCGCGATAAGAAAAGAACTCGTAAAATCAAGCAAACCGACCTTCGCCGCGGGCGGGACGGTTAGCTACGTGAGCCGCAGCTCGCATTTTTTTGCGCCTAGCATCGAGCGCACCGAGGAGGGCGGCACCCAGCACGTGATGGGGCTAATTAGAGCCGCATTAGCATACAGGCTGCGAAACGAGGTTGGCCTAGACGTCATAAAAAGTCGCGAGGATGAGCTTGCAAGGCTATTTTGCGAGGGGCTGGATAAGATCCCCGAGGTCGTGAGCTATTTTCCGCGCGCAGTGCCGAGATTGCCGATTTTCGCGTTTAACGTTAAGGGCGTTTCGCCTTATGATTTCGCCGAGGCGCTGAGCGAGGACTACGGCGTGCAGACCCGTGCGGGGTGCGCGTGCGCCGGTCCGTACGGACACGACTTGCTCGGGCTAAAAGACGATCAGAAATTTGATCAAAAGCCCGGCTGGGTGCGCGTGAGCCTGCACTACTCGCACACGCAAAAAGACGTCGCATATCTGCTAAAGACCATCAAAAAAACTATTAAAAAATTTAAAACCAAAAAGGATAAAAAATGAAAAAAATTTTAGCCGCGGCCTTGTTTGCTCTTTGCGCCGTTTGCGCGCAGGCAAAGCCCTTTAGCCCCGAGCAGTACGCAAAAGTACTGCGCGAGTATAACTCCGTGGCGGGCGCAAACGACTACTTTGAAAGCGGTAAATTTAAAGAGGAATTTAATCTTCGCAAAAAATACTGCGACGAGGGTCTAAGAGACGCGTGCGGCGATCTGGGGCTGCTCTACGTTACCGGTCTAGGCGCGCCAAGAGATAGCAAAAGAGCGGGCGAACTACTAGGGTACGCCGCTAAAAACGGCGAGTTTAAAGCCATCTCGCAGTACTACGAAACAGCGCTTGACATAGCTCGCGCGGCGGAAAAGTACCCTGACGACAAGGTCACGCAGCACCTAGGAGCCGAGTTTAAAAACTCGCTAGAGCAGTGCAAAGCCTACAAGGGCGACCGCCACGTGTGCTTCCGCGCGCTGGTGATCAGCGGTATGCTGCCAAAGGGCGAGGGCGGCCTCGGGCTATCTCGGGCCGAGTTTGCCAAGACGTGGGAGGATATCGTCGTGAGCGACGTCGAGCGCAACGGTATGGACGACTCGAAGGTAAACGCGCTGGCAAAGGAGCTGGAAGGACTAGCGGCGCGGTAAATTTGCGGGCTTTTGCGGCATAAATTTGCTTTTTTGATCAGGCGATCCGTCAAATTTGACCGTCCGCGCTTTTGTCTTTTTGCGGGCGGCTTCTCGTTTCATGTAAATTTAGATTACTCGGCTCAAATTTGAGTCGGCGATTGCTGGGCTTAAATTCTGGGTAAATTTATCGAGCGGTGCAGAATTTGCTTTTGTTCAAATTTGACTGCTTTTTACGGGCAAATTTGGCTCGCTTCCGGCGGCATTTTGCGGCTTGCGAGCTTTTGTTCGGCGGGTTTTACGGCTATCTTTACTGCGTAAATTCGCTAAATTCTGCTAGCGCCCAGGCAAATTAGCTCGTCAGGCTTAAAGCCTTTGCTTGCGCTTTTTTGCGCGCGGTCAAATTTACGCGCCCGCGCGGGTTTTTGCCTCGCTCAAATTTGACGTATTTTTGCGTCCAGCTCAAATTTGCACGGCGTTAATTTTTACGAATTTACAAAAACTTTGGAGAAAAATTAGATGCGAGATTCGCGCGAGTTTCAGGTCTTAGCGGGCGAGGTAAAAAACGTGAGATGGAATGCTGCTACGGACGAGTGCGCTTTTGAGATCGCGGGCGCGAAATTTAATGCCAAAATCGCCGAAGATCGCCTCGTGCCTCACGAAAACAACCGCCTAGCTATCGCCTACGACGGGAAAAACGAGGTTTGGAATTTTAAAAACTTAACCTCGGGCAAGTGGCTCAAAAACTACGCTTGGCGCGCGCACTTTATACTATCGTGGGCGGCGATCTTTGATATCGTTCCGGGTAAAATTTTAGGCGCGATTTTTGCGATACCTATCATTTATCTAAGCAAGCATTTGTCCGAATTTGCAGGCATGGCAGCCTTGTTTGCCTTTGTTGTTTGCCTGTTTTTATCGCTGCCTTTTTTGCACATATACTGGAGCGAAAACAAAAGCTTAAGCGGCACTGTCGAGGCATATCTAACTGTAAGAAAATTTTTAAATGAGATGGATTTATAAAATGGCGTCAAATTTAAGGGGATTTTTTAAATGAAAACGCAAAACAGCTTAAATCTGTTCGGCGGCCGCGTAAATTCGCTTGAGTGCGTCTATAAAGACAAAAGCGGGTTTGATTATAGCTTTAGCTTGGATGGGCAAATTTTAAACGTCCGCTCGCTACAAAGTCCGCTCTTGCCGGTAAATGACGGCGACGAAACGCTGGTCGTTTGCGATAAAAAGGGGCGGGTTTTGGGGCTAAAGAATCGCTCTTTAAACTCCGCGGCCTGGTACGCCTACGAGCCTAGCTCCTTTTTTTCGGCTCTGTTTTTCGTGCTGTTTTTGCTGTTTGGCGCGGCCGGCGTTTGGGCGATTTTCTCGGGATTTGACGGACGGCAGCCGCTTTTTGGCACTTTGCTGCTAGTTTTTGGTTTCGACTCTCTTGCCCTTGCTTGGTTTAAATATCACGGCGAGGCGTCTTTGGGTTTGCGCGTTAGATCGATGCTGGGCGCCGTAAAAGAGCCCAAGTCTAGCGGCGAGGCTAGCGGCTCGGTGCGAAACTTAAGGATTTTTGAGACGAAAGAGAAAAATTATTTTAGCGTCACGGTCGCTGATACGTTTTTGTGGGGTAGCAGCCCTAAAAAGCGCGCCCTGGAGCTAGAAAACGGCGACGAAGCGAGCGTAAAATACGAAAATTTCAGGGTCATAAAGATACGAAATCTCAGCAAAAACCTGACGGCGAAAAAGTCGCAAGGCTTTTTTGAAAGAGTGTTTTGGTTTAACGTTGATATCGCGATCAGCCTTTGCGCGGGACTTGCTTTGCTCTATGCTGGGACGATGGATTTTTGGTTTTCGCCTTTTGCGGGGATTGCCGGCTTGATAATCTTGCTCGGCGGATTTGGTTTTAACGTGTTTTATAAAAAAGATTAGCCTTTGGCACGCGGCTTAGTTGTAAATTTGTGTCTTTTGGCGTGCTTGGTAAATTTGACGTGGGGATTTCAAATTTGAGCCCGTTTGCTGTAAATTTGACATGTTAAATTTTAGCTGCCAAAGTTGACTCGTCAAATTTAAAGCCGCCAACCCGCGTTTAAATTTCACAAAAACGCTTGCAAATTTTGCAGATTTTCTTTTATGGATGTGGGGCGGTAGAGTGCTGAGATAACGGCGATGTAGTCTGGATTTAGCGCGGCCTTCGTGATTTAAGCGAGACAAATTTACGCACGGTAAGGCTAGCTGCGCCCGTCAAATTTGGCCTAGATTTTGCAAAAACTCCACGTATTCTCTAGCGCTGCGCTCTATTTCGTCGTCGCTTGATACGTAGTCCACGCCCGGAGTCTCCTCGGCGCCGTAAAATGCGAAAAAGTCGCGGTAGTCGGCGCGAAAATAGTACTTAAACGCAAGCTCAAACGGCGTAAGAACCTCGCGCAGGCTAAAATGATAGCGCCCTTGCGGGCAGTAGTCGCTCTTTTTGATGCCCGCAGTCACGGCTAGTGCGACCTTGCGGCCCGCGATACCGTCCGAGCCGCGTCCGTAGGCAAAACTGTGCGTCATCACCGCGTCGATCCATGATTTTAAAATCGGAGGGCAGGAGAAGTTATGAAGCGGAAACTGCAAAACAAGGGCGTCGTGGGCTCTGATGAGCTCTTGCTCGCGCGCGACGTCGATATCGCCGCTCCCGTAAACCTGCGTCAAATCATGAACGCTAAAGAGCTGCGGCTCTTTGAGAGCCTCTTGCAGTAGACGTTTATTTATGACCGAGTTTTGGATGCCCGGATGGGCTAAGATGATTAGAGTTTTCATTTTTCTCCTTTTTAATCGAGCAAATTTTAACTGTCGGCAAGCGCCACCTCAAGCTTGCAAATACGCTGTTTCAGACTACAACGGGGTAAATTTACACTAGACGAGGACGCGGTCGTGGTATCGCAAGGCTCGGTTTTCAGACTCCAACGAGGTAAATTTGCGCCAGCGGCACTACCGTAGAGCTATCAAGCACGGGGTTTCAAACCCCCATCGGAGTAAATTTTAGCGAACTTGTCTTAAATTTGAGCGGAGTATTGCTCGGTTTAGCGACGTAAATTTGATGTAAATTTAGATCATTTTTACAAAAACGCTTGCAGATTTTTCAAATTTTCTTTTATGGATGCGGGGCGGTAGAGCGCTGAGATAACGGCAACATAGTCTGGATTTAGTGCGGCTATTTGAGCGATATTTGCTGCGTTTATGCCGCCGATCACGCAAACCGGGATACGTAAAATTTCCTTCGCGCGCACTATCGTTTCAAATTTACAAAGCGGGGCATTTGGTTTAGTCGGGCTCGCAAACACGGCGCCAAATGCCGCGTATGAAGCGCCCTCATCCTGCGCTTTCAGGGCTAAATTTAGATCGTCGTAGCAGCTAGCGCCGATAAAAGCATCCTTGCCTAGGATCTTGCGAGCTACTTTTACTCCGCCGTCGTCTTTGCCGATGTGCACGGCGTTCGCGCCTATTTTGGCGGCAAATTTTACGTCGTCGTTTACGATAAATATCGCTCCGTAGCGCTCGCAAAGCTCTTTTAGAGTAGTCGCTACGCGCTCGTTTTTGGGCTCAAGCTTGGTGCGATACTGTAAAAACTTCACTCCGCACTCTAGTAGCTCGCGGGTTTGCTCGAGTACGCTATTTTCGGGCGTTAGGACGTCGTCCGTGATAGCATAAATTTCAGCCACGGTTTGCGCCCGCGGCTTTGTGATCTAGCAGCCGCACGCCGAAATTTGAGCCGTGAGCGTTTTTGATCGCGTTTGCGACGAAGGCCTTAGCGCTCCTGATCGCCGTTATCTCGTCTGCCCCGCACGCTAGAGCGCAGGCGATGGCCGCGGAGAAGCTGCAGCCCGCGCCGTGCATGATCGTGGGACGCTCTAGCGCCTCGCCGAATTTAACTATCTCGCCGCTTTTTTTATAAAGCGTATCTTCGCACATTTCGCGCGTTTGCGTGCGTTTTATCACGACGTCGCATGGAACATCCGCGCCTAAATTTAACCGCTCGCCGTCAAAATTTAATCCCAAAATGCGCGCTTCGTCTAAATTCGGTGTCGCGATGTGGGCGAGGTTTAAAAGCTCTTTTAGCGCGTTTATAGCGCCCTCTTGCAGCAGCTTGGCGCCCGATTTTGCCACGCAGACGGGGTCTATCACGGTCGGCACGCCGCGGTTTTGCTCTAGCCAGGCTTTGACGCAGGCTATGAGCTGTTCGTTAAAGAGCATGCCGATCTTTACGGCGTCAAATTTTAGCTCGGCGCAGACTGCTTCTAGCTGCGCGTTTAAAAACTCGGGCGTTGCTGGCATCACCGCGCTCACGCCGCTTGTGTTTTGCGCGGTTAGAGCCGTGATCGCAGTCGCGCTGTAGCAGCCGTAGGCCTCGCAGGTTTTTATGTCGGCTTGCACGCCGGCACCCCCGACGCTATCGCTGCCTGCGATGATTAGGATATTTTTTTTAGGATTTTTCATTGTTTTGCCTTGAGCGGTTTTGTTAAATTTATCTTTAGGTGAATTTATCTGTCGCCAAAATCCTTGCCAAACTCGACGCCTAGCTCCTTTAAATTTACAGGGCCGTTTCCTTGCGACTCCATCGGCGTCGGCCGAGTTTGCGGCTGCATTTGAGTAGGTTGCGAGCCTAAAGAGTTTTGCTCTGTTTGATCGTTTTTAGTGGCGTTATTTTCGGCTTTTTTAGGTTTTTTCTTCTCTTCTTCTAGCTTTTTGCCGGTTAGGCACTCGTAAATTTCCGCATGATTTTTCTTTGCCCAGTCCTCTTTGACCTCGATTTTTTGGTACTCTTTGCTAGCAGGCGAGGCGAGGCCGTTTTTGACTAGGGTTTTGTTTAGGATTCTGCTTTCGTCGCTTACTTCGCACAGCCATCTGTCGCCTAGATTTTTTAGCGTGAGCACGTAGTAGTTGCGCTCAGGACGAAATATCTTTTTGATCTCTTTGTCGTAGGATTTGCTGAAATTTTCCAGCTCTTTTTTATCTTTTATGCACTTTGAGCCATCGTAAAATTTAACGTTTGCAAGCTTGCAAGGGGCGATCACGGCGGCGTTTAGTCTAAAGACAAAGGTATCGTAGTCTAAAATTTTTTCTAGAAAAAGGACCTCTTTGACGACTTTTTCGCGTTTGGATTTGGTCGTTTGGGTGATTTGCATGTCGGTAAACTGGGCAGCCGAATTTACCGACAGCAAGGCTAAAGCGCAAAATTTAAGCAGAGTAAAAAATGCGCTTTTTTTCATTATTTTAGATCGTATTTTTCTAGTAGTTTGTCGTAGCTGCCGTCTTTTTTCATCTCTTCAAGCGCGGCGTTTATTTTAGCGATTAGATCTGCTTGCTTGCCTTTGTCAAACGCCATAGAAAAGCCCTCGCTACCGTCTGTTTCTTTATAAAACTCCTCAAGCTCAGAATTTTTCTTTAAAAAGCCGTAACCGATCGAGCTATCAAGCACGACCGCGTCTATCTTGCCTTTTTTTAGTCCCATGATTAGCGGAACCGGATCCTCGGCAGGCACGACTTTAGCGCCTGCGATAGCGTTAGCGGCGATCTCTTGGACGGTGCCTTGTTGCACGCCCACTCTTTTGCCGTTTAGGGCGTCTTTGCTCGCGATAGCGTCGTTGCCTTTAGCGCGCAAGTAGATATTTTCCGTCGCGTAGTAAGCCTGCGTGAAATCAACCGACTTTCGTCTATCGTCGGTTGCGCTCATCGCGCTTGCTACGGCGTCGATCTTGCCGGTTTTTAGAGCTGGGATTAGGCCGTCAAAGCTCATATTTACGATCTTGTACTCAAAACCCGCGCGTTTAGCGAGCTCGGCTACTAGATCCATGTCAAAGCCGGTGATTTTGTTTTGCTCGTCCACGTACTCAAACGGCGGATAGTTGGCGGCTGTGCCGATCTTTAGCTCGGCGGCGCCAAGCGTAGCTAGAGCCGCTAAAAGCAGCGCAAAAATCTTTTTCATGTTCTCTCCTTTAAATTTGGTTTTAAATTTAAGCCCGCGTCTTAGTGCGGGCACGCAAATTTACTTTAGGCCGTACTTTTCCATCATCTTGTCAAATTCGCCGCTCTTTTTGAGCTCCTCTATCGCGGCGTCTATCTTGCCGATTAGCTCTAGGTGCTTACTTTTATTAAACGCGACCGCAAAGCCCTCGGTGCCGTCAGGAAGCTTTAAAAACTCCTCCAGATCCGAGTTTTGCTTTAGATACTCGTAGCCGATCGGGCTATCTGTTAGCACGACGTCGATCTTGCCCGCTTTTAGCGACAAGATCGCAGCCGCTACGGTCTCTGCAGGCACGGATAGGTCGCCGCAGATAGATTTAGCCGCGCTCTCTTGCAACGTGCCTATTTGCGCGCTTATTTTTTTGAGATGCATATTGGTCGCATTTACGTCGGTACCTTTTTTGCGGATAAAAAGATTATCCGAAAAATAATAAGGCTTCGTAAAATCGACCGATTTTCTTCTCTCCTCGGTCGCGCTCATACCGCTTAGCGCAGCATCTATCTTGCCT
>CAUQMF010000038.1:0-16775 GCA_963518965.1 uncultured Campylobacter sp.
CAGCAGTATAAATCAAAAATGATGATAAAAGAGATAATTGCTAAATACGCCGACGAGCTCAGCGATTGTGTAGGTGTAGATAAATTTAGTCTTTCTCAATATGCTATGCGGATTGTCAAAATAAGCGATAACGGCAGACTAGTGTATTTTGATTTTGAGGGCGTCAAATTTAGAGATCTCAGTAGGGATGGCGTGAATGCGATCTTGAATGGCTTGGAGTATAGAAAAGATAGCCTAGACAATCTTTTTGATAAAAACTATCGTTGGTAGTGTATAAATTTTAGCAAAATGAACGACCAAATTTACCTTATCGGCGACGTTCACGGCTGTTATAAAACCCTTTGCACCTTGATAGATCGCTTGCCGCACGGTGCTGATTCTAAAATTTGCTTCGTGGGCGATCTGATAGACCGCGGCGAGGGGAGTTTTGAGGTCGTGCAGTTAGCGATGCAGCGAGGCTATGCGGCCGTTATGGGCAATCACGAATACCGCCTTTTGCAACACAAGGACGCATTTTTACGCGGCGAAATGCCTAACGACCCGCGCTGGTTTTTCCTCAACGGCGGCGCGCAGACCTTCGCCTCCTACGCCAAAGCCAGCCGCGTCCAGAAACTCGCGCACATAGAGTTTTTGTCAAATTTGCCACTTTATTTGGAATTTCATGAGTTTAAAAACGCGTAAGGCAGGCAGCTCGTCGTATCACACTCGGCGGCCGGGCGGATGTGGCCGCTGCGCAGCTCGGACGGCGATAGTGCGGCGGAGTTTAGGCGGCAGGTACTTTGCGGCAGGGGTGATTTTAGCCAAAACGATGGCGTCTTTAACGTCTACGGCCATACGCCGATCGCTGAGCCAGATATCACAAATTTTAGTGCAAACATCGACACGGGCTGCGTTTATAAGCATGGTTTTGGCTGTCTTTGCGCACTCGAGTTTCCGAGCATGCGAGTCTTTTTGCAGGAAAATATCGAGGACGGCGGGTGATTCTAGTAAAATTTGAGGCTAAATTTGACTAAAATTTGAAATTTTATGCACCGAGACTCGAGTCTATAAAGTATTAAATTTGGTTTTTGGTCAAATTTAACGTTATGTCCTTAAATTTCTTTAAACGAAAATGATTGTTTGACGCCGTCTTGCTTCTTTGTTAAGGGGGAAGGACTTGAATTACGCTCTGCTTTGCAGTTGCGACCGCAAAGGAAGTAAAATCCAAGCCCCACCCCTTTTACAACAAGCAAAGAGTAATCTTAAACGGTTATTCTTTGTGCAAGGGACTAATTTTAGTATAAGTTTTATAAAATTTTTAAAATTTTACTCACTCAAAGCGGTTGTCGCTCGCGCCCGCGATAAATCGCGGCACGAAAATTTGGCTTCGTTACAAACTCAGCTCAAATTTTCGGGACGAAAGCTTTTCGCTCATAAAATTTAAAAATTCTTTGAAGTCAAATTTAGCATTCTCAAGATGCGGATCTCGGTGGGTCAAATTTACAAATTTAGCCAAATTAGACTCCAAATTTGAACGCAAAACGATAAGGCGAAGTATTTTTTCGTCAGACGAGGCAGCGGCGAGCGAGGCGAGGGAGCGGACTAGTCGTCCGTGACCGAAGCCGACTGAGCCGGTAACGAAGTATGGCGGAAAAAGACAAGCCGCCAAATTTAAAGCTTGCGTATTTTGGCGATCTCGTCGCGCAATGCCGCCGCCTTCTCAAACTCCAGCTGCTCCGCGGCTTCTAGCATCTGCTTTCTTAGCTCTTTGATTATACTCGCTCGCTCGCTGGCAGGCATTTTTTCCAGATTTTTGCCGCGTTTATATATCTCGCCCTCATCCTCGACGTGCAGGCTCTCCTCGATGTTTCGGCTAGCAGAGCGCGGGACGATGCCGTGAGCGCGGTTGTATTCCTCTTGCATCTTGCGGCGAGCCAGCGTCGTATCCATCGCTTCTTGCATGGATTTGGTGATCTTTTTGGCAAACATCAGCACTCGTCCGTTTACGTTTCTAGCCGCGCGCCCCATCGTTTGTATGAGGCTCGTCGTCGAGCGCAAAAAGCCCTCCTTATCGGCGTCCATGATGGCTATGAGGCTAACCTCTGGCAGATCAAGCCCTTCTCTTAGCAAATTTATGCCGATAAGCATATCAAACTCGCCCCCACGCAGTCCGCGGATGATCTCGTTTCGCTCGACGGCGTCGATGTCTGAGTGCATGTATTTGACCTTGATACCAAGCTCGGTGTAGTAGCGGCTGAGCTCCTCGGCCATCTTTTTGGTTAGCACGGTGACTAGCACGCGCTCGTTTCTCTCTATGGTTTTTTTCGCCTCGTCAAATAAAATCTCCACCTGATTTTCGCTGTCTTTTATCTCTATCTGCGGATCGAGCAGTCCCGTCGGGCGTAAAATTTGCTCGTAGACGTGGCCGCAGCTCAAATTTATCTCGTATTCATTTGGGGTTGCCGAGACGAAAAGAAATTTAGCGCGTTTATTTATAAACTCGTCAAATTTAAGTGGACGGTTGTCAAGCGCAGACGGGAGGCGAAAGCCGTACTCCACCAGCACTTCTTTTCGGCTGCGGTCGCCTGCGTACATACCGCGAAACTGCGGCAGGCTCACGTGGCTTTCATCCACGATGACTAGATAGTCCTTGCCGCCAAGTTCGAAATAATCAAACATAGAGTAGGGCGTCTCTCCCGCCTTTTGCCCGGTTAGGTGGCGCGCGTAGTTTTCGATGCCCTTGCACATGCCCGTACTACTCATCATCTCTAGGTCAAACTCCACTCGCTGTTTTAGGCGCTGAGCCTCTACGAGCTTACCTTGGTCGTTAAATTCTTTTAGCCGCTCTTCTAGCTCCTCTTCTATCTGTTTGATCGCGATTTTTAGGCGGTCTGCGCCCACGATAAACTGACTCGTGGCATAGAGCGTAAATTTACCCACGTCTTTTAGCTTTTTGTTTTCCAGTACGTCAAAGTGATACATCGCGTCGATCTCGTCGCCGAAAAACTCGATGCGAAGCGCTTCGTCTCCCCAATATACGGGATAGACGTCCACCACGTCGCCGTTTACGCGAAAGTCGCCTCGGTCGAAGTAGTTATCGTTTCGCTTGTAGCCCATATCGACGAGCTTTTGCAGTAGCGCGCGCTGATTGATATTTTCGCCCACGCCCAGATACGCGACCATGCCTTGGTATTCGCTAGGATTGCCTAAGCCGTAGTTGGCCGACACCGACGCCACGCACACGACGTCGTCAAAGCTGAGCAAACTAGCCGTCGCAGAGAGACGCAGACGCTCGAGTTCCTCATTTACGGAGCTATCCTTTTCGATGAAAAGGTCTTGACGCGGGATGTAGGCCTCGGGCTGATAGTAGTCGTAGTAGCTGATGAAATACTCCACGTGATTTTTAGGGAAAAAGCACTTAAATTCGCTATAAATCTGCGCGGCAAGGGATTTGTTGTGCGTCATGATTAGCGTGGGCATACTTAGCTCTTTTATCACGTTTGCCATAGTAAAGGTCTTGCCCGAGCCCGTGACGCCTAGAAGCGTTTGGTATTTGTTACCCGATCTTACGGAGGCTACGATATTAGCGACTGCGCGGGCCTGATCCTCGCTCGGGCTAAATTTGGACGAAATTTCAAAATTTTTCATTTTTTACCTTAAAAATCAGCTTTTTTTGTTACAATTACGTAAAATTATACCAAAACTAAGGAAAAAGATGTTTGATAACGATAAAGTGTTAAATACCCTAACCGACAAGGTAAACGACCTGCTGGCTAGATATAACGAAATCTGCGAAGAAAACGAATCTCTACGCAACGAACTAATCAGCGTCAAAGCCCAAAACGAAGCCAAAACAAACCAAATCGCGCGACTAGAAGAAGACCTAAGAACCAAAAACACCGAGAGCGACGACGTCATCCGCAAGATCGAAGCGGTGCTGGGAAAGTAAATTTAGGCGACGCGACTAATGAAAAAAATAACGGTAAAGATAGCCTCCACATCCTATAATATAAGCCTCGAGGATGAATTTGCCCAAAGCTTTGAAAAAGAGTGGGAGACGTTTACCGGGGGGAAGAGATGTCTAGATGTTAAGGAGCTGCTTAGCGCCTATGTACAAAAATGCTACGAAAACTATCAGCGCGAGCGCGAACTGCGCTCTTTGGCGCAAAAGCTAACTAAAGAATTTAACTAAAAATATCTAAATTTATACATTTTCTGTTACCGTAGTCTACTTTTTAGACTTTTGGTTCGTTTTTGAGAGTGCACTTTACTATATTTGTTTGGCTTTTTATGTTTTTAGTGCGATGTGTTTGTCTATGTTTTAGACTTTTATAGGCGTTTTGCGGACGATAAAGTAGCAACTATGGGCTAAAATAGGCTATTTATTCACGTTTTTCGTAAAATTTGCATTGATTTTTTATAAATTTATATTTTTTTAAGTATTTTATATATATAATTCCGCCAACTGCATAAGTGTATGCAGAAATAAACACAAGGAGTCTCATATGAGAAAAGGTTTTACAATGATTGAGTTGATCTTCGTGATCGTTATTTTAGGTATTTTAGCTGCTGTAGCTATCCCAAGACTAACCGCAACTCGTGATGACGCAGAGATCTCAAAGGCTGCAACAAACTTAACTACATTGATTAGCGACATAGGTGCTTATTATACATCTCAAGCTAAATTTGATGATCTTAAGGCAATGACAAACGTTCAATTTGCAAACGGTGCTACTGCTACCGTAGGACAACTTGAAGCTGCTGGCAAAAAATGCATAAAAGTAGAACTAACTACTTCTGTTGGCTCTGATGGTAAGCCTGCTTTTCTAAAAGTTAGCAATGGTGATAATAGCGGTGATGCTATATGCACAAAAGTTCTAGAAAGCAGAGGTGTTAAGTCTATTAAAGATGGCACATTTAAATATGTTACAAATACTGGTGCTAACGGAACAAGCGGTGCTGGCGAAGTAGCCATCAGCGGTCTATCTGTTAGATTCTAATATCAACTTAGCTTGATTTAGTACTTAACCCAGACTCCTACTTAGGATATCTGGGTTTTTTTATTTATATCAAATATAAGGTAAAGATTATGAAACGAGCCTTTACTACGATGGAACTTATATTTGTCATAATTATACTTGGCTTGCTTGCTGCTTTTGCTATACTCAGATTGGCTACTAGTAGAGACGATGCTGACTTTGTTCAAATTTTATCCAACACAAAACAGCTGATGATAGACATAATGTCCTATAATGCTTCTCAGGGGGGTATTGATAGCGATATAAAAAAGATGACGAATGTGCAAAATGTTTCTTTTAGCGGCTCTGTTACGCTAAATAATATTATTTACCCTAATTTTTTATACTTTAATGCTAGAGATTGTGTTTTAAAGTTTGTCTTTACTTATGATGCCAATAATCATGTGATTATCAAACTTGATCCTAGTATGGTAGTAGATGATTGTAAGGTGCTAGCTAGAAACAATGAATTTGAACATCTTAGAAATAGCGAATATCCTGTTGGTTCTAAAGTGAATTGGTAGGTATTATTTTTTGATTAAAGGGTTTATATTATGAGACGTGGTTTTACGATGCTTGAACTTGTTTTTGTAATAGTTATTATAGGTATATTGGCTGGTATTGCTGTACCAAAACTATTTGTGACAAGGGATGATGCTGTAATCGCTAGAGCAAAGTCTGATATAGCTTCAATAAGGAGTGCTGTTATTAATGCATATAATGCAAATATGCTAACCGGCAATTTTACCTATCCTGCGCTTGAAAAAACAGGTAGTACTACCGGGCTTTTGTTTGAAAATGTTTTACAAAACGGTATAAAAACTGATGCAAAAAGCGGATGGAGCAAGGATGGAAATGATTATAAATTTACCCTTGGGGGCAAATCTACCAAATTTACGTATAGCATAGCAAATGGTTCATTTTCTTGCTCTAGAACTGATAGTCTTTGTAAAGACCTTACGGAGTAATGCCCTACTACCAAATAATTCCGAGCGGCTTAAATCTTAAGCCGCTTACATATTGTTCAGATTTTAAAATACCCAATTTTACCCAAGTCTTAATCAATATAAAAAATAAAAAAACTATCGGCTACGTCCTCCAAAGCGTGGCCGAGCCGAATTTTAAAACGCTTGAAATTTTAGAAATTTTACCCGCCACGCTTACACCGATACAAATTTCGCTTTTAAAATTTATCTCGCATTACTATGTCGTAAATTTATCTATCGCGGTTGGGATTTTTACTCCGCTTGAGACCGAAGTGCCCTGCTTGCAAAATTTGACGCAAGCGCAAATTTTGAGCGATAAAAACGAGACAAATGCAAAATTTGACGATAGCAAAGAGTTAAATTTTACTACGGAATTAAACGAGATATCGCAGTCAAATTTGCCTGAAAATTTAAATAGCGGCAACTATCAGGAAAATTTGAACTCAAATGGGAACGTTGCTACTGAATTAAAATTTAATACCTCTGATCAGTCGCCCAAAACGGCTTTCGACCAGCAGCCTGCAACCGAGTTTTTTCCAAAAATCCCAAACTTAAACCAAGATCAGCAAGAAGCGCTAAAATTTACAAAAAGCCATAAAACGAGTTTGATTTTCGGCGATACGGGAAGCGGTAAAAGCGAGATTTATTTTTCGCTCATTCGCGAATATCTGCTTGAAGGCAAACAGGTTTTGCTTTTGATGCCCGAAATCTCGCTCACGCCGCAAATGACGAAACGACTAAAAAGCTATTTTGGCGAAAAATTCGGAGTCTGGCACTCCAAAATAACCCCAAAAAAGCGCGGCGAGATCCTGCAAAAATTTCAGAGTCGCGAGATAAATTTGATCGCAGGCGCGCGCTCGGCGCTATTTTTGCCCTTTAGCGAGCTTGAGCTAATCATCGTCGACGAGGAGCACGACGACAGCTACAAATCCGCGCAAAATCCGCACTACAATGCCCGCGACCTCGCGATATTTCTCGCGAGCAAATTTGACGTAAAAGTCGTGCTAGGCTCTGCGACGCCAAGTGTAACCAGCTTTGCTAAGCAGCCGCATTTTAGGCTAAAAGGCACGTTTTTTAAAAGCGAGAAAAAATTTATCTACGACGAGAGCGAGACGGGGCTAAGCGGCGTTGTGCTGGACGAGCTTGCGGCGAGTTTTGCGGGAGGCAAACAGGCGGTCGTTTTCCTACCCACGCGCGCAAATTTTCGCTATCTTTCATGCCGCGAGTGCGGCAGCACGATAAAGTGCCCGTTTTGCAGCGTAGGGATGAGCTTTTATAAAAAGCGAAATTTGCTAAAGTGCCAGTACTGCGGCTTTACGGCGGCTGCGGCGTGCTCGTGCGAGAAATGCGGTAGCCAGATGATCGAGGCGAAAAAAATCGGTACCGACGAGCTAACGGAGGCCTTGCGCTCGGCGTTTCCCGCGGCTAGGATAGCAAAATTCGATCGCGACGAGATCACGACGCAAAACAAGCTTGAAAAGACGCTAAAGGCCTTTAACGCGGGCGAGATAGACGCGCTAGTCGGCACGCAGATGCTTAGCAAGGGCCATGATTATCACAATGTAGATTTGGCTGTTATCATGGGCGTGGACGATCTTTTGAGCTTTCCTGATTTTCGCGCTAGAGAGCGGACGCTGGCTCTTGCTATGCAAGTAGCCGGTAGAGCCGGGCGCGCGGGGCTTGGGCGCGTGGTCGTGCAGAGCAGGCAGCGTGAGTTTTTTGAAAATTTTATCGCGGACTACGATGCGTTTTTGGATGAGGAGATCGCGGCGCGCGAGTCGATGTATCCGCCGTTTGCTAGGCTTTTGCGGGTTGTCGTTTCTGAAAAAAGCGAGCAGGCGGCAAAGCAAAGACTTGAAATTTGCGTAGCCGAGCTTGAAAATTTGCGCATGGCCGAATCTTCGCTAGAGATCGTCGGACACGGCAAGTGCGCGATCGAAATACTTGGCGGTAAATACCGTTTTGAGATTTTGCTACGCTCCGCCTCGCACTCTCCGCTCATAAAAGCCGCTCGTATCTGCGCCGCTCACGGATTTGACGTCGATATGGATCCGATAAATTTCTCGTAAATTTGATTTCTTTTCGTTTGATTTTCGATGTTTAATTTGGGTGGCTAGAAAGCGTCTTAAATGTTTTGCAAGGTTCGTAAAATAAAATTTCACATTCGGTTTGGTATCAAATTTTAAGCTAAAACGAGCTCGTTTTGGTTTTGGCTGCTAGAGATCAAGTCTTAAATTTAACGCAAGTTTTGCTATTAATCCGCTCACATATACCAGCCAAGTCTACCAAATAGTCTTTAGTGTGTTTTGGTGGCTGTTTGCAGATAAAGATATTATAAATTTAAAATCTTACTTAAACCAAAACTAAAATGTAATTAAAGTTTCCATTTATGATAATGCTTATCTTTTTAAGCCGAATTTTATATGATTTATATATAATCCCGTTATAATTTTATCTAGCCTTAAATATACAGTCTAATTAAAATTATAAAAATCACCCTAAAGGAACTTAATGCAAAAATTTTTACAAGCTCTAGCAGGCTCGCAAAAATATTTCGTAAACTACGTTAGCGTCGCGATTTTCATCGTGATGGCGTGGATAGGCGGACTCAAAGTCGTGCAATACGAGGCCGACGGCATCGTGCCGTTTGTAACCAACAGCCCGTTTTTTAGCTACATGTATAGCAAAAAAGATATCGTAGATAACGGCAAGGGCAAAATGGTCGCCGAGTATAACCTACATAAAAACCCGGAAGGCTTGGTCGTGCCTAAAAACATCGAGTGGCACAAACAAAACGGTACTTACGCGGTTTCGTACCTGATCGGTGCGATGATCTGCACTATCGGCACGCTCGTGCTGCTTGGCATATGGTTCCCTAAACTAGGGCTTATCGGCGGGCTGCTGACATTTGGTATGTCTATCGTAACGCTTAGCTTTTTGATAACGACGCCTGAGACTTGGGTGCCAAATCTAGGCAATCCGGCGCTCGGCATAACCGAAAGCCCTAATCACGGCTTCCCGTATCTATCGGGTGCTGGACGACTGGTACTAAAAGATATAATAATGTCTGCTGCGGGGCTAATCGTAGCCTCAAATGCGGCGCGCAGGCTTTTGGAGTGCTGCAAAAGCTGCTCGACTAAGTAAAATTTGCAGATTTTAGCGAGCGGTACGCCTATTTATATTTTTAGGCGACTCGCCGCTCGCGGCCGTTTTTCTCATCTCAACTTTTTACTATCTCGTTAGAAATTTACCAATATATACCAAATCAATTTTATCCGTTTGTTTGCTCGTTAAATTTAGCAAACCGTGTACGCGCAAAATGCTACCGTAAGCGGAGATCAGGTAAAATGCAACCCTAAATTTAAAGGAGAAAATATGGCATTTTTCGATTTTTTCAAAAAAGGCGGCAAAAATAGCGCAAACGCCGCAAAGATCGGCAAGACCGCGCAGGAGCGCAAGGATATAAGCATCGAAATTTTAAAATCGCAGGGCGTGCCTTTTATAGACCATTTGCCGCTACGATACGAGACGGGCGAGGTCGCGCCGCGCGAAAAGGACGAGGTTATCGCTCGTGCGATCTGCTCGTTTGCCGCGATAATGTGCGCTTGCACTATCAGAGATAACGGCGAGCTAACCGACGAAGACAAGCAGGGCACGAAGGACTTTCTAAACAACCGCTTTGGGTGCATAGACAAGCTCACGCGCATGGAGCGCCGCGTCATAGATGGCGAAGCGAGCTACGACGAGGCCGTAAATATAGGCTGGAAATACGAGTCGCTGTGGGCGCTGATGTGGACCATGGGTCTCGTAGAGGAGCTAAATTTCCCAAAGGATATCTGCGACTGCAAATTTGTGATGGATACCTTTGTCGGCGGCGATTTTTCTGGGCGCGTGAAAATGCGGGGTACTGATGAAATCTTGCAAGCGCTTGATCTCGTCTATCGTTACCACTGGGCGTGCGTCAATGCCCGAGTAAACGGCACTAAGAGCGCAGGCCTTGATGAAGAGGTTGTGATGGAGAGACGCGGCGGGCTAGAGTGGCTGTGCTGCAAGGGTGCTGAGAACGATAATCTGACGGATGAATATAACGCGTGGGATTATCCTGATCTGAATACTTAGCGGCCCCTCTTTTTCCTTTATACATCGTTGGAAATTTCGCCGAATTTCAGTCACGTATTATAATATACGCTCCTTCATTCGGCTCATTTCCGCCTAGTCTAAAGAAAAAATACTGCGCGTTGTCTCGCGAGCGTCATTAAATGAGTTTGAAATTTTAAGTCCGCGATAGGCTATATGCCTTATCTTGACTTAAAATTTCGGCACAACATTTAAAGCCATCTCTCGATACTGCCTCTCTTGCATTCTTTAACTCAAATTTAAACTAGCCTACGCTTAAAAATTAAATTTCGCTTTATCTTTGTGTGTTGTTTCTCTTTGCTATACGTCGTTGCGTTTAAAATTTGCTCTATTACGTATCAAGCATACGCTCCGCCCGCAAATTTCATCCGCGCCTAGTCTAACTTCGCAATACCGCCGCTTGCGTCATTTCGCTCAAATTTAAGTTGCAACTTTGGCAGACTATTTTTACGTCCTTGCTTGAAATTTGACCGCTTGCGCATTTAGTTTTTGCTCGGTAGCAATTAATTAATTTTTATTTTGTTTAAATATTAAATAATGTTTATTATAATTGCGCTAAAAATCAATGGATGGATAATGCTTTTTAACTCTTAAGAATTTATATTTTTATTTTTGCCCGTAACTTTTTTCGTATATTTTTTCTTAAATAAAAAGCGCCTTAGCGAAGCGGCAAAGGGCTTTTTGGTCGCATCGTCGCTATTTTTTTATAGCTGGTGGAATATCGCTTATCTGCCGCTAATAGTAGGCTCGATGATGTTTAACTACTCTTTTGGGCTCGAGTTAAATAAAGATAATCCCAGAATTAACAAGAAGATTATTCTGGCTTTTGGTATCGCGGCAAATTTGGCCTTGCTTGGGTATTTTAAGTACTCCGATTTTTTAATCAGCAACGTAAATTTCGCCTTCGGCACGCAGATACCGCACCTAAATTTACTCCTGCCGCTTGCGATTTCATTTTTTACGTTTCAGCAGATCGCATATCTGGTGGATTGCGCGGCGCTTAAGGGCGCTAAGCGGTATGATTTTTTAAGCTACTGCTTGTTTGTTACGTTTTTTCCGCAGCTAATCGCCGGCCCGATCGTGCATCACGAGGAGATGATGCCGCAGTTTGCAAAAACCAAAAACAAAGTAATCAACTATGAAAATATCGCTCTTGGGCTTTTTATATTTTCTATCGGGCTTTTTAAAAAGATCGTTATCGCCGATACTTTCGCCGTTTGGGCGACCGAGGGCTTTGACATGGCCGCGAGCTTAAATTTGATCGAAGCTTGGGTTATTAGCCTTAGCTATACGTTTCAGCTCTATTTTGATTTTAGCGGATACTGCGATATGGCAATCGGCGCGGCGCTGCTTTTTAACATCAAACTCCCGATAAATTTTAACTCGCCCTACAAGGCTTTAAATATTCAGGATTTTTGGCGCAGGTGGCATATCACGCTAAGCCGTTTTTTGAGAGATTACGTCTATATCCCGCTGGGAGGCAACCGCAGCGGCAAGGTGCGTACGTACGTAAATTTAGCTGCTACCTTCGTGATAGGTGGCATCTGGCACGGCGCGGGCTGGACGTTTATATTTTGGGGATGTCTGCACGGTGCGGCTCTGGTCGTCCAAAGGATTTGGAGCGAGCTCGGTTTTAAGCTAAATAAATTCGTAGCTTGGTTTATAACCTTTAACTTCGTAAATATCGCATGGGTGTTTTTTAGGGCAAAGGAGTGGGACGACGCGCTAAAGGTGCTAAAGGGGATGTTTGGCCTAGGCGGCGGGCTGGCTCTAAATTCCCGACTAGAGAGAAAGGTCGGTTTTTTGAGAGAGTACGGCGTAAAATTTGGCGAGTGGAACCCAAATATACAAATAGACAGCACAAACACCTTGCTCTACTACTTGATCGCGGGTTTTGCGGTCTCGCTACTGTTTAAAAACTCCGCGCAAAAGTTGCAAGGTTTTAAGTTAGGCTGGCTAAATTTGACCCTTGCTGTGCTTTGTTTTACGCTGGGCGTTTTAAATTTGCACAAAATGTCTCAATTTTTATATTTTAACTTTTAGGAAAATCGTATGAAATTTAAAAAATGGACGTTTAGCTTTTTGGCCGCGGTGGCTTTGATTTTCGCGTTCGTAGCAGCTTTTAACTACCTGGTCGATCCATATAGGATTTACGATACGGATATCTTTAAAAATAAACCCAGAGAGGACTTGCAGTCGCGCTTTATGAAGGTTGTAAAGATCCAAAAAATCAGACCCGCATCGATATTTTTAGGCAACTCCCGCCCGCAAACCGCGCTAAATCCTGCGCATAGATACTTTACGCAGCCGGCCTTTAACGCGGCCGTATCAGGAGGCAATCTAAACGAAGCTAAGGCCTATCTAAAATGGGCGATAAAGCAGGGAAATTTAAAGCAGGCATTGCTCGTTTTTGACGACAAGACGATGCTAGGCGGCGGCAGCAAGACCGATGATTTTGAGGAGTATTTTAAAAATCCTAGCGCGTATAAGATTTTATTTAGCTCTCAAACGCTTCGCGACTCGGTAGCAACCGTCATAAAATACGGCAAAACTCCGCTTTTTGAACCAGACGGCAGACGGACCGAGGCGTCGCTGCTAGAAGAGGTGCAAAGAAACGGCGGCTACCGCGAATACTCCGTAAAAAAGATAGAAAGCGGGTATATGGTTGAGCGCAAAAGGGACGAGGTATCAAGGCTGTCTTATGAAAATTTTATCGAGATTTTAACGGACGCTCACGAAAATAACGTAACCCTAGATATCGCTATAAGTCCGCTGCACGCGAGATTGCTTGAAACTATGGACTACAGGGTCGGGCTTGACGCGGCATGGTATGAGTGGAAAAGCAGATAGCGGCCATAAATGAAGAGGTTGCCAAGCGTCTAGGAAAAAATCCGTTTAGGATAGTGGATTTTGGCCTTTATAACGAGATAACGGCGCAGGAGTTACCTAAAGGCGCAGACCAAATTTCGCCGTACTACTGGGAGGCTAGCCACTATAATGCAAGGCCCGGCGATATGATGCTAGATTTCTTAACGGGGCAGGGCGAGCAAGCGGGGCTAGGCGTAGAGATAAATAGCAAAAATATAGACGCACACATAGAAAAGCAAAAGAGCCTGAGAGCTAAATTTATAGATACGCGGGAGTATAGGCGCGAGGTTTTTGTCGAGTAGGTTTTGGGGCGGTAAATTTATTTAAAAGCCAAGATTTTATATAATCGCACAATAAAATTTAAAGGCCAAATTTGCAAAGATACCCCACGAAACAGATAAAAATCCGCGATGTAAAAATAGGCGGAGACGCGCCTATATCGGTGCAGTCGATGACATTTAGCAAGACCAAAGACGTAAAAGGCACGCTAGAGCAGATACAGCGGCTTTATTTTGCCGGCTGCGATATCGTGCGCTGCGCCGTGTTTGACAAAGAGGACACCGCCGCACTGCGTGAGGTCGTAAAAGCTAGCCCGCTGCCCGTCGTCGCCGACATCCACTTTAACCACAACTACGCCGTGATAGTTAGCGAGTTCGTCGACGCTATCCGCATAAACCCGGGCAATATCGGCTCAAAAAAGAACATCAAAGCCGTCGTGGACGCGTGCAAGCAGCGAAATCTGCCCATCCGCATCGGCGTAAACTCAGGATCGCTAGAAAAGCAGTTTGAGGACAGATACGGCCGCACGGTCGAAGCGATGGTGCAAAGCGCGCTTTATAACATAAATTTGCTCGAGGATTTTGATTTTACCGATATCAAAATCTCGCTAAAATCAAGCGACGTCGAGCGCACGATGGCCGCTTACCGTGCGCTTCGGCCGCTTGTGGCGTATCCGTTTCACCTCGGCGTTACGGAGGCTGGCACTAGCTTTCACGCGACGATAAAGTCTGCGATCGCGCTAGGCGGACTGCTACTGGAGGGCATCGGCGATACGATGCGAGTTAGCATCACGGGCGAGCTAGAAGAAGAGATCAAGGTCGCAAAAGCGATCCTAAAAGACAGCGGCCGCCAAAAAGAGGGGCTAAATATCATCTCATGTCCGACCTGCGGGCGTTTGCAGGCTGATCTGATGGCTGCGGTAAAGCTCGTCGAAGAAAAAACCAAATACATCAAAGAGCCGCTAAACGTCTCGGTGATGGGCTGCGTCGTAAACGCGATCGGCGAGGCCAAGGGCGCCGACGTGGCTATAGCATTTGGCAAAGGAAACGGCATGATAATGCGCAAAGGCGAGGTGGTAGCGAGGCTGCCAGAGAGCGAGCTAGTCGATAGATTTTTACTCGAGATCGACGACGAGATAAAGTCTCGGGCGTAAATTTCGGTCGTCAAATTTGACGTTTGGCGGCGAGCGGCTCGGTCAAATTTGAGCCGATAAATTTGGCCTCTGGCTCGGGTTTAAATTTGATCGTCAAATTTGAACTCTATTTTATCGGCGCGAGCCTGCGAAACTGCGCCCTTTACGGCGCTAACTCAAATTTGACCGCTCAAAGCTAAAGCAAATTTAAGAGCAAGCGTCAAAATTGAATTCAAATTTTATAAAATCCGCCCAAACGCAGGCAAATTTAACAAGATAAAAGGACACTAAAATGGCAAAAGAAAACATCGATATGCACAATCTCTACGACCTGGATATGGAGCGCGCGATCCTCGCGTCCATCATCTATAGCGCGGATAATCTAAGCGAGATTTTCGATATCCTAAGCCCGTTTGACTTTTACCTGCGCGCTCACGGCGACGTTTACGACGCGATGGTAAAGTGCCTAAACGAAAATTTGCCCGTCGAAACGGGGTTTTTAAAAACCAAACTGGGGAGCAAATTTGACGAGAACGTGATGAGCGAGATAATCGGCACGAACTCGATCCTGGATGTAAAAAAATACGCCAACGAGATCAAAGAAAAATCGATCAAGCGAAGCCTCGTCAAAATCGCGCACCAGATACCTAGCAAAGTGAGCGAGGATAAGCCTAGCCGCGATATGGTGGACGAGCTTAGCCAGAGTTTTTATTCGCTAGTGGACGGGCAGAGCGCGGGCATCGTAAAAGACGCTCCCGTCATCATCGCAGACGTCATCGCGCACCTAGAAAAGCAAAAACTGCTCGAGGACAAGGATATCGTAGGCATTGATACGGGCTTTCGCCAGCTAAACGAGATGACGAAGGGCTTTAAGCACGGCGATCTCATCATCATTGCAGCGCGCCCCGGTATGGGCAAAACCACGATCTGTCTAAATTTGATGAACCACGTGCTAATGCGCGGCGGCGGAGTCGTGTTTTTATCGCGTGTGATGCCTGCAGAGCCAATTATGCTGCGTATGCTAAGCGCTAAAACCACGCTCCCGCTACAAAACAAAATGACTGCTAAAATGGACGACGAGGAGTGGTCGCGCCTAAGCGACGCGTGCGACGATATGGCTAGCCGCAAGCTTTTCGTCTACGACAGCGGCTACGTAAACATTCACCAGATCCGCACGCAGATGCGCAAGCTCAAGTCCGCCCACCCCGAGATCGCGCTGTGCGTCATCGACTACATCGGTCTCATGATGGCGACGTCAAATTTCTCCGACCGCCACCTGCAGATCGCCGAAATCTCGCGCGGACTAAAGCTACTAGCACGCGAACTAAACATGCCTATCATCGCGCTTAGCCAGCTAAACCGCAGCCTGGAGTCTCGCGCCAACAAACGCCCGATGCTAAGCGACTTGCGCGAATCAGGCGCCATCGAGCAGGACGCCGACATGATACTTTTTGTTTACCGCGACGAGGTTTACCGCGAGCAGGAGGAAAAGGAAGCTGAGAAAAAGGCGCACGCCGAGGGCAAAGAGTACGTGCGTAAATTTGTCCCTAATAAGATCGAAGAGGATGCCGAAATCATCGTGGGTAAGAACCGAAACGGCCCGGTCGGCACAGTCGAAGTGATCTTTCAGAAGGAATTTACGCGCTTTGTCGATAAGAGCTTTGGCGCCGCGCACGTCGCGGAGTTTAACCCAAACGCCTAAAATGCGTCATCTAAGCTCAAATTTTGCAAAAACCGCAGCAAAAATCTACCTTTGAAAACGCGCGAGAGGTTTATATATTTTGTCTTGCTTGCGCGCTCATTTTTGCGCTAAATTTGGGCTTTAGCTACTATAAATTTTGCGAATTTAAAGCCCAAAACGGCGTTATCCTGCAAGCTAAAATTTTACAAAACTACGAAAAAACGAACGAAAAAGGAAAAATTTACCGCGTTTTAAAGCTTAAAACGCAGGATTTTAGCTTTTATACGACGACCAGGGCGTATTTTGACGCGCAGGCGAATGAGCAAATTTTAATCGGCGCCGAAAACAAAAACGTCAAATTTAAAGAGTACCTAAGCGGCTCGTTTTTTATGCCAAGCTACGCTATCTCGGAGCTTCGCTACGCCGCTAGCTCTGAGTCGTTGCGAGATAGAATTTATGATTTCATCGCCGCGCAACACGAAAGCGAAAAAATGACCGAGCTTTTTACCGCGCTGTTTTTAGCCGCACCCGTTGGCAAGGAGCTTAGAATGGATGTAAATTTCTACGGCGTAGCGCACCTGATCGCGATTTCCGGTTATCATTTGGGACTGATTTTTGGTTTTTTGTATTTTATCATGCGCCCGATTTACCGCTATTTTCAGGCGCGATATTTTCCGTATCGAAACGCTAAATTT
>CAUQMF010000039.1:0-16630 GCA_963518965.1 uncultured Campylobacter sp.
GAGTATACGCTTAAAATAAGCTATATCTAAGTAGGAAATGGCCGAATTCGATTATTTTTTGAGCGTGACTCCCTAAAAAGCCAAGATTTTTTGCAGCATGTCATCAAAAACCTATGGTTTTTGAGTTTTTTCATAGGTTTAAGGAATAAATTTCGGCGAAGTTAAAAAACGATGCCTAAGAATTTTCAATAAAGGAAATAAATGCCTCAAGATATACCCGATATAGACGACGATCTGGATGAAGGGCAGGGTTATGACGATTTTTTCGCTCCGGTGGTCATAGATCCGCAGGAACAAAGAATTTATGAGGCCGATTATTTAAAGGACGATAGTTATATCAAACTTTTAAAGGCCAACTCCGTCATTAGAGGCAAGGTAGTAACCGACAAAAGAGGGCTAAAGATAAACATATACGACCTAAAGGTCTTAAATTTCTTATTAAAAACCCTTCAAGAGTGCGTTAAAAAAGACACTCAGCCTGTAAAATTTACTACCCTGGTGATCCCTTTGGAGCTATTTAAGCGCGTAGTGGACGATGCGAAAAATTGGAGGACTAATTTTATAAAGTCCGTCGAAAAGCTCGAGAATATAGCATTTGAGCTAAACAATTACAGAGACTGGGAGAAGGACGAATTTATCATCTGGCAAAAGACCAGGCTTGTTATAACTCCAAATTTCAAGACTAAGGGCGAGGAGCGCAAGAAAGCTACCTGCGAGATCAGCTTCGCAAAGGAGTTAGCTACGGCTTGCTGGCAAAAGACCGATTATACGCACCTGGATTTTAAGACGCTAAACAGCTTTACGAGTAAATACGCCATCAGGTTTTACGAAGCCTTGGTGGCCAAGATCCAATACTATACGAATTCTAACAACTATAAAACCGAATACGACTTTAAACAAGAGGAGCTAGAGGGGATATTTGATGTAAAATTATCAGATTTGCCAAATGGATTTATATATTTTTTAAGTAATAAAATCCATTTTGACGATATTGTTATTCCTGATCTCCAAAGCAAGTTACATTTCGACTATGAAATACACGGCAAGGACAAGATCATCACGTTTAAATTTCAAAAAGACTATCTCGAGCAGTTTAGGACTAGAAAGGCCGATACGGTGGATCTAGCTATAGAAAAATTTAGAAATCTCATCGACGCTAAAAAAACTTATGACGACGGTCATACGAGGGTTTACGAGATAGATACGGATAAACCCGAAAACGCTATGATGGATTTTTTACTAAACATCAGCCAATACTACTACGGCGTTTCGCTATTTAAAAGGCCTGAAGAGATAAACCGGTTCGGAGAGGTCGCTATGAGCCGCGAAGGGGATTTATATTATATTAACACCCATAAAAGGATTTCATACGGCCGGGCAAAGAAATTTTTGATCTATCTCTATAAAAATTATTACGAGCAGATCACGCACGAGATAAGGGCGCTGAAAGAAAAAGGGGAGGTTGCCGCAAAGGCTAAGCAAGAAAGAAGCTTGTTTGACGATATCTAGGGTTTTGATTTGAGGTTTCTCAGCTTCATCTCGGCCGTTTGTATCTCTTGGTCTTTGTTGCTAAGTTCTCTAAAATACTTCAGCATCTCTTGTTCTAGTGGAGTCAGGCTTTCTAGTTCGCCTTTGTAGTATGAGCAGATAAGGTCAAAAACTTTAGGCCTATATTTGCGCCAGTTGTAAAAAGTCGTCAAGGACATATCCAAGTCCTTGACCATCTCCCTTTTATTGAGCGTATAAATCCTCTCGCGATCGTCCATAGTTAGCTCTTTCTTGATTTTAGTAAAAAAATACGCTACGATTTTAATAACGGCAATTTTAGAATTGATTGCGAACAATTATAACACATTGCGGATTTTAGCCCAAAAAGTTATGTTATAATTAAACAAAATCTATACAAAGGAGCGCGAATGAAAAAAATCATAGCCGTTTCGATTATCGGCGCTTTTTTCTTAGCGGGCTGCGGGAAGGAAGAAATATATACCGTGGACTACTATGAGAAAAACGACGATGCTAGAGCGGCCAAGATCGCAAAATGCGAAAAAGCGTCAAAAATGAACGCAGAAGAAATGGCTAACTGCCATAACGCCAAAAGGGCGCAATATCTGATTGATGAAAGCAAGCCAATAGGCCTTTCAGCTAAAAAATCTGAGAAAACCGATGAAAAATAATCTTAAAAAAGGAGCAATTAAAGCAATGATTTCAAATAAGTCCGCTGAACTAAGCCTTGTTTCAGCAAACTCTTGCGGGGGGGGCAACCTATAAGCGAAATTTAACCTCTTTTGATTTCTTAAAAATATCCCTTCTTTTAACTCTTGCGATTTTAATTTTCTTTCCGACCGATATCTTGGCCGCGCCTGCGAGCGGTGGTCTAGAAAAAGTCAATACTCTGCTCGAAAACGTCGTTAGTTGGCTCAAATACGCCGCCGTAGCCGTCGTTACCATAGCTATATTCGTGGTAGGCTATAAGGTGCTATTTGGTGGCCAAACTATCAGAGAGTGCGCCCCGATCATCATAGGCGCCGTTCTCATAGCTTCGGCTGCAGCTATCGCCGATCTTTTGGTAGGAAATATTTAAGATGCAAACAGAGGCGATGTATAAAGGACTCACCAGGCCGGCCATGTTTTTTGGCGTCCCCATCATCCCTCTGTTTTTCGTTTGCGCCTTTTTCGGTCTGATGTCCATATACGTCGATCTGAAAATGTTCGCATTCACGGTGCCGTCGGTTTTGATTATGAGGGCGATCTCTAAAAAGGACGAGTCTATTTTTAGGCTACTGTTCTTAAAAATGAGATTTCTCTCAAACCCGGCAGCAAAGAAATTTTATAAAGTCAAAACCTACAACTCTCAAAGTTATTCAAAAATGCCGTTTAACAACGATTTTCCTAAAGTCAGCGCGATCGGTCTACATAAAAATCCAAGCTTTGATAAATTTATTCCCTACCAAACCCTAATAGGCGACATAGTAGTCACCAAAGACTACGAGCTGCTCGCCACTTGGCAAGTAGAGGGAGTTTCGTTTGAAGTCGAGGACGAGATAGATATTGATCAGTTTAAAAATAGGCTCAATATGCTTTTTAGAAGCGTTACGGATAAGCCCGTATCGTTTTATTTCCATAATTGCAAAGTGCCTAGCGAGGATAGGCTCGAGTCGAATTTTAAAAATGAATTTTTGAATGACCTTGATAAAAAATATTATGACGGCTTTAGCAAAGAAAACACCAAGTCAAACAAGCTATTTTTAACGATGGCCTATTCTCCGCTAGGACGCATGGAGAGATCGAGCTTCAAAAAAGACAGCGTCGAAAAACGCGTCAAAGAGCTAAACGGCTACGTAAAAACCATGCGCGAATATTGCGACTCCATAAGCGCTAGCCTTGAGGCCTTTAAGCCTTCAAGGCTTGGAATTTATAAAAAAGACGGGGTCGATTTTTCATCCCAGCTCGAGTTTTACAACTATCTGATCGGAGGCGAGTTTAAACCAGTCAGAGCCTCTAACGCTCCGTTATTCGAGTATCTTAACGGCGGTCTTGATACGATCATGTTTTCAAATTCGGCCATGCAGTTAAATTTCAGCGACGGCAAGAAAAGATTCGCCAAAGCCGTAGAGTTTAAAGACTATACGCAATTTACGTATTCGGGCATCTTAGACGCGCTTATGTATATGGACATCGATTATACGATCACGCAAAGCTTCACGCCTATGGCCAAGGTGGACGCTAGAGACGGCCTGGTCAAGCAAAGAAAAAGGCTCGTAAGCGCCGAAGACGAAGCCATAAGCCAAATAGCCGAGCTCGACGAAGCGCTCGACGAGCTTGCTAACGGCAGTATATGCTTCGGTAAATACCATTTTTCGGTAGTCGTATACGGAGACACGTTAAGAGACGTCGAAAAAAAGACCAACGCCATGGTCTCCAAACTGAGCGATATAGGCTTTTTGGCCTCGATCTCAAATATCGCTTTACCGGCTACTTATTTCGCCCAGTTTCCAGCAAATTTCGCCATCCGCCCAAGGCTTCACAGCATTTCAAGTAAAAACTATGCCAGTCTAATGGCCATGCACGGGTTCGCATCTGGTAGAAAAAATAAAAACTGTTGGGGAGACGCGGTCACGATACTAAAAACTCCGAGCGGGACTCCGTATTATTTTAACTTTCACGAGATAAAAACCGACGATGATTTCGGCAAGGACGATATTTTAGCCAATACTTTAGTGGTCGGCCAAAGCGGTAGCGGAAAAACAGTCTTAATGAATTTTTGCTCGATCAGCTATGCAAATTTCAAGACAGATCCACTTTCTTAGACTCTCTCCCCGAAAACAAGAAAAAAGCTACGTATTTTTACCTGGATAAAGACAAGGGCGCAATGGGCAATATCATCGCTCTTGGGGGCAAATACATTTCCATAGACGGCGGAGCGCCTACTGGGTTTAACCCGTTTATGGTCGATACTACGCCCGAAAACCTCAGAAAACTTAAAATTTTGATCAAAATGCTCGTCACTAAAAACGGCGAAATTTTAACGACTTTGGAAGAGAAAAATTTAAATGCGGCCATAGAAAGTGTGATGTTCAATTTTGAAAAAGAGGAGAGAAAATTCGGTATTTCTTTAGTCCTAGAGCATCTTACGGAGGACTCTAGCGAGACCAACTCTTTAAGATCGCGCTTAGAGCTTTGGCAAAGGGGCAATAAGTTCGGCTGGGTATTCGATAATGAAACGGACGAGCTAAATTTTAACGACGAGGATATCAACGTCTACGGCATAGACGGGACTGATTTGCTAGCCGACAATGAGATCAACGGAGCCGTCGCGCACTATATCCTTTGGAGGATATTTGATCTAACGGACGGCAGACGCTTCGCCCTTTTTATAGATGAGGCCTGGGACTGGATCAGGAACCGCGTCGTAGCCGATGAGATTTTTAACCAGGAAAAGACTATCAGAAAGAAAAACGGCTTTATAGTTTTAGGCACTCAATCCGTCGAAGACTTCTCCGAAATCCCTATAGCTCCTGCCATCATACAACAAAGCGCGGCCGTGCTGATCCTGGCAAACCCAAAAGGCAAGAAAGAAAACTACTGCGGCGTCTTAAAACTTACCCAAGAAGAATACGAATTTGCTATTAACACAGACCCGGCCGCATATAGATTTTTGATCAAAAAGGCAAACGAAAGAGCCGTGGCCTCGATAAATTTAGCTCACGTCGGAAGGACGAATTTAAAAATACTTTCTACCACCAAGGGCTATATAGAGAGCATAGAAAAGATCAATAAAGACAAGAATCTAAATTACGAACAAAGGCTTCATAGCTTAAAAAAGCTATACGAAGCGGCATAAAGGAGACATCTATGAAAAAATTGGTTTTAAGCTTGGCCGTAGCTTTAAATTTAGCGGCCTCGGGCATCCCCGTTTACGACGGAGCGGCATTCGGACAAAGACAGACCGAATTCTTCGAGCAGGTTAAAACTTGGCTGGAAGAGGCCGATAGGTGGGTGAGGACTACGCAGCACTATAAAAATCAAATAGACGCCTACGCAAAGGAACTCGCCACAAAAACGGGCATCAGGGACGCCGTAGCCTTTGTCGATGAGCTAAAAGACATCTATGCCCAAGCAAAAAGCTTAAAGGGCTCTATTATGGGCATATCGGGCGCTTACGGCAACGAAAGCGAGCTTAGCCCTCAAGAAAAAGAGCTAATGGATAAATTTCTAAAATACGACTATTGCGATGATAAGCTTATAGAAAAAGACCAGCAAACCATTTGCCGCCAAAAACGTCAAGATACATTCAAAGAAGTTCAATTTTACATAGAGCGCAGCGAAGATATCAGCGATCACGTCTCTACAATCAATAAGCTTTCTAAAAAACTCAAAAACTCAAAAGATATCAAAGAAAGCGTAGATATCGGTAACGCTATCCAAACCCAGGTAGCTCTTTTGGAGGCCGAAAAAACTCAAATAGAAATTTATCAGCTTACCAGGCAAAGGCAAAAGGATGCTCTAAAAGAGCAAGAGAGGGAGCTTTATCTTAAGGGTGAAGCACAGCCCGTCGGGCTATCGTTTAGAGGAAAGTAAAGCAATAATATGAGCGGTTCAACCTTATTTCAAGACCTTGGTAAAGAAATAAATGTATTTCTTGACAAGGCTGCGGACAAGACCGTAACCGACAAGATAGACACCTTGGGGCTAGTGATAGCCTCCTGCGTTTTGATTTCTATTATCTATCAAGGCTTAGAAGTCATGTATGGCAGGACTCAGGAACCCATGAGGACTATACTTTGGAATATCTTCACGAAGGCCGTGATCTGCTCTATTTGTCTAGGCGGAGGCGCGTATATAGCTATCATTACCGATGCCTTTAAAGGCCTTAATGCCTGGGCCGGGGGCGGCGATTTGGGATTATATAAATCCATAGATAGCTTATATGGTGTCGCTCATAAAATTAGCGATACTATTCTAAAAAACCATGAATACGTCGGCGGATTATACGCCCTCTTGTTTTGGGCGGGGTTTCTTATAGGGTTATTGCCCGCATTTTTTACCGTTTTAGGCACCTCGCTTACCTTATCGATTTTGATACTAGTGTTTCCTTTAGCTTTCATATGCTTTCTTTATAAGCAGACTAGGCAAATTTCGATCCAGTGGTTTAATCTATTTTTAGCCAACGTCTTTACCGTATTTTTCGTAGGTCTTTTTATGAAAATAGTTACGGAAATTATGAGTAAATGGATAGTTGGTATATCTGGAGATCAAACTATTAGGGTTATCTTTCAAATGTTTGTTATTGGCCTAACTATGGGTAGTCTTTTAAGCCTTGCAAAAGGCCTTGCCCAGGGGCTCGCTCAAGTTTCGTTCGATACCGCAGTCGGCTCTGCCATAGGCTCTAGCATGAGAGGCGCGGGAGCCGTAGCCGGAGGCATGGGATACGCGGCATATAAATACGGTCAATTCTTGCGCGCGCCCGGCGCGAACGGGGTAGTCTCTAGGATGGGGCAGGCTATGGGTAGAAGCATAGGCAAAAGATTATACAGGAGATGATATGAGAAATTTGATATTTATTTTTATCGCGACGTTTTGTTTCGCGGGATGCGCGGCGACAAATAAAAGCTTGCCCGGCAACGCGCCGCAAGAAAGCTCGGCCGCCAAGTGGGAGGATCTATTCGATAGCAAAGATTGGTCTCCCGTCAATCAAACCAAACAAGAAGAAGGCAAGGTTCTTTGATGGCTGCTAAAAAAGACGACTACGATATAAACTCATCGCTAACATACGAGGCCAGCATCAGGTATTTGGTGGCCAAATCTAACGGTAGAGCTTGGCTTGTGGCCTTTATCTCTCTTTTTATCGCGGCCGCTTCGGTCGGGGCGGTAGCTCTTTTGACTCCCTTAAAAACCGTAGAGCCTTATGTAATCAGAGTAAACGATACTACGGGAATGGTGGACATCATAACATCCGTAAAAGACGAGATGCTTACTAGAAACGAGTCCTTGGACAAATATTTCATAGCTACCTACGTTAAAACCAGAGAAGGGTATTATTATGAAATTTTGCAGCAAGACTATATAAAAACTCAAATTTTATCTAGCCCTAAAGTGGCTGATGAGTATAGAAACGTGTATGCCGGGTCAAACGGCAGAGCCGAGAGATTAAAAAACAAGACCGAAGTGAGGATTGATATAAACTCGGTCGTTTTAGGTGAAAGCAACGGCGTAAAGACCTCTACCATACGCTTTAACGAAGAAAGCGTGGACATCGGTTCAAAGATTTCCACTAAATCGGCCAAGATAGCTACTCTAAGCTACGACTACGCGCCAAACGAGCTGATCACCGAGCAAGAGAGACTGGAAAATCCGTTAGGATTTAAAGTTTTGACCTACCGCGTAGATGTCGAAATTTCAAGATAAAGGAGCAAAAAGTGATCAAAAAAATACTAAATTTCGGGGTCGTAAGGACGATGATCTATATCTCGGCCATAGTCTTACTCGTATTTTGTCCAATTTTACTTTTACGGATCGATCAAGCGCCTGAGGGCTTAAACATCTACGCCGTAGGCATCGTCATAGGCTTTTTACTGGCTAGCTTTATAAACGCCGCCGTCAATGCCGAGGAGGCCAAATTTAGAAATAAAATCAGGCAAGAGTCTATGGATGAGTTTAAAAAACGTAGAGAAGAACTCATCCCAAACGTATTATCCGCTATCAAAAAATTTAATTAAAACAATAAAAAGGGTATCGACCGATGAAAACAAGCATTATCTCATCTTTGCTTATTTTAGGACTTGGGGCAAATTTATACGCCCTAAACGTCCCGGAATCCGCTAAAGCCGACAAAAGGATGACGTTTGCGCAATATGACGCGAACGACGTATTTTTGATCAACGCCAAAAACGGATACGTCTCGATGGTCAAATTTGCTGACGACGAAAGGATAGTAAATATCGCGACGGGTTTTAGCGACGGCTGGGATCTAGTAGATAAGGAGAATTTTCTTTTCATCAAGCCAAAATCTTACGTCGCTCAGCCTACTGAGCAGCAGCAAGCCTACGACGAGGACGGCAACCAAATTCAATACGATCAATCTTTGGTGATCCAGCCTAATGAGGAGGATTGGAAAACGAACCTCATAGTTACGACCAATAAGCGTATTTACGTATTCGACCTCTCTTTGCAAAGCTCTAAAAAGACCAATTACCGCGTCGAATTCCTCTATCCTTTGGAACTTCAAGCCGCGGTCGCAAGCGAACAGCTAGCTAAAGAGCGCGCCAAGGCCGAAGAGGAGATAGAAAAAGATTTAAAGCGCACTACGATACCTAGGAATTGGGAGTTTTATATGCATGTCAATAAAGGCAGCGAAACGATAGCTCCCGATTTTGCTTACGACGACGGAGTATTCACGTATTTAGGCTTTAACAGCACTAAGACCATCCCGTCGGTATTCTTATACGATGAGACCAATAAGGAGAGCATTTTAAACACTCACCTCAAAAAAGACGGAAAATTCGACGTATTGGTCATTCATCAGACTGCAAAACAAATACTTCTAAGAAGCGGTAATAAGTTAGTCGGGATAATGAATAGCGGATATGCCAAAAATCCGCTCGAGCAGACTAGAGAAACTACGGGCAAATCTGTAAGTAGGGAGATCACGCAATGAGCGATCCCGATAAGAAAAACGATACCACAAGCGACGAAAACCTAAAATTCGAGGAGCCCGAGCTTAGCGTAGAAGAGGTAAATACTAGAAAGCTCCAGGCTATCGCGGTCATAAGCTTTGGCTTGATAGCCTTGCTGGTGGTCGGACTATATTTTTTCAAGGGCAACAAAAAAGAAGAGGTCGCGCAAGAAAAGATAGGCACTCAGGTCAAAAAAGCGAATTTCGATTTTAAAGACGACGAGCCCGAACAAAAATCGTTTAAACAGCTAATGCTGGAAAAAAACGAGCCCGAGCCTCCCAAATTTGAAGAGCCCAAAGATAATCCGTTTATCCCTGCCGCAAAGAGCAATACCCCTCCTCCAAAGCTCAAAGTTCTCAAAGGCTCCAGCTTCGTGATGGTATCGAATCAAAAAGCGGCCGCGGGCAAAGTTAGAGAGATGCCCACGGATCTAACGAGCGACGAAAGATATATGGTCGATGAAAACGGAAACGTTATCGGTAAACGTAGTATCTTAAAAGACGATACGGACAACTCTTATGCCGGGCAAACATTCACTCCTACGGCTGCCAAAAAAGGCGCGTTCAATCCGAATTTACTTCTTCCTAAAGGCACGTATATCGGATGTTCGCTAGATACAAGGCTCGTTTCGTCCATAAAAGGAGGAATAAGCTGCACGGTAAGCAACGACGTCTATAGTAGCAACGGAAGCGTCCTGCTTATCGAGAAAGGTTCGAAAATAACGGGCTTTTTCGAGGCGGGACAGATGAAAGACGGATTAAATAGAATTTTCGTAGTTTGGCAAGAGATTAGGACGCCAAATCATATCAATATCCCGGTATATAGCGGCGCGAGCGACGAGTTGGGCGGAAGCGGCATAGAGGGCTGGGTGGATCATCACTGGCTCGAGCGTTTCGGCGCGTCCATCCTTCTTAGCGTTATAGACGACGGCTTTAACGTGCTATTTAACGGCAAGCGAGGCAAAGATAACGTCGATTATACGGAAAATACCAGGGAAACTACCAAGCAAATGGCAAATACCGCTCTTGAGAAATTTATCAACATCGAGCCTACGCTTTATAAAAATCAAGGCGATATCGTAGGCGTCTATGTTAACCGCGATATAGACTTTTCAAAGGTCTATAGGCTTACTAAAAATAACAAAAAAGTAAATAGGGCAAATTATGGAAACTAAAAACGTGGTCTTGAATAAATACGCCAAAGACTTTTTCGGAAAATACCTAGACGACGACAATATCAACGAAATATGCTACCAGGGCGGAAATTTGATTTGGTTTGAGGACGTACTAGGTAACTGGGGTAGCGAAGAAAGTTCTATGGACGAGCAAAAGGCGAATTCGTTCGCGCAGGCTGCGGCCAGCTTCAAAAACGACAAAATAGATAAAACCAAGCCGATCATGTCTTGCATATTGCCCACCGGCGAGCGCGTTCAAGTCGTGATCCAGCCCGCGACCTCGCGCGGCGTCGTGTCCATCACCATCAGAAAACCAAGCAAGGTGCGCTATAAGCTTGACGATTATATAAGAAACGGCTCGTTAGACGGCGAGACGGCCGCAGCATTTGCCGAAGCCGTAAAAAACGGAAAAAACATAGTTATCTGCGGCGAAACGGGAAGCGGAAAAACGACCTTTATGAAAACTCTCATAGACTTTATCCCTTTTACCGATCGTATCATCACCATCGAGGACGTCGAAGAGATCAAATTTTACGAGCACAAAAACTACGTTCAACTGTTTTATCCCAGTGAAGCCAAGCTAGGAGACCCCGTAACTTCTTCTACGCTACTAAAATCTTGCTTGCGTATGAAGCCTGATAGAATTCTCCTGGCCGAGGTTCGCGGCGGCGAGACCTACGATTTTTTAAACGTTATTTCAAGTGGCCATAACGGATCTATGACCAGCTGCCACGCGGGCAGTATAGAAAGCTGCTATAACAGACTCGTGATGATGGCTATGCAAAACGATATGGCACGAACGATCGGCAAGGATATGATACTAGACATCGTAAAAACCGTTATAGATCTAATCATCGTCTTTAAAAAGCACGAAGGAAAAAGAAAGGTCATAGAGTATATCTATGACGGAAAAGTCGCCAAGGTAAGCTAAATGGGTTTAAACAAAGGGCAGGTCGTATTTTTATTCGTGATCGCTGCCGCAATGGCGTATTTTTTGACCGGTGTTTTGTGTTTTGCCCTAAATGACGCGGTAAAGATGATACCGAAGAAATTTAGTCTCGATTTTACCTACAAAGCCGTCATCAACGATTATCCTCAAATTTATAAAGCTCTTGGCATAGCCTCCGTTTTTAGCCTAGCTTTAGTATCCATCATCCCTTTTTTACCGAAAAAACAAAGCCTATACGGCAAGGCGAGATTCGCTACCGCGGCCGAAGTTAGAAAAATGAATTTATTCGGCGACGAAGGCATAATCATAGGCAAATTTTTAGGCAAGCTGCTACGTTTCGGCGGGCAACAATTCGTATCGCTCGGTGCGGGTACCAGGTCGGGTAAAGGCGTAGGCGTGATAATACCGAATTTACTAGACTGGAAATACTCGGTAGTATCTCAAGATATCAAACAAGAAAATTTCGATTTTACTTCGAAATATAGACAAAAAGTGCTTAAAAACGAGGTATTTTTGTTTAACCCCTTCGATAAACGCACTCATAGATATAACCCTCTGCACTACATCGACATGAACGGAAACAACGCCGACGGCGAATTGATGGATTTTGCGAACATACTTTATCCTTTGATCGGCGATAGCAATACCCAGTTTTTCAATATGCACGCTCAAAACCTCTTTACCGGAATTTGTTATATGTGCCACGACTTATTAGACACCAGGTTGGGCGTTTCATTTTTAAAAGCCAATAATTTAAATTGTAGCTTTACTCTCTATGGAATTTTGGAGTTAAGCGAGGGTTTGAGATTTTATGTAGATAACGGGGAAGGGACTAAAACAAAGATAAACGGGTTTAAAGATACCTACGATACTCTCTGCGCCGCTGGCGTATTGAGAGAAAAAACTCAAAAATTTATAGACGCTTATTTTGTGATAGAAAGCGCCAACACCAGGAGCGGCGTTTTAAGCTCTTTTAATGCGCCGCTGATGATTTTTAGAAACGATAACGTGCGACTAGCCACGAGTGGGAACGATTTCGATTTTAGGGATTTGAGAAAAAAGAAGATGACCATATATATCGGTATAACTCCCGACCAAATCACTAACGCTAGGCTTATCTTAAATATCTTTTGGCAGCAGCTTCTTTTGTCCAATACCAAAGAATTGCCGCAAAAGAACCCGGATATCAAGCATAAGGTTTTACTGATAATGGACGAATTTACCGCAATAGGCTATTTGCCAATATACCTGAAATCTATCGCCTTTATAGCCGGGTATTGGTTGCGCAGCTTGATAGCTTATCAGTCCGACTCTCAAATAGAAGCGCCGCAGCCTGAGGGATACGGCAAGGAGGGCGCGAAGACGCTTTTAAAAAATCATGCTTGCCAAATTTACTATGCCCCCAAAGAAGAAGACGCCGAACGCATAAGCAGGTTGCTGGGTTACAAAACCGTAAAAAGCAGGTCTCGTAATATAGGCAGAGGCGGCGGAGGTAGCGAAAGCGACGTCAAAAGGGCGCTAATGCTGCCTCAAGAGCTCCAGGAGATGGATTTTAAAAACGAGATCATCAGGATCGACAATGGAAAACCTATTTTTTGTGAGAAAGCTTTTTATTACGTCGATCCATACTTTATCAAAAAATTTAAGACCGTGTCTCCTAGCTTAGCAAAAAAGAAAGGCAAAACCATCAGCGAAGACGACTTAAAAGAGGCCGCCCTTAACGGGGAAACTAAAATAGACGTTCCCGTTCAAAGCATCTCCGACCTGGAAGCGCGATTAAAACAAGACATCGAAGACAGACACCGAAATTTTATAAAAGGAAACAAGTAATGAAACCAACCGTAGTGCTCATACCGCTTTTAGTTTTAATGGCTGGCTGCTCCTCAAAAGCTCCCGATCCCGTTAAACTTGACGGCGGATCGAATATAACCATAAATCAAAATTTGCTTTTAAGGCACGAAAATATCGTTCCCAAAGACCCCTTTTTACAAACGAACAATTGGACTTACAATATATACGCCCAAAGGGGATCAGACGGAGAGCTACTTAAAAACGATCAGGTCGTAAAGACGTTTTTGCTCGCGCATAACGCTACAAAAATCATAATCATAGGAGCCGACGAGGTCTCGACCGAGTATCGAAATTTTCTTAGAAGTAACGGCGTAACGGCCGAAATAGAGCTTCAGCCCGTATCGTCTATAGAAATGAGCAAGGATAGGGTAAATATCCTATTTTTTCACAAAAAAGATCAAAAAACCCAATAAAGGAGTTACTATGAAAAAAGTCGGTAAAATGTTGCCTATCGTGGCCGGTATATTGATTTCGTCTTCGGCCGTTGCACTTGAGCTTCCAAAAAACGTTACCACTCCTCCCGATCTTCTAACGGGAGACGTGAGGTTGGCGTGCGAGGCCATACTTTGCCTTTCATCGAACCAAAGACCGCCCGAGTGCGATCCGTCCATCCAACGATACTACTCCATTAAACACAAAAAATGGCAAGACACTTTAAAAGCTAGGCAAAATTTCTTGAAACTCTGCCCAGTCGGCGAGGATGCCGAAAAAGACGGCAAATTTACGGATTTGCGCGATAACGTCCTCGTAAATTTACGAGACGATTGCACGGCAAAAGCCTTAAATTCCAGGATCGAAACCAAACACGACTTTGGCGATACTTACTACAGGATCGACCCGAAGCTATCGGCGTCTTGCAAGGCTTTGATAGCGCACGAATACACGAATTTGACATCTAGAAAATATGTTTGCTCGGACGAATTTTATGCCAAAAAAGATTGGGATAACGGATATAAGATCGAGCAGATCCAATACAAAGAGTATATAGACTTAAAAGCTAAAGACGGCGGCTTGGTTTGGCAAGAAGTCCACTCTCAAGGCGATAACGGCGGAAGCATCGTCAAGTATTTTAAAAAAGTACCAATAAATAAAGACTGTTGGGTCGATTGATGGATTTTGTTTCATTCGAGAATGAAGGCCAAAAAGAGATACTGGACTATTCGGCCTTAATAGAGCGTCAAAGGCAGCTAAAAGACGAAATAGCGCGCCTAATATCCATAGGGATGCAAAGAGAGGCCTCAAACGGGCTCGATAAGTCCATATACGATGAGATATCAGTCAAATTTGACGACTTTTTGCGGCTTACGCAAAAATTCATTAAATTTTTTAATGAGCCCCCAAGCGACGAGGATTTTAAAAGGCTAAATTATGCGGCCATACTGCAAAAAGCATATAACGAATTTAGGCAATTCTCGGACAATTTAGAGCTATTAAGGCTTGAGGAACAGAGCAAAAAATTCTCGAATGAATTTACCAATTTCATAGAAACCACACAAGCAAGGTTAGAAAACGTCGTTTCGGGCTACGATGAATTTTTAAAGAATTTCATCTCCAAACAAGAAAATACGATAAAGCCGTTTGAAAATCACGTCGATAACATCGAAAAGCAGCTAAATGCCGTAGTAAAAATTTACGACGGATCTTTCGCAAAAATGCTAAAGATCACTAAAAACGGCGCGATAGCGGTTTTATTCTTGAATATTTTTATGTTTTTTGTTTTAGGGGCTTTGGCGACGGGCGTATTCTTTAAAAGCGCCGAGTTAGAGCGAGTTATCGAAATGAGCTCAAATTTGGAAAACATCAAGGTCACTCGAGACAAAGATCGAATAATCCTAAATATCCCTAAAGATAAAATGAGCATCGTCGACGACGGCAAAAATAAAAAGATAATTCTAAAATCAAATTTAACTAAAGGAGAATGACGTGAACGTTTTTGTTACGACCGGCAAATATGCCGACAAGAAGACTGGCGAACAAAAAACCCTAGTCGGTTTTGGGTCTTTGAACGAATACGAAGGCCAAAAGCCCAACGCTAAAGACGTTTTTTATAAGATCAGCGAGATCGATACGTTTCTAAAAGCCGTAAAAGCCGATAAAATTCCCGTCAATATGAGCGTTAAAAACGAAGCCGGGGAGAATATCTTTATGAAGGCTGACGCCTATTATCAAACCGGAATATCTAAGGAGGGCATAGCCTACGGGTTTAGTAAAATAGCCATCGAGCTACAACCCGAAAAGCGCAGCGAGACGGGTGAGCTTATTCAAAATGCGGAAAAGCTATACGCCACAAAAGGCAAGGACGGGTATTCGTTCGATAAAAACTCCGATATGGAGCTTGTGGCTAAATTTAATAAGCTTATCTCTGAAGGGGTAGAATTTACCCTTTCGGCAACCAAAAACGATACCTTAGCAAAGTATCCTAAGCTAATGGAAGCCATTAACCAAATAGACAAATCGGCTAAATTCGAGATAGATTTTGAGAAAAACAGGGGAGCTTTCATAAAAAGCGTCCAATCCCCGGCAATAAAAACGAACAGCACCGAAGCTGAAATAGCGTCCGGAGAGAAGATGATCATAGCTCAAGCATCACAAGAACAAGAAAGATGACCGTAGCGGAGCTTCTCCGCTACGGCAAAAGGATTTTTTATGACGCAAGAACAAATGCAAACAGCCTATATCTTAAACCATTTGGGCTACGAAATAGACAAAAACGGCAAATTTAAGCTAAGGAGCGAGCATACGGCGTCGGCTTCAATAAATCCTCGCAACGGAAAAATCAAAGATTTCGGGAGCGGGTGGGGCGGCTCGGTGATCGATTTGATGGTAGAATTTCACGGCTACTCCAAAAAGGCCGCTTTCGACAAATTTCACGAACTCTCGAATCAAAAAATAGATCTATGCTTCGATACTCATACGGATTTGAACGATAAAACCTATAAAGAGGGATTTATTACTCAAGACTACATAGACAAATTTCAAAAAGAAAGGCTTGAAAATTTTTCGCGCTACTGGGAGCTTTTAAGCGCCGCGATGCCTACGGCCACAAAGGAACAAAAAGAAACTATAGCCAAAAGATACCAAATAGGCTACTCTAAAAAAGCCGATCGACTAATAATGCCTATACGCGATGAATTCGGAAACTGCTTGACTCTTTGGAAATACAACAAAAACCCCGCCCCTTTTATGGGTCAAGACGGGAATATGATCCAGCTACCAAAGCTTATGTTTTCAAAAAATAGAAGACGTTGTCCATTTAATATGGCCGACCTAGTATCATACAGAAACGATCTGCAAGCGCCCATATTTTTAATGGAAGGCGAAAAAGATTGCCTTAACGCCTTGGCTAAGGGTTTAAGAACGGTTACCTTGGAATCGACAGGCGCAAAAGTAGAGGATAGGTATTTAAATTTATTCAAAGATACGAACATGACGATATGCTACGATCACGACGAAGCCGGGGCAAACGGCGCAAAAACCGTA
>CAUQMF010000040.1:0-16388 GCA_963518965.1 uncultured Campylobacter sp.
CATAAAATCCACCATGTTTTTGCCCTTGGTATGATGCGTAAATGCCACGGTGCCGTCTTTTTCGACGCTGCTTACGATGCCTACGTGAGTGACGATTTTGGCTTTTTTGTTATTTTTCGTGCTTTTAGTCGTGTTGTTGAAAAATATCAAATCGCCGACCTCGGGATTTTCAAACGAGATCAAATTTTTGCTCTCGTAAAGCCTAAACATCGCTTCGCTCTTTAGCCCGCGAGCGGTATAAAATTTATCAAGCTCGTTTTCTTCTAATATATTTAGGCTAATTTTCCTATTAATCAGCGTCAGGTAGCCGGAGCAGTCGCCGCCGTCTTTTTTGCCTATATATTTTTGCATAAGGTCAAGCAAGGCCTTTTCTTTTACGTCAAACCTGCCGATTTTACTCTGCGTCGCTTCGGTTGCCGAGTTTTGGATTTTGCTCTTTTCTAGCGAAGTCTCGGCTTGGATTTGACTTTGCTTTGTTAGCGCCGCGACCGCGGTGCTGCTTTTTGGAGCGCTTGGCGAAACCGTAGCGCAACCCGAAATAAAAACGGCTAAAAACAGAGCGTAAATTTTATTCATCGTATTTCCGAACGGTTAGTATAAATTTATTCATAGTCTATATCTTTATTTGATTTCTACTACATTTCCTTTTTTAATACCATTTTTTAGCATTTGGTAGCTTCTTGCTGGAGACGAATGCACATAGGCTTTGCCCGTTTCCTTATCTATATGAATTACGTAAAATATAACGCCTCCGCCATCGGAATTAGCCGTGCAGCCTATCATAGTATCTTTTGTAAAGCCGCGCTCTTTAACGTTTTCGATTGGCCAAGGACGATAATTTTTATAAACACTCATACGTTCTGCTACTGGTGTTCCTCTTGAAGACGGATTAGCTTTTATGCCAGCAAGTATTACATCTTTATCATTGCATTTATATTCTCTCGCGTCGGCGTTTATCGCCAGCAAAGATAGCACAGCCAAACTAGTTAAAATCATTTTTTTCATTTCGTATCCTTTAAATTTTACGTATTTTAATAACAAGGGCAAAGCAAGGCGTATTTCATCCGTCTGCTTGCTCGCCTAAATTTCTTTGTCCAGAGTTGATCTATGTTACGCGATTACCCCGCTTTCTTTTAAAAATTTGATATTTGCCGCCGTTTGAGATTCGCCTTTTTCAAGCGCTGCTTTTTCCTCCGCGCTTGGCTCTTTTATCTCGCGCACTCCGCCTTTGCCTAGCCTAACTAGCCTACCGCCCGCGCGCTCGCCCTCTATCACGCAGCAGCTTAGCCACTGCTCGCTGCCGGTTTTTATCGCCTCGCACATCTTAGCAGCAGCCGCGCCCGGAGCGTAATACGCCGACGTGCCCAGCAGCTTCACGATTTTTGCGCCGCCCGTTTTGGCCTCGTGCGCTACCGCGTCAAATTCGCCGCCCAGATCCACGCTCACGTTGCTTTGCAGTGCCACCATATCGTCATTGTGAGAGCCTATGATGTGTGCGCTAAATGCGCTGTTTTTTAGCCCTGTTTTTTGAGAGATCTCGTATTTTAGGCGCGCGGAGTCTAGCTCGCCAGCCATCCCCAGCACCCTACTTTTATCAAAACCACTAGTTTTATAGACTAGGTACGTGAGCGCATCGAGCGGATTTGTTACGTTTATGATGACGCAGTTTGGGGCAAATTTCGCGATTTTCTCCACCGTGCCTTTTACGATACCAGCGTTCTTTAATAGCAAATCCTCTCTAGTCTGCCCCTCTTTTCTAGGGCTTCCTGCGGTCACGACCACGATGTCGCTATCCTTAACTAGCTCAAAATCATCACCGCCCGCGACACTCGCGTCCAGACCGAAAACCGCCGCGCTCTGAGATAGATCGATCGCCTTTGCGCGCGCTACGTCGCCAAATATATCCACCAGCGCGATCTCGTCTGCTATGCCTCTTAGCAAGATAGCGCTAGCCGCGCTCGCGCCTACGTTTCCGGCTCCGATAACTGAAATTTTCATTTTTTTCCTTTTTTTATAAAATTTGATTTTGTAAAATTTGATTAAATATTACACTCGGCCTCATCGCCGCGCTAGCCTTTTTATCGTCGGGTTTATAATATCCGCCTACATCGATCTTTCGTCCTTGCGCCGCGTTTATTTCATCCGCGATTACGCTCTCGTTTTTTGCGAGATTTTGAGCGATGAGTTTAAATTTATCGCCCAGCTGCGTACCGCTAGCGGCTAGCTCGCTCGCCCAGTAAAGCGCGATATAAAAATGACTCGCGCGCGTATCTAGCTCGCCGACCTCAAACCGCGGAACCTTGTTTTCTTTTAGATAGCGCTCCACGGCCGCATTTAGCGTATCGGCTAAAATTTGAGCCTCGGGACTTTGCTTAAATCCCGCCAACTGCTCGAGACTAGCGCCCAGAGCCAAAAACTCGCCCAAACTATCCCAGCTTAGATGATTTTGCTCCAGCAGCTGTTCGGCGAGTCTCGGTGCGCTGCCTCCAGCCCCCGTCTCAAAGATACTTCCGCCCTCTAGCAGTGGCACGATAGAGAGCATCTTGGCGCTGGTTTCAAGCTCCAAGATTGGAAAAAGATCGGTCAGATAGTCGCGCAGGACGTTACCCGTGACGCTGATGCAGTCCTTGCCGCGCCTCATGATCTCAAGCGACTTTTTGCAAGCCGCCGCGGGAGACATGATCTCTATATCAAGCCCGCCGGTACCCGCGCTTGCTAGCTGTGCTCTTACTTTTTTTAGGACTTCTCGGTCGTGAGCCCTGTTTTCGTCCAGCCAAAATATCGCCTTTTGTCCCGTGATTTTCGCGCGTTTTAGCGCCAGCTCGACCCAGTTTCGCACGGCGATGTCTTTAGCCTGCGTCATCCTAAATATATCGCCTTTTTCTAACTCAAATTTAAATAAAACTTCGTCTTTTGCATTTACCACGCGAGCCTCGCCCGCTTCGCTCACCACAAAGGTCTTATCGTGACTGCCGTACTCCTCGGCCTTTTTAGCCATTAGACCTACGTTTGAGACGCTACCGATTTTAGCGGGATCTAGCGCGCCGTTTGCCTTGATATCCGCGATCGCGGCTTCATAAACGACGGCGTAGGTTTTATCGGGTATCACGGCTTTGGTTTCGCGAAGGGCGCCCTCTTTATCCCACATTTTGCCGCCGTTTTTTATCACCATCGGCATCGAGGCGTCGATGATAACGTCGCTAGGAACGTGTAAATTTGTAACGCCTGCGGCCGAATTTACCATCGCTAAATTTGGCCTTGCGGCGTAAATTTCATCAAATTTTGCTTTTATTTTTTCCTGCGTAGCCTGAGGTAAATTTAAAATTCGCACAAAAAGGTCTTTTAGCCCGTTGTTTTCGCTGACGTTTACGCTTTTTAGCTCGTCCACAAACTCCTCGAAAACTTCCGCGAAAAAAATCTTTACGAAATGCCCGAAAATCACTGGATCGCTCACCTTCATCATCGAGGCTTTTAGATGTACGCTAAAGAGCAAATTTTTTGCTTTCGCGTCCGCGATTTGCTCCTTTATAAAGACGTCTAGCTCTCGCGCGCTCATAAAGCTAGCGTCGATTATATCGCCTTTTTGCACGCTTAAATTTTCTTTTAGCGCTCGTTTTTCGCCACTTTTTGAGATAAACTCAACGCATAAATTTTCATCCGCTTCAAAGCTAATCGAGCGCTCGGAGGAGTAAAAATCTCCGCCCTTCATATAGGCGACCTCGGTTTTGCTACCTTTTTCAAAAGGGGTGATTTTATATGGATTTTCGCGGGCGTAGCGTTTTACCGCACCGACGCATCTGCGGTCTGAGTTACCCTCGCGCAGCACCGGATTTACCGCGCTTCCTAGCACTTTAGCGTATCTGGCGGCAGCGTCTTTTTCCTCCGGCGTTTTTGGCTCGGACGGGCATGGCGGCAGATCGTAGCCTTTGGCGCGAAGCTCCATGATAGCGGCGTTTAGCTGAGGCAAGCTTGCCGAGATATTTGGCAACTTAATTATATTCGCGCGCTTTTCTTGCGTCAAATTTCGCAGCATCTCCAGGTCGTCGCTCACTCGCAGATCGGGCGGTAGCTTGTCGTTAAAAGCGGCGATGATCCGCGCGGCTAGCCCTATGTCAGCCTGCTCTATCTCTATACCGCCCGCGCGTAAAAACGCCTGCAGGATCGGAAACAGCGAGTAGCTAGCAAGTAGCGGGGATTCGTCGGTTCTAGTATAGACGATGTCGCTCATCTTTCCTCCTAATTAAATTTCGCAAAATCTTATCCAAATTTATATTAAAACGCCTTTTGGCGGGCTATCTTTGAGAGTTTATCGCGCCCATATGCTCCTCGTACGTTGCGCTAAATTTATGCTTGCCCGTCTTTTTATCACGCACGAAGTACAAAAACTCGCTCTGCGCGGGCCTTATCGCCGCTCTTATCGCAGCTAGTCCCACGGTGCAAACGGGGCTTGGCGGCAGACCTTCGTTTAGATAGGTGTTAAATTTGCTTTTATCGCTTCGTATGCGCTCGGCCGTGACCGTCTCGTGCGAGTAGAGTCCGTAGTTTAGCGTGCCGTCCATCTGTAGCTTCATGCCTTTTTTTAGGCGGTTTTGGATGACGGAGGCGACAAGAGGCATCTCATCCTCGCTCGCGGCCTCTTTTTGCACGACCGAGGCCGTCACAAGATACTCGCTCCAGCGCTTTTCGTCGTAGTTACCGAGCAGTTCGGTCGCCGTTTTTTCGTGGGATTTTTTAGATAAATTTACCAGATGCGCCGCTAGCTGTTCTTCGTTTACGCCAAGCGGCACTTTGTAGGTTTCGGGTACTAAAAAGCCGTCCTCTAACGGAGCAAATTTAAAGTAAAATTCATTTAGCTTAGCTTCGCTTAAATTTAGCTTTTTTGCGACCTCTTGTAAAAATACGGCCGTCGTTTCGCCCGGAATTAGCGTTATTTGCGTTAGAGCAGCTTTTGCGGTCGTGAGTTTATATAAAAAATCAAGCTTGCTAAGCTTTGCCGCGCCCAGGTCTATCCAGCCTGCTTGCACGCGCCCCATGGCGCGCAAAATCACGGCGTCTAATTTATTTGCGTCCGTATTTTTTTCGCTTAGATATGATATAATCGCAAGCGTACTGCCCTGAGGCACGAAAATGACCTCGCTCACGCTCACCGGGCGGCTAAGATAAACAAGAAAGCTCAGAAAAAATATGAAAATCATCTCGCTAATAATGAAGAAAATTTGGCGCATTTTGATCCCTGCGGTTTTGATATTCGTCATTTTTATAGCCGTCCTAAAACACGGCGTCGAGATAGAAAATATCGGCGCGGGCGACTTTAAAATAGAGCAATTATATATAAAACTCGATAAAAAAATAATTTTACGCGCGCAAAATATCGAGATACCTAAACAAAGCGCCAAGGATAGCTCCGAGGACGCGCTGCTAGATCTATCCAAAAACATCGTCTGGATAGACAGGCTGTTTGAGGAAATTTTACTCGAGCGCGTTAAGTTTTTAAACAGCGAGTCTACGCTATTTTACAGAGACGATGTTTTTTATCTGGATAGCCCGTTTTTGGCGGTTAGCTCAAATTTCAAAGATACCGAAGACGGCATCACCGCAAATGTTTATCTACTCGAGTTTAAGGACTTTAACATCACCTTAAGCGGCGTTAGCAATGCCGATTTGAGGCGTCAAATTTACGATTTTAACGGTACGTTTTCCAGCCACGAGCTAAAAGGAAACGCTACGGTAAATCTCAAAGGCGGCGAGCTAACATACGAGCTTGGCGACATAAACGCGACGAGCCTAAGGGGCTTTATGGACGAGCTGGGCGCAAAAACGGGACTGGATAAAGAGATAAAAAGCTGGATCTACGGCTACGTCACGGCGGATAATTATTTCGTAAAATCGCTTCGGGGCAGGTTTGATCTAAACAAGCAAGAACCCTATCTAAACGAGCTTAGCGCACAGGGATTTTCTAAAAACGTAAAGGTTAAATTTCACGAAAAACTACCCGCCGCCACCGCCGAAGCAGTCGACGTCGAGCTAAAAAAAGGCTCGCTATTTTTCACGCTAAAAAACCCGAAGTGGCAGGGCAAAAATCTAAACGCAAGCAGCCTTGAAATCTATAAAATTTTTGAAAAAAAAGGCGCGGGACTCACGCTAAATCTGCAAACCTCGGCCCTTTTTGATAAAAGCGTAAACTCCATACTAAAAGCCTACGATATCGAAGTTCCCGTCGAGCAGCTAAGCGGCAAAACGGACGGCAAACTCGCGCTTGATATCAAATTTGACCCGCTAGAGGTGACGACTAATGGTAAATTTAAGGTCTCAGGCGGCCAAACCCTGATCGCGGGAGCTAAATTTAACGTCGGTACCGCAGACGTCGAGCTTTTAAACGACAAGCTAAAGGTAAACGCGAAAAACACGGGGATGGACTTTTTTAGCGCGGACGCGGCGGCAAATATTGATCTAGGCAAGCTCGCAGGCGACGTAAACGGCACGCTAAAGGGGCTAAATTTAGCCTTCGGTAAGAGCGAAATTTTAAAACTAAACGCGATGCCGTTTGCCGCTAGGCTTGATTTTAGCGGCAAGGATACGAGGTTAGATATCGCTTCGCCCGCCGCCGTGAGTTTAAAATTCGGCGCGCAAAACGAGATAAATTTGTCTGACGTAAAGAGCCTACTGCCCTACTCGCCGCTGCTAAAAAGCCTAAAAATATCTGAAGGCGGCGTAAATATAAAAACCAAAGATTTTGAAAATCTTAGCATCGAGGCTAACGACGTTAAATTTGAAACTCCGCTGTTTAAAAAAGACGGCTCGCCATATGATGCCGATAGCTTTGCCATTGACGTAAACGCAAAAGGCGCAACGGGCAAGAGCAAAAGCGGCGGGCTAAATTTTAAAATCGCGGGCGGCAAGACGGAGCTTTTTATAAATGAGCTTGATCTGGCGCTTAGCGGCGGAGAAAATTTAAGCGAAAAAGGCGGCGATATCGAGTTTGAAGCCAAGGGCTCAAATCTTATTTTAAACGATTTTAATGCGACTCTAAATCTGCTAGCTTATAGTGGCCAAAGTGCGGGCGGGACGGTGAGATTTGACGCCAAGCCCGCCCATGGCAACCTCTCTCTCATAAAGTCAAATAAAAAATTCGAAATATCTGCAAACGACATCAGGGGCGAGTTTATCAACTCGATTTTTAACATCAAAAGTTTTGAGGGCGGTAGTTTTAAACTGCGGGTTTTAGGCAAAAGCACCGATGATTTTAAAGGCGAAGCAAGGCTAATAGGCGCCACGCTAAAAGACTACACGTTTTACAATCAGCTTCTGACGTTTTTAAACTCCGTTCCGTCCTTGCTCGTGTTTAAGACGCCGGATTTTGGCGCTGACGGCTATCCGGTAAAATTCGGCAAAATTTTGTTTGAGAAAAAGGCAGATACGCTAAAGTTTCTAGCCATCGAACTAGAAAGCTCGAGTGCCGATATCGGCGGCCACGGCACGATAAATCTCGCGACCAAAGAGATCGACGTGGATCTGGAACTAAAGCTGCTAAAGGACGCCAGCTCCATCATCGATAAAATCCCACTCATAAATCAGATCGTGCTTGGCAAAGATCGCACGCTCTCAACCGTCATCAAGGTGCGAGGAACCCTGCAAAAGCCGCAGTACTCGACGCAAATCCTGCAAGATACCTTACTCTCGCCGTTTAAGATAATCAGAAACGTACTTGAAGCGCCGTTTTTGATATTTGAGTAGGTTTTCGGATTTACTCTTGCCTTTGTTCTTGCGGCGCAGACGTCTTAAATTTGCTTTTAAATCTAGCTAGAACGTTAGAGGTTAAATTTAAACCGTTTTAGCGCAAGCCGGCGGACGCAAATTTGACGAAGTTTTATTTCGGCGTACCATCAAAATAAACACGCACTGCCTTAATTTACGAGGCCTAGGCGTAAAACTTACAACATCTTTTACTCAATAAATTCGCGCCTTTAGGGCTAGATTTAGGCGCACATCAAATGTTTGGGTAATTTGTCGGTTTGATATCTATTTTTTTAGAGTACCATATAAAATAATGCAGTAAAAAAGGCTTACTCAGTATTTATTTATCTTTATTTTAATTTTTCCCGATTATACCAAAAACGGCGTTTAAAATGTCTTTATTTTCTTTGCAGACACAGGTTTTATCGCTTTGGCGCCGTTTTTAAGCGGCTCTTTTTATAGTTGCAAATTTAAGCTATAATCGCGCCAAAGCTAAATTTAATGAGCAAAAACACTAAAGCTTGCCCGCAAAAAAAGACGGCTAAATTTAAACGATTTTAGATAAAGTAAATAAAGGAATACTAAATGATTCATCACTTTGGGGATATGCTAGAGGGCAGAGACGATTACTGGGCGATGGTGCCGGGCGGCGAGCGTTTTAGGTATATGCTAAGCGGCGCGCAAGCTAGCAAAAATCTAAAGATCGCTACCATAAGCGCCGATACGCCTCTTTGGGAGCGGATTTTTGAGTGCGAAGGACTAGAGGAGCTTACGCTACACTTACCTAGCAAGGAACAAATCGCCGCGCTGCCCAATCTAAAATGCCTAGAGCGCCTACGCATAACCAAAATCCAAGTAAAAAATATCGATTTTCTAGCCAGGTTGCCTCTTTTGCGCGAGCTGGTTTTGGAGTATGTCTCCGGCTTTTGCGATCTTTCGCCGCTAAAGGAGCTAAAGAGCCTAAAATCGGCGCATTTTGAAAATTTACGAAGAGTTAGCGATTTTTCGGGGCTTAGCGGCATAGCTTCGCTACGGTATCTAGGTATAAACGGTACTCTTGATTGGGATCAGCCGATTAAAGACTTTGAGTTTTTAAGAGATTTAGGCGCGCTTGAGGCGCTAAAGCTCATTTGGGTGAAGTGCAAAGAGCCTTATCCGGCGCTCTTACCGCTTGTCGCGCTTAAAAATTTAAAGAAAATAAACATCTACCCTCAAGCCTTCGCGCTAGAAGAATACGCATTAGTACAGCTCGTCTGCGAGGGCGTAGATGGCGCGAAGATGCCGCTTACGACGGAGTTTAAGGATACGGGATACGTAAAATTTTTAGGGCGAGGCTCGGGACATACCAAAATAGGAGCTAAAAACGAGGTGCAAAAGCGCGCGGAATTTGAGCAAAAATTTGAGGCGTGCAAGCAAAAGGCGCGGGATGTTTTGGGTCTTGACCGCTAGTTTGCGGGTTAAAAAAGCCAAATTTGATACCCCGCGCCGCTTGGCTGCTCCTTGCACTCGTGGGCTTTTGGCAAATTTAATCAAATTTGCGCTCTTTGCTATTTTTGATATGACAAAACAGCGCGCACGGGATGCCGACATGAGCGCCATACCTAAATACGGCAAAAAACCGAGTCAAAAATAAAGCCCAAAATCGCAGCGCCAATGACCGCGTGGCAAAAATTTAGCCATTAAAATAGACTGGCTCGCTGCGGATTTTCGTAAATTTGTAATCTTTATAGATCGCAACGGCGGTAAAACAACGAAAACCGTGAGCAAAACGCCAAACGTCGCCGCGACATTTTGCGCCGCAAATTTAAAATCGCGTCCGCGTCAAATTTGATAAAAACGGCGCTGAAGCTAGCAAGACAACCTGGCGTAGATGTAGTATGCAGACGCGCTAAACACTCTCGAAAAAAATGGCTTCTAATAGTCAACGTGCGGCCGTAGATTTGTAAATTTGCGGCGGGTTTTGGCACTCGGTGCATACTAAATTTACATTTTAGAGGCTAAAAAGCCCAAAATACCAGCACTGATAACCGCATAGCAAAAATTTCGCCCTTAAAATAGACTGGCTCGCCGCAAATTTAAAATCGCGTGCGCATCAAATTTGATGAAAACAGCGCCAAGGCTAGCAAGATAACCAGAGACAGATACAGTATGCAGATGCGCTAAATGCGCTGGGAAAAAATGGCTTCTAATAATCAACGTGCGGCCGTAGATTTGCAAATTTGCGGCAGGCCTTGGCGTTTGGCGCCGTCTTGCCGGGACTACGATTTTTATTAAATTTGCTTGCGTTTTAAATTTTATCGCTAACGGCTCGGACGTTTTACGGCGTCAAATTTAGCTTTTGATCTCGTCATCAAAAAGCTCGCAAACATCCATCCAAAAGCTTTTTGTTATAAAAATCGGCGAGTCCAAAATACCCGGCAAACCGTCCTTAAAAGACAAAAACTCCGCGACTCTTTGGAGCCCGTCAACGGTTTTTATACTCATGTCCGCTAGCCGCAGCACCTTTACGAGCTGCATTTTATCAGCCGTTTACTGAGCAAATGCCAAAAACCGCGAATCGTCCGAAAACGTAAAACACGCCGTAGCCTGCTCGCTAAGTAAAATTTGCTCAATCTCGCCGCTTTGGCTAAATTTTACGTTTTTGCTCTCGCTCTAGCTTTCTTTGCGCTTCAAATTTAAATCCTGCGCCTCGGCGCTCGCGTAAAGCCATAGCTCGCCCAAACTCGGCGCGCCCATGGGCTATCTCATGACCTTCAAATTCCGCGCTAAATTTACCGCCCGCGCCACGCTCTTTCGCGCTATAACCCCAAGCAGAACCCATTTATATTATTTAGTTCAAATTTACCCGCGCGTTTGCCCGTCCGCGCAAATCTGGGGTCTCACGGCTCAAAATTAGGACAGTAAAAATCATCCGCTTCGCTCCAAAGCTCCTCTAGCGAGCGTCCGTCTATCTGCGGCGCGGCGTAGAGTTCTCGTAGCGTGGCGAAATACCGCTCGCCGCTCGCGTTTGCGCCCGTCTCATCCGCGCACCTTTGAAACGAGCAGCGATGCGCATAGGCGATGATCATATACTCTGCGCCGCGCAGTCGAAAGCTAAGCTCAGGCTCGCCGCCCCGGGCTACGCATTTTAGCAGCATTTGCTCTATGGTTTCAAACGAAAATTTTGGCATCAGGCTTCCTTTTAAATTTATCTAGGCGCGTTTTAGAGGGGCAAACAAATAGGGTTTGTTAAATTTGCCGCGTTTTTGGAAGTAAATTTTAAAAATCGGCTCAAATTTAAGCACCGAATTTGAGCTAAAATTTGCGGCAAAATCACCGCATCTCAAGGCGCATAAGGTGCATATCCTCGCCGCCCGTGACATCAAGCTCCTGCGAGCCGCAGGCCGGACACGTGAAGTCGTTTTCGCTAAGCTCGCCGCTAAAACCGCAGCTTTTGCACTCCACGGCGACGTTTTGCAAGGTGATCAAAAGCTCGGCGTTTTCGCAGATCGTGCCCGCTTTATAAACTTCAAACGCGCTTTCTAGGTAGTGAGGCTCGACGCCGCTTAGCCGCCCGATACGCACTTCAAGGCGCACGACCTCTTTTGCGCCGTTTGCGGCGGCGTTTTTCTCGCAAAGCGCGACTAGACTTTGCACTATACTTAGTTCATGCATCGATTTGCCTCGCTTGCGGACGGAGCGGATTTTATTTGTGCGGACGCGTCTAAGGCGCAAATTTGATAAATTTTGCAAGGCGATTCCAGCGCCGCGCAAGCCCAAAAATATTGCGCGCTTAAATTTGACCTATCCATCGCCGCACCTAACATATTCTAGGCAGCAGCTCGCCTTTTGGCGCTTCTAAAAAGCGCTTCGAGCCGTATGCGTTTTGCAAGATGACGCGACCGTTTGCAGCACCTAAAATCTCGCCGATCGAGGCCGCGTTAGCGTCAAATTTGCGTAAAATTTCAAGCGCGCGCGCTTCGTCTTTTTCATCTACGGCCAGCACGAACGTACCCTCGTTGGCTAGCTCATAAGGCTCAAAGCCAAACAGCTCGCAAACGCCCGTCACTTCGTCGCTGACCTTGATATCCTCCTCGCGCACGAGGATGTCTAGGCCGCTAAATTTCGCCCATTCGTTTAGCACCGCCGAGAGTCCGCCGCGCGTCGCGTCGCGCATGCAAAGAGGCTTCATGCCTCCCTCTATCAGCGCCTTTACCGCGCCCACTAGCGCCTTGCAGTCGCTTTTTAGTTCGCTTTGTAGATCCAGCTCCTCGCGGCTAGCTAGCACCACGGCGCCGTGCCTGCCAACGTCGCCCGAGATCAGGATTTTTGCGCCCGTGCGCAGGCTTTTTAGCTCTACACCCTCGCAGACGATCTTGCCGATACCGCTCGTGTTGATAAAAATTTTATCGCATTTGCCGCGCGGTACGACCTTGGTATCGCCGCAGACGATTTGCACGCCGTTTTCACGAGCGACGGCAGCTAGCGAGCCTAGTACGCGCTCTAGCTCGACTATCTCAAGCCCCTCCTCGACTATTAGCGCGCAGCTTAGGTACTTTGCCTCAGCACCCACCATAGCTAGGTCGTTTATCGTGCCGCACGCAGCGATCTTGCCGATGTCGCCGCCGTTAAAAAATATCGGCGTAACCACGAAGCTATCGGTGCTAAAGGCAAGTTTGCCGTTAAATTTAGGCATCAAATTTGCCGAGTTGCTATATTTTTCATCAGCGCCAAAATCGCCGAAATTTAATATTGCGCTGTCGTTGCTCTCGCGCAAAATTTCGTTGTCGAATATCCTAAAAATCGTCTCGTTTATGAGCGAGTTCATCTCCTCGCCGCCGCCGCCGTGGCTTAGCATTATCTTGCTCAAATTTGCCTCCTCTTAGCCCGCGCTTTTTACGTCGCCGTATTTGTAGTATGCCGCACATGCGCCCTCGCTAGAGACCATGCACGAGCCCACCGGAGTTTTTGGCGTACAGGCTTTAGCGAAAATTTTGCAGTCAAACGGCTTTGCTCGCCCGCGTAAAATTTCAGGGCAGATACAGGCCTTGCTCTCGCCTTTGCTTTGCACATTGCAGTCAAATTTGACCCTCGCGTCAAGCTTCGCGTACTCGGGGCGCAGCTTCATACCGCTTTGCGCGATCACACCAAGACCGCGCCACGAGAAGTCGCACGGCTCGAAAAACTCCTCTATGAGCGCCTTTGCTTTTTGATTGCCCTCGTGCGTGACGACTCTGGCGTACTCGTTATAGACCTCGTGCGTGCCCGCATTTTGCTGGCGGACGAGGTTTAGGATGCCGTCCATCAGATCAAGCGGCTCAAATCCGCTAACCGCGATAGGCTTTTTATACTCGGCCGCGATGCTCTCGTAGATGCCGTATCCCGTGATCACGCTCACGTGGCTAGGTCCCAAAAACGCGTCGATCTTTACGTCTTTATCATTTAGGATTGCTCGCACGGGTGCGGGAACCGTAACGTGATTTATGTGGAAAAATAGATTTTTTAGCCCGAGTTCCAGCGTCTTTTGCACCAAATTCGCGCTCATAGGCGTCGTCGTCTCAAACCCGATCGCGAAAAATATCACGCTCTTTTCGGGATTTTCGCGCGCGATCTTGATACAGTCTAGCGGGCTATATAGCGCCCTAATGTCGCAACCCTCGCCGCGCAGCTTTTGCAGGCTGGTGCTTGAGCCGGGGACTCTCATCATATCGGCTAGAGTGCAGAGAATTACGCCCGGCATCTGGGCTAGTTTTATCGCCTCGTCTATGCGGCTTCTTGGCATCACGCAGACTGGACAGCCCGGGCCGTGGACGAAATTTATATGTTCGCCCACTAGCTGCGGCAGGCCGAATTTCATGATCGAGTGCGTGTGTCCGCCGCAAATTTCCATGATATTTAGCGGCTTTACGCTATCTTTTTTGATGAGTTTTGAAAGCGCTAAAATAAGCTCTTTATCGCGAAAATCATTGATTAGATTCACGCTTTTTCCTTTGCGTTTGGCTTGTTTGCCGCCGCTTGCATAGCGCTTAGCCCGGCGTCGCCTTCGTCCGCGCCGATCTCGCCGCTTTGCATATCTTTGGCGATCTGGCGGTAGATTTCGATGCTTTCTAGCGCAAATTTCGTATCGATTTTTTCCATCGCGTAGCCGACGTGGATGAGCACGTATTCGCCTACGGCCACGGGCTCGGCGATGAGATCGAGGCTCACGCGGCGACTCACGCCTAGAGTCTCTACGGTAGCGACGTTATCTTCGTCGATTGAGACCACTTTTGACGGGATTGAGAGGCACATTATCTAAGCTCTTTTTTAAATTTTAAGAAATTTAGCCACTTCTCCATGCCCTCGCCCGTTTTTGCGTCAAGCTCGATAACATCGACCTTCGGATTTAGTTTGCGAGCCTCTTTGACGACTTTTTTCACGTCAAATTCAAAATGCGGCAACAACGAAGTTTTGGTTATCACGATAAGATCGGCGGCGCGAAACATCACGGGGTATTTAGCTACCTTATCGTCGCCCTCCGGCACCGATAGCAGCACGACGTTAAAGTGCGAGCCCACGTCGTAGCTAGCGGGGCATACGAGATTGCCGACGTTTTCAACGAAAACTATATCAAGGCCCTCTAGCGGCAGATGATGAAGCCCCTCGTGCACCATAAAGGCATCCAGATGACATGCCTGCCCGGTCGTGATCTGATGGGCTTTGCCGCCGGCTTTTATTATGCGGTCGGCGTCTTGGTTGGTTTCTAGATCACCCTCGACGACGCCGATTTTAAATTTACCGCTTTTTATCGTAGCTTCTAGTAGCGTTGTCTTGCCGCTGCCGGGGCTGCTCATGAGATTTACGCATAAAATCCCGTGCTCGTCCAAATGAGCGCGGTTGTGCGCGGCCTCTTCGTCGTTTTGGGATAAAATTTTCGTTATCACTTCGACGGTTTTGCTGTCGTTTAGCGCCGGGTGCGCGTGGCCGTGACTATGCTCGTGAGCCGCGCCGTGTCCGTGCTCGGAGCCGTGATCGTGAGCGTGCGAGTGAGTCGTGCCGTCGGCGTGAGTGTGGGCGTGATCGTGCCCGCCCAGCGAGCATCCGCAATCTTTACACATTTTGTTTCTCCTTAGCGATTTTTTGGGGTTATTATACTCTTAGATGTTAAAATCTCGCTTTAGTTTCATACCTTGCGGATATTATTTCGTTGCGTTTTATTTATATTTTTGAGATTTTTGCGGCGGCGGCGAGGCGGGTCAAATTTGACAGCTCGGGCTAAATTTGAGTTCGGGTAAATCTAATCAAATTTAGCCCTCTTTGCCGATAAATTTAATGTCCGCGAGACTCGCCCGCATTTGGCTTTTCTATTACGATATCCTTGATGCGAGCTTTGCCGTTATCCATCACGCTGATTACGGCGGTAGCGTTAAACTCCATCATATCTCGCTCCATCTGCTGCGCCTTTTTTGGCGGCATAAAAAAGGCTTCGATGCCGAAATTTGCGGTATTATAATCAACCCTGCCCGCTAAAAACGTACCGCCGCTAGGTCGCTCGAAGCTATATTTGTCAAATTTATACCTGCCGTCTTTATCTTGCTTTAAGATGGCGTAAATTTTACTACCGTGCAGCTGCTGTCTTTTGCTCAAATTCGAGTCTCTTTTATCCAGCTCGTAAACGCCCGCAAACCCGTAACTAAGGCGCACGTAATCGCCGCGAAACATATCGCGCGGGTCGTAAAGCGTAGTTTGCAGCAAGATCTCTTTGCCAAAATATATCGGCGCGTACGCATACGCAAGCATCGCGATCACGGCTAAAATTTGAAATACCGCGGCGGCAAAAATCAGCTTTAGTTTCATCTCGCGCTCCTTTTTTTAGAGATCCTAGATACCCCGAGCACCACCAGCGCAAACACCAAAAACAGCGCGCTAGCACTGACGTAATCGCCCACCAGATCCACATATCGTACAAACGCCACCCAAAAGATGAGCGCGACGCCAAATTTCATATTATTTTGCTTGATAAGAGTGACCGCGACGCAAACGCCGATAAGCGAAAACACGCCCTCCTCGTAGCCCGCAAACGCGTCTAAGATAAACGGTAGCGCGACCAAAAGCGCTCCGACTGTTGCGGCGGCGTATTTTTTAAAGTAAAACGCAAGTCCCAAAGAGGCCGCACAAAAAGCCGCAAATAGCGCCCCAAACACGCTTTTAAAAAATATAACGCCGTTCAAAACATTCTCGTAGTTCTGGGCGCCATAAGACCACGGACGCGAAAAATGCAAGTCCTCGTAAAGCGACATATCAAAGCACAAGATGCCCGCACCGCAGACGATACCGATGTTTTTAAGGTAAAACGCGAGTTCAAATTTACCCACCCTCTCAAATAAAAACGAGGCGCAAACGGCGAGCAAGCAGTAGCTAAGAGCAAAAAAATGAACGCCGTAAAACGCGTCGTCCACGCGCAGATCCGTCATAAAATACCGCTCGTAAAGCAGGAAAGAAACGATATAAGCAAACACGCTCGCAAAAAGCGCGCCCGTAAGCAGCCGCGAATCATCGCGCCAAAGCACAGCCGCACTAGCTACGATAAAGAGCAAAAATCCGTGAGAAACGCCGCTAAACTCAAACTCCATCAAAAACCAAATAAGCCCCAAAATAAGAGCCTGAAGCGTGATGATGGATTTACGCGTAGCAAG
>CAUQMF010000041.1:0-16371 GCA_963518965.1 uncultured Campylobacter sp.
GCTTAAATGTGCGTGCGCTATCTGCGGGATTTGCGTACATTTTTTGACATTCGCGCTTCGTTCGTATAAGCGGTTTAAAAACCTAAACGCGCCCTCGACCGCGCTATCGTTCCACTCAAGCTCTTTTTGCGGAGGCGCGGCAAAGAGGATAAAAAGCCTCGCCGTATCGGCGCCGTATTTGTTAATGATGTCGTCCGGATCGACTACGTTACCCTTACTTTTACTCATTTTTTTGCCGTCTTTTAGCACCATGCCTTGAGTAAGCAGTCGCTCAAACGGCTCGTCGTCTCTTAGGTAGCCCAGGTCTCGCAAGGCCTTTTGAAAAAACCTCGCGTAAAGCAGGTGCAAGATCGCGTGCTCGATACCGCCGATATACTGATCCACGTTCATCCAATAATTTACGCTTTTAGCGTCAAACGCGCGATCCTGCCACGTTTTTTCGTCGCTGGCGTATCTAGCGAAATACCAGCTACTCTCAAAAAACGTATCCATCGTATCGGTCTCGCGGATAGCTTCGCCGCCGCATTTTGGGCACTTTACGTGTTTCCAGCTCTCGTGCTTATCGAGCGGATTTCCCTCGCCCGTTATCTGCACGTCGTCAGGCAGCGTCACCGGCAGATTTTCGATCTTTTCAGGCACGACGCCGCAGTGCTTGCAGTGTACCATAGGTATCGGAGCGCCCCAGTAGCGCTGTCTAGAGATACCCCAGTCGCGGATTTTAAAATTTATGACGCGTTTGCCGATCTTGTCCGCTTCAAATTTTTCTATTATTTTTAGTTTTGCCTCTTCGCTGCCAAGACCATTTATGAGCGGCGAATTTATAGATATTCCGTACTCCGTTAGAGCCTTGCCGCCTTCAAATTCACCCTGCACAGGTTTAACTACCCATTTTATCGGCAGGTCAAATTTACTCGCAAACTCATAGTCGCGCTCATCGTGAGCCGGCACCGCCATAACCGCGCCGCTACCGTAGTCTGCTAGGACAAAATTCGCCACCCAAACCGGTACTTTTTCTCCGGTTAGCGGGTGTAAGACGTTTATGCCTAGATACAGCCCGTCTTTTTCGCTAGCTTGGCGTTCGCGAGGACTTTGGTTTAAAATTTTTCTGATTTTTTCCGCTTTTTGCGGCTCTAATTTGCCTGCGTTAAGCAGTCTTTTTACGATCCTGTGCTCAGGCGCTAAAGCCGCATAGCTAACGCCGTAAATCGTATCAGGGCGCGTGGTAAATACCTCGAAACCGTCTATTGGCTCGCCATCCTCTAAAATCTGCTTCGACTCCTCGTCTAGCTCAAATTTAAACTCAAGACCAAAGCTCTTACCGATCCAGTTTTCCTGCATCGTAAGCACTTGAGACGGCCATTTGCCCTCTAGCTTTTTTAAATCATCTAGCAACTCCTGCGCGTAGCTAGTTATCTTTAGGTAGTAGCCCGGCAGTTCGCGCTGGACGACGGCATTCCCGCATCTCCAGCAGCATCCGTCCTCGACCTGTTCGTTTGCAAGCACCGTTTGGTCGTATTCACACCAATTTACTACCGCGCTTTTTCGGTAAACTAGCCCCTTTTCGTACATTTTGATGAAAAATTCTTGCTCAAATTTAGTATAAAGCGGATCAGACGTCGCAAATTCGCGCTTTTTAGAAAAGCTAAGTCCCAGGGCATCAAGCTCGCCGCGCATGTAGTCTATATTTTCGTAAGTCCAAATTTTAGGATGGATTTTGTGCTTTATCGCCGCATTTTCCGCAGGCATGCCAAAGCTATCAAAGCCGATAGGATGCAAAACGTTGTAGCCTTTTTTGCGGTAGTATCTAGCTAGGGCATCTCCGATAGAGTAGTTTCGCACGTGTCCCATGTGGATACGTCCGCTAGGGTATGGAAACATGCTTAGGATATATTTTTTAGGTAGGCTATAGTCGTCTTTGGGCTCAAATTCGCCGCTTTTGCTCCAAATTTCTCTCCATTTTTTTTCTATTTTCGCAGGCTCGTATTTTAAATTTTCACTCATTTTTACTCCTAAAATTCTTCTTGCGTTTTGCTTGACTCGACCAAAACCAAGGCGAGCGAAAAGACGTTTGCGATCGTCGCTCCGATAGCTAGCGAATAAGCGATATTAGCATTGCCGTTTACCTGAAGTATCCCAAACGCCGGAATAAGGTGCAAGTCAGCCACCAAAGAACTAGCGAAAAGCTCGGCGGCAAAAATATTTTTAACGCCGATTTTTAGCAACGTCGAAATTAAATTTACGCTCGCGGCTATAAAAAGCGCTATCTCGTTTTTGTCGTACAAAAACCCTGCCGTCGTCGTTAGGCTCATGAGAGCGAAAAAAATATAAACAACCTTACCCCAATTCATCGCCCCTCCTTATATAGCGCCTTTTTCAAACATCTCTCGCTGCTTTTGCTTCTCTCTTTGAGCGCGCGTCTTTTCGGCCTCCGTCGCGCGGTATTTTTCTACGCTAAATTTAAACCACAAAAGCATAGGCGCGGCAACGAATATCGAGCTAAGCGTACCTATGACGATGCCCACTATCAGCGCCAAAGAAAATCCGTGTATCATATCTCCGCCGAACAAAAATAGCACGACTACCGTGATGAGCGTAGTGCCTGATGTGAGTATCGTTCTAGTTAGCGTTGCGGAGACCGATTCGTTTATTATCGTATCAAGATGCGTACTATTGCTACTTTTGATATTTTCTCTGATACGGTCAAAGACGATGATCGTATCGTTTAGCGAGTAGCCCACGACCGTAAGGATCGCCGCAAGAGTGTCTAAATTTACGTCGATAGCAAAAAGGCTGATAGCTCCCATCGTGATCACGACGTCGTGAATCTCCGAAGCAACCGCCGCCATCGCAAATCTCCACTCGAATCTAAACGCGATGTAGATCAAGATCCCCACGAGCGAAATCGCAAGCGCCATAACGCCTTTTTCGCGTAGCTCGTCACCGACTTTTGGTCCGACCACGTCCGTACGGCGGATCTCAAATTTACCCGTATCTTTTAAAAGCCCCGCTATGCTAGCTCCGACGTCGCTACCTAAATTTGAGTTCGTCCCAGAAAATCTAATCGTAACTTCTTCTGCCGAGCCAAACTCCGTAACGCTCGCGTTTTTATAAGCTTCGTCTTTTGTCAAAGCCTCGCGAATTTTATCCAGCGAGACCGCGCTATCGTATTTCACCTGGATGAGCGTACCGCCGGAAAAGTCGATGCCGTAGTTAAAGCCTTTCGTCGCCATCAAAAAAAGCGAACCGAAAAATAGCACGGCCGAGACGGCTAGCGCGATGTAGCGCTTGCTCATAAAATCATAAACATGTGCCTTTGAGAAAAATTGCATTTATACCCTTTTATAACCGAACCAAAACCGCGTGTTACCGCTTTTTTCTATTTTATTTATAATCGTATCAAACATACCGTGAGTACCCAAGATCGCCGTTATCATCGAGGCTACGATACCGATAGCCATCGTAACGGCAAAGCCCTTAACCGGTCCCGTACCGTAGGCATAAAGCACGACCGAGGTGATAAGCGTGGTCAAATTTGCGTCTACAATGGCGCTCATCGCGTTTTCGTAGCCTTTTTTCACGCTCGTTGCGATACTGGCTCCGTCGCGCAGCAGCTCTCTGATACGCTCGTTTATGATGACGTTTGCATCCACGGCCATACCGATGGTTAGCACTATGCCGGCCATTCCAGGCAGCGTTAAAGCGGCGCCGAACATCGCCATCACGGCGACTAGTATTAAGATATTTGCGACAAGCGCGATATTTGCCAAAATGCCGCTAAATCCGTAATAAGCTATCATAAATAGCACGACCAAAACCGAAGCCGAGGCTAGCGCGATCATAGATTGTCTTATACTGTCCGCGCCAAGGCTTGGTCCTACGCTGCGTTTTTCTAGCATTTTTACCGGAGCCAAAAGAGCGCCGCTTCTAAGCGCGATAGCTACGTCGTGAGCCTCCTCGACGTTAAAATTGCCGCTTATCTGACCGCTTCCCCCGCCGATTCTCTCGTTTATCGAAGGAGCGGAGTAAACCTTGCCGTCAAGCACGATAGCTAGGCGTTTACCCACGTTTGCGCCGGTAAAATCGCCGAAAATTCTAGCCCCTTCGGCGTTTAGGGTAAAGCTAATAACGGGCAAGCTGTTTCGCTGATCAAAGGCTACTCTGGCGTCCGTTAGCATAGCTCCGTCAAGGACGGGGATATTTTTTACGACGTATTTTATCTGCTCGTTTTTGACGTCCGGATAGATGATATCGCCGTAGCTCTCGGCCGCGGCCTTGCTCATAGAGTCTGCCTGCGGTTGGCGCTTTTCATCGACGGCCATCAGCTGGAGATGAGCGGCTTTTGCGATGAGATCGCGAGCGCGCTGCTCATCAGCCGCCGTTTTGATACCCGGAAGCTCGACTAGGATATTATCCTTGCCCTGTCTTGCTACCGTAGGCTCGGCTAGACCGAACTGATCGAGTCGGTTTCTAATAGTTTCTACGGCTTGATTTATCGCGTATTCGATAGTTTCGGCCTTCTCGGCGTCGGTTAAACCGATAGAATATTTTAGACCGTCTTTTTGTACGTTAAGACCTTTGATATCCTTTAGCATGCTGTCGATCTTAGCGGCTTCGTCCGCGTCTAGTAGCTCAAAGTCCACCTTGTCTTCGCGGATCTTAAAGCTATCGATCAAAACGTCCTCTTTTTTCGCAAAATAGTTCACGCTAGCGGCTATAGATTTGATCTTTGAGTGTACGGCCTCCTCGGTCTCGACGCCAAGGAGCATATGAAGTCCGCCCTGCAAATCAAGTCCTAGACTGATTTTAGAGCCGCCTAGCTTGTCCGTAAACGACGGCGCGGAAAATATAATGCCCAAAATCAAAGCCAAAGCAAAGATAATCAGCCTATACGTTATTTTGCCGTTACGCATTTGCTTTCGTCTCTGTTTTTTCTATTTTTCTCGCGATAAATTCGCGTGAAACGCGCACGATTACGTCGTCGTTAAGCTTAACTCTGATAAAATCATCTTCCGGTTTTATCACCTCGCAGATTAGTCCGCCGCTAGTTATGATCTTGTCGCCTTTTTCGAGTGCGGCTATCATGGCGGCATGAGCTTTTTGCTGTTTTTGCTGCGGTCTGATAACCAAAAAATAAAATATCGCGAAAAGCACGACTAGAGGCAGTAATGAAGCTACGAAATTTCCTTCTTGCATGGGGTTCCTTGATAAAAAAAATTTTAAGCCCTTATTTTAGCACTAAAATTATAATAAAAGCCTTTGTCGGCGCGATTTTAATCTCAAATTTTATACTAGCCGATGTTTTAGGCGGCTAAATTTTAAATTTTTTCTCGCGGTTTTTTGCGTTCGCGGGCTTTTACTTGCTACTAAAATTTGACCACCACGGCTTTTTTTGGACGGGATTTTTTATCGGGATTTTGTGGTTCTACTGGATCAGCTTTAGCCTCGTTTATTACGAGCTTAGCTACCTCATCCCGCTTGAGATTTTAGCTATCGGAGTTATCTACGGCGCGCTGTTTTTGATAGCGGGTATCCCGGCTCAAATTTGGCTAAAAGCCTTGCTGCTTATTTTAGTTTCAAACATCCATCCTTTCGGCTTTAACTGGCTAAATTTAGAAGCCGTTTTCGTGCCGGGCATATTTGCGCCGAATTTACTTGCGCTTGCGTTTATTTTTGCCGCGATTTTGTGCCTGTTTTACGTCAAAAACCGCCTCAAATTTATCGCTTTTGCCGCGCTTTTAGCCTGCGCGGTGCAGTATGATACGCCAAATTTTAAAACTCTGCCTTTTGAAGTAAAGCTAGCAAACACCGACGTCCCGCAAGAGCTAAAGTGGGCCAAGCAGCTAAAAAACGAGTTTATAAATCAAAATTTAGCCGTCATTGATGAGGCGATAGGCGCCGGTTTTAGAGCGGTTATTTTGCCCGAGAGCGCCTTTCCCGCCTATATGACGCACGAGCGAAATTTGACCTCAGAACTACTCGAAAAATCGCAAAAGATCGCTATCGTCGCCGGCGCGCTAGCTCGCGAAAATGGCACCAACTACAACTCGGCGTTTTTCTTTGACCGCGGCAAGATGCGGCGGATGGATAAATTTATCCTCGTTCCTTTTGGAGAGGAGATCCCGTTACCGGCGTTTGCGCGAGATTTGATAAATAAAATATTTTTCGGCGGTGCGAAGGATTTTGAGACGGCAAGCACCCCTAGCGACTACGAGATAGAGGGCGTAAAAATCAGAAACGCGATCTGCTACGAAGCGACTAGGGACGAGCTATTTGAGGGAGAATTCGACGTCATGATCGCAGTGACGAACAACGGCTGGTTCGTACCTAGCACGGAGCCAAATTTACAGCGAAATTTACTCAAATACTACGCGACAAAATACGGCAAAGCTATCTATCACAGCGTAAACGGCTCGCCGTCTGAGATAATAACGCCAAAACAAGGCTTGCTCGATAAATTTTTCAGATAAATTTGCTAAATTTAGGCGTTTTTGCGTTTGTAGAATACGGCTAAAATAGTCGCTACCGTATAGATAATAAAAGCCGCCACACCGCACAAAACACAAAAATCAATCGTCATCTACCAAAATAGCTCGCCTGGAGACTTTAGCACCCATTCGTATTCAGACGAGTATCTTGGATTGCGATAACCGATATAGGTGCCGTTAAAGTCCAAATTTATCATCAATGCCGTAGCAAAAATACTAAAAATAGAAACAAATGCTCTCGTTGTGGCACTTTGTTCTTTTACGGCATTTGCCATAGCGACTCTACCGACCCTATGACCCAAAAAGCAACCCACATAAACAACAAGCGTGACGACCTTGACGGCTCCCATATAAGCGATATAAAACGCGGCCTTTTGCGTAAAATCGGTATGAGTAAAGGCTCTCTCTACGGCCGGGTAAATTTTAAGCATAGCTTCCACGAAATCTCTTGCCAAAGAGGAGCGCGCCGGCACGTCAAAAGGCAATACAAAAATGCCTAGCGCGCAGATAAAATAAAAAGCGCAAAGCCCGAGCAAAACGAGTCCGAGCGTTTTGTTTTTGCCGTTTTGGTTTGCTCCTGTTTGCATTTTAATCCTCTTTAAATTTTGCCGTGCGGTTTTTTGAAGTAAAATTTAAGACGTAAAGCGGGGCGAATTTTCATACGAAGCCTTAAATTTGAGGGTAAATTTAAGCCCGCTTCAAATTTAGCGGGCTTGAGGATTTATTTAACCAAAGCTTTAAAAGTATCTACCGCGTCAAGCTTTTCCCACGGATATTTGGCGTTTCCGACTTGACCTTTGGCTGCTACTTTAGCGTATAAAAACGTATCCTTGCCGGGTTTATCCAGGCCGAATTTATTCGTGATCCAGCGCGGAGTGAGGGCGAAATTTTCGCTAACGAAATTTGACAGCATATCGTCGTTTACGCCGGCGATCTGCGTGCCCATCGTATCGACGCTGACAGATGTTGGCTTTGCCATACCGATAGCGTAGCTTAGCTGAACGATGCACTTTTTAGCAAGGCCTGCCGCGACGATGTTTTTAGCTATCCAGCGCGCTGCGTAAAGACCGCTTCGATCGACTTTCGTGTAGTCTTTGCTGCTTTGCGCGCCGCCACCTATCGGACTATATCCGCCAAAACTATCCACGATGAGCTTGCGACCCGTTAGTCCGCTATCGTGAAGCGAGCTGTGATTTACATAGCGGCCGGTCGGGTTGATGTAGATGAGCGTTTTACTTTTATCGTAAAGACCCTTTGGCAAGCCTGCATCGTCGATGAGGGTTTGCACCAGGGCGCGCAGCTCTTCTATCTTCATCGTCTCGACGCAAGGAGCCGAAACGACGATAGTATGGATGCTTTGAGGCTTGCAGTTTTCAAAGTTATCCTTCGTGCCGTAGTCTACGGTAACCTGAGTTTTGATATCGACGCCCAGTTTATCGGGGTTGGCTTTGGCAAATTTATAAACCTTATCGCAAAGCATTCTGGCGTAGGTTATGGCTGCTGGCATATATTCGTTCGCTTCGCAGCTAGCAAAGCCAAACATTATGCCCTGATCCCCTGCGCCTATCTCGCCGCCTTCTTGATCGACGCCTTGATTTATATCGGCACTTTGCTGATTTACGCAGACTTTTATCTCGATGTCGTCTGGATGCAGGCACTGCTCTTTAGTAAATTTAGACTTGCCGTCGTAGCCGATTTTTGCTAATGCGTTTTTAACGATCGCCTCATAGTCTTTGAAGCTTAACTTGACCTTAGAGTTTATCTCTCCGCCTATTATAATGTTTTTACCCGCGACGAAAACTTCGCTAGCGACGCGGCCGTTTGGGTCTTGCATCAAGATCGTATCGACGATGCTATCTGCGATGATGTCGGCGCATTTATCCGGATGCCCGGGACTTACCACCTCTGAAGTAAATAGATACATAGCGTTTCCTTTTATGAAATTTAATCTCGCAATTGTAACATTTCATAATAAAATTGAAATTAATCTCGCTCAAAGCTTGTAAATTCGGCGCAAATTCGGCTATAATCCTAAACTAAAATTAAACTTTAAAGCAAGGACACTAGAATGTTTGGCAAACTGGCAAAACGATACGCCGACGGAAATTTGATCGTTCAAATTTTAATCGGCATCCTACTGGGAGCGGCGATAGGCTTTTGGACGCATAGTCAATCGGCGGATTTTAACAAGCTCATAGCAGACGGCGTAACCGATACGGCGCAGCTAGCTGCGGCCAAAAAAGGGCTAACGGACGCGGCAAATTCGGTGGCAAATTCTATCGCCGTTTTGGGCGATCTCTTCGTCGGAGCGCTTAAAGCCATCGCGCCTATCCTGGTTTTCGTACTAGTGGCGGCCTCTATCATAGTAAAAGAATTCGGCCACGCCAAAGGCATGCAAAAAGTAGTCGGACTATATCTAGTAGGTACGTTTTTAGCCGCCGTGGTCGCCGTGGTCGCTAGTTTTCTTTTTCCTACGGAGCTTATGCTAAAAGGCGTGCAAAGCGCCGATATGAGCGCTCCGCAAGGTATCGTAGAGGTGCTAAAAGACCTTATCTTTAAAATGGTTCAAAACCCTATCACCGCGCTATCAAGCGGCAACTACATCGGCATCATTACCTGGGCCGTGGGCGGCGGTATCGCGATGAGATTTTGCACCGCCGAGACTAAAAAAGTATTCCAAGACGTTAGCGACGGCGTGACTAAAATCGTTAGATTTATCATCCGTCTCGCGCCGTTTGGTATCTTTGGTCTAGTTACCATTAGCATCCATAGTACAGGCTTTGACGCGCTTGCTGGCTATCTAAAACTAATCCTCGTTCTAGTAGGCTCCATGGCTTTCGTTTCTTTCGTCGTTTATCCTGCGATAGTGTTTGTCTTAACCAAGAAAAATCCTTATCCGCTCGTGATGACTTGCGTGAGAGAGAGCGCGGTTACGGCGTTTTTCACCCGTAGCTCGGCGGCAAACATCCCCGTAAATATGGCGCTTTGCAAAAAGCTAGGACTAAAAGAGGAGCTCTACTCGATCTCGATCCCTCTAGGAGCTACTATAAACATGGGCGGTGCAGCCGTAACTATCGGCGTTTTGGCGCTTGCGGCGGTAAACTCGATCCCGTCCATCACGGTAGATTTTGGCGACGCGCTACTGCTTTGCTTTATCTCGGCTCTTGGCGCGTGCGGGGCTTCCGGCGTCGCGGGCGGTTCGCTACTGCTAGTACCGCTTGCTTGCGCGCTATTTGGCATCGGTAACGACATCGCGATGCAAGTTGTCGGCGTAGGATTTATCATCGGCGTGATCCAAGACTCGGTAGAAACAGCCGTAAATAGCGCCTCAGACGTACTTTTCACAGCCGTAGCGTCTGAAACGTCAGAGTAAATTTAAGGTCGCGAAAATGAACGTTTGGGACTTGACCCCGCTTTTTAAAAACGAAAAAGAGCTGGAGACTTCGGCTCTTTCGCTACAAAACGAGTGCGAAAAATTCGAAGCCAAATACTCGGATAAATTTTTAAATTTAAACGACGAGGAGTTTCTCGCCGCGCTTAACGAGTATGAAAATTTACTAGAAAACATCGCTCGCGTGCAAATTTACGTGAGCCTGGTCTTTTCAAAAGACACCTCAAAGGGCGCGTTTTACGCCAAATTTGACGAGCTTAGCTCAAAAGCGCAAAATCATCTGCTCTTTTTCGAGCTTAAATTTAACGAATTTGACGAAGCCAGACAAAACAAAATCATCGCCAAAAGTCAAAGACTTGGCTACTATCTAAATAGTATCGCAAAAGAAAAAGCCCACCAGCTGAGCCTAAAAGAGGAGCAAATTTTACTGCGCACGGCAAACACGGGCGCGGAGGGCTTCTCGCGGCTTTTTGACGAGACGCTAAGCACGCTTAAGTTTAAATTTAAAGGCAAGATGTTAGGCGAAGAGGAGATTTTGTCAAAACTTCACAGCCCCGACCGCGCCGAACGAAAAGCGGCCGCAAAGAGCCTCTCGGGCGGTCTAGCGCCGCAGCAGCATCTGCTTAGCTACATCTATAATATGATAAAAACCAGCTTAAAAACCAGCTGCGAGCTGCGGAAATTCGACCTACCCGAAAGTCCGCGGCATTTCTCAAACCAAACGACCAAAGCCAGCGTAGACGCGCTCATAAAGGCTGCCGAGACGAGTTTTGATCTGCCGATCAAATTTTACGAGAAAAAGCGCAAAATTTTAGGCTTTAAAAAGCTCTACGACTACGATAGATACGCGCCGCTGGGCGAAAGTAAGAGCGTTTATAAATTTGAAGAGTGCAAAAAAATCGTACTTGAAACTTTTTCTAAATTTAGCCCGAAATTCGGCGAGATAGCCGCTCGCGCATTTAAAGAAGGCTGGATTGACGTCTATCCGGCTGAAAATAAACGAGGCGGCGCCTTCTCGCAATCAGGCGTCGCAAAGGCCCATCCTTACGTGCTTTTAAACCACACCGACGAGAGGCGGGATCTTTTTACCCTAGCGCACGAGCTAGGTCATGCCGCTCATCAAAATCTAGCCTATGAAAGCGTAGGATTTCTAAACGCCGATACGCCGCTAACTACTGCAGAGACGGCATCGGTGTTTTGCGAGATGCTGGTTTTTGATCACGTCAAAAGCACGTTAAAAGGCAAAGAAAAAACCGCCCTACTTGCGGGCAAGATCGAAGATATCTTCGCCACGCTCTACCGCCAGATAAACTTCACCACTTTTGAGCGCCGAGTCCACGCTCACGAGGGCGAAATCAGCGCCGAGGAGCTAAATAAAATTTGGCTCGAAGAAAGCGCAAAGATGTTTGGGCCAAGCGTCACGCTAAACGACTACTACAAAATTTGGTGGAGCTACATCCCGCACTTTATCCATACGCCGTTTTACTGCTACGCCTACTCGTACGCGCAGCTTTTGGTGCTGGCGATTTTCGGGCTTTACAAAAGCGGCAAATGCGAAAATTTCGTGCAAATTTACACCGAGTTTTTAAGCGCAGGCGGTTCGCACTCGCCAAAAGAGCTGGTCGGGATGTTCGGCTTTGATATCGAGGACGCGGCGTTTTGGCAAATCGGCATAAACGAGGTTAGAAAGCTAGTGGAGGAGTTTTGCCAAGAAGCGTAGTGAGCGCAAATTTAACTAAATTTGAGAGCCCGGGCGGCTACGAATTTGACGCTAAATTTTGCGTTAATTTAAGGTCAAATTCGGCGCCGCAACAGACGGCAAAATTTAAAAAGGCACAAAAAGGAGGCAAAATGCTTGATGAGATTTTAGACGACGAGAAATTTTCGGCGATGATGAAGGAACACGTTTTTGAGTGCATAGAGTATCTGCTAAAAAACGACCGCTCCTTTTCTGCGATGGCTAACCTTGATCTAGTCAAATTTGACCCCGAGCTACCGGAGTATATTAGCAGCACTTTTACGGCTCCCGTTATCGTCTTTACGCTTGCGGGCTATACTTTTAGCAGCGCCAAACTTACGCCGGAGGAGCTGAGCTTCGAGGCCGGCTTCGGTAAGGAAAATTTCGCCAGCATCGTTAGCTTTCCGCTTGGGGCTATCGTTCAAATTTTAGTAGAAAACAGCCCGATTTTAGTAAATTTTTCCGTATACAAAACTCAAAAAAGCCAGCTTGAAAAGTCGATGTCGGCGCTAATGTCAAACCCTAACAATAAAGATTTATTTAAAAAGTGAGCAAAATTTTATCCGCCGTTTTGCTCGCGCTTTTTTTATAGGTTTACTTTTATACGCTTTTCCTTCGTTCAAGTCAGGCGATATTAGTTTTGCCCAAATAGGCGGTTTTATAGCGCTCACTGTGCTTTGCGTATGCATTTTGACGGACGCGGATTTTGTCTTAAATTTACTAAATTTACTTGAGCAAAACGCTATCTTATTTCAGCGATTTTGCTAGTAAAGATTCTCTTATTTCTTAATATTAAAAATTAACTTGTGATTTTTAAACTAAATTCCATTTTTTTAATCAAACTATAAACGAATATTTATTATCATTTCATATTTAATAACAAATGAATATCAAAATTATCGTTAATAAGGATAGAAAATGAACCGTCTTAAATTCTCTCTTGCCGCTTTGCTTCTTTTGTCGAATTTAAACGCAAAAGAAGCCGAGGTCGAGCTAAAAGAAGTAACGGTTAGCGGCGAAGCGGAGGCGCAAAGCGATCCGCTGCAAAAAAAGGTAGGCCAAAACGTAAAAAGCTCCAAAGAACTAACCAAAACGCAGGTCTCTGATAACAAAGACCTAGTGCGATACGAAACGGGCGTAACGACGGTGGAGGCCGGGCGTTTTGGCCAAAGCGGCTACGCGATAAGAGGCGTGGAAGAAAACCGAGTAGCTATCACGGTAGACGGCCTGCATCAAGCCCAAACGCTAAGCTCGCAAGGCTTTAAGGAGCTATTTGAAGGATACGGAAACTTTAACAACACCCGCAACGGCGTGGAATTTGAAACGCTAAAACAAGCCACCATCGCAAAAGGCGCAGACTCCGTTCGTACAGGCTCCGGGTCTCTAGGCGGCTCCGTGATGTTTGAAACAAAAGACGCAAGGGATCTTTTGCTAGATAAGGACTATTTTTACGGCTATAAAGGCGGCTACAATACCGCCGATAATCAAACCATGCACTCGCATACCTTAGCCGGTAGATTTAAGTGGTTTGATATCCTAGCCGTACAAACCAAGCGCAGACATCACGAGACGGAAAACTACGGTTACAAGGGTTATGACGATAGCGTGCTAGGTAGAACCAGAGAAAAGGCCGACCCGTACTATATCAAAAAAACGAGTAGTCTCATTAAGCTAGGCTTCCAGCCTCACGAAGAGCATAGATTTACCTTTATGTCAGATACCTACAAAAACCGATCTCAAGGCAAAGACCTATCATATACGCTTACGCTTTCTAGCAACAGGGACGAGATCGTAGATACCGGTCTAAGATACAACGACGATATGATGGATAGGAAAAATCGCGCTTTTGCCTATGAAAATTTTAGCGAAACTCCGTTTTGGGATACGATGAAATTTACGTACTCTAACCAAAAAATCAAATCCCGCGCCAGAACCGAGGAACACTGCCAAGCAGGAGAAAACTGCGCTGAAATTTCAAATCCTATCGGACTTCAGGTTAAAAACAACAAGGTTGTCGATAAGTACGGCGGCGAAGTAACTTTACAACGAACACAGGAAATCGATCCCCAGTACGGCGGACTAACGTGGGTAAACAGACTCGTAGATAGCCAAGGAGCCGTCCATGATCAGAATAAATTTAGTATCAATCAAAACGTAAGCAACACTTGGCTTGACTGCTCGGTATTTGACTGCTCCAAGCCAAATATCGACGTGCTAAAATACGACTACGCCACCGACCAGTATGTCAAATCAACCGTTCCGCTAGATAAAAGCTACACCGACGCAAGCACGGGCAAGACCTTTAAACAAAGCTCGCAGAGCGGATACCTAATCACCCCGTACGGCAAGGGCTACTTAAGCCGCGACTGGAAAGAGCGCGATCTGGACACGAACACCAAACAGTTTAACCTAGACTTTAACAAATACGCCAAAACGGGTGACGTAGAGCACGATATCGCATACGGACTAAGCTTGGCTAGAACCGAAAAATCCATGACGAACAAGCAAGGCTACGACGCTACTAGCAGCCGGTGGTGGGCGCCTAAGACGCTAGGTACGGATTTTTCGGGTACGCCCTATACGTGCGAAAATGCTCCGCTAACGCTACTTTACGCGCTTTGCCCTAGAACCGAGCCGCTCACGTCTTTTTTAATCCCGGTTAAAACAAAAGAAGGCGCTTTGTATCTAAACGACGATATGCGCGTAAACGACTGGCTGGGGATAAATTTAGGCTACCGCTACGACAAGATAAAATATAAACCAAACTACGTCCCGGGCTCCACGCCTAAAATCCCCGACGATATGGTACTAGGTCTTTTCGTGCCGTATAATCCTAGCCCGGAGCCAAAATGGTGGGACTATGCAGATAGAAGCGAGTGGCAAAGAGCGCATGACGCATGGAAGCAAGAAGCGCCAAACAACGCGCTAGCAAACATAAAATACATCGCTAGGGATAAAAAATTTACGAATAGCTCTTATGCCATAGGAGCCGACATCGATCCGCTAGACTACTTTAGAGTGCAGTTAAAATACTCCAAGGGCTTTAGAGCGCCCACTTCGGACGAGCTATATTTGGCGTTTAAGCATCCTGATTTTACCATCCAACCAAATCCGGATCTAAAACCGGAAATAGCTAAGACAAAAGAGCTTGCATTAACGCTGCACGAGGGAAAAAGCTTTATAACGACAAGCTTTTTTGAGACTAAATACGATAACTTTATCGACCTAATCTCGCTAGGCACCAAAAGCTATGCCACGGGCGGCGGCGGCAACACCATACCTTTTGCGCTATACGGCAACGTAAACCGCAGCAAGGCTACCGTACGCGGTCTTGAGATAAACTCTATGCTTCATTTCGGTCAAATTTCAGACGCGCTAGAGGGCTTTCACGCTAGCTACAAACTAACGCTGCAAAAAGGCAGAGTACAAACGGATAACGATGGTAAAGTGCCGATGAACGCCATCCAGCCGACTACTGCGATCTACGCTCTAGGCTACGCAAGCGCTGCGGATAAATTCGGCGCCGACATCTACGTCACTAGCGTCGCATCCAAAAAAGAAAAAGACACCTATAATATGTTCTGGCGCCTAGATACCGACCCGTACGGCAATCCATACAATACAAACAGCCATTCAAAATGGCGAAGCAACGCCTACACGCTAGTAGACGTCGTAACCTACGTGCGCCCGATTAAAAATTTGACGTTTAGACTAGGCGTTTATAACCTTACTAACGAAAAATACATCACTTGGGACGCCGCGCGCTCTATTAGGCCTTTTGGTACAATGAACATGATCGATAGAACCACGGGACTAGGTATCAACCGCTTCTACTCTGCGGGCAGAAATTTCAGGCTAAACTGGGAATTTACGTTTTAAGCCGCATTCTTATTCGGACGGGCTCTTGCCCGTCTGCTTGCTTTATTTTTAGCTTATTTTTTGCTTTTTTGACGGCTTGGTTTTAAAATTTGAAATTATAAAAATCGCCAAACCGAGATTGCTCCCGATTTGGCTTTACGCGAGAGCATTTTAAGATTTACGCTGCGCAAAGACCGACTTTGGTCAAATTTAGCGTCTGCGCTAAAGCGAGTTAAAAATCAAAACTCGCTTTGATCTTTAAAAATTTATACAGCGTTTCCTCGTTTTCTTTTAGCGCGGCGGCATAGACCGAGCGAGTTAGCTTAAATTTAGCGATATTTATCTCAAAAAGCTTTGCTTCTCTTAGTTTATCCTCGATCAAAAATCTCGGCAAAAACGCCACGTAAGTATCGGCGTCGTTTGATATCATCGCGCGGCAAACCATTATCGAGCCGTCTAGCGAATACGCCACGTCAAGCGCACTCGCGTCCAAGCCGTACTTTTGCAAAATATCGTCAAGGTAGTTTCTGGTTCTGTCTTTTATAAATTTAAATTTAACTAGCTCCTCGGGCTTCACGCTTTCGGCGATTTTTTTATTAGAAACCAAAATCAGCTCGTAGTCAAATAGTTTTTTAACGAGCAAGCTGCTATCAAGCGACTGCTCCAGGATGATGGCGATGTCGCTGCGGCGGTCTTTTAGGTAGTTTATGAGTTCGCTTTGCTCTTTTATCCTGATATCTAGCTCGCTGCCTACGCTTTGCGAGATTTTATCCAGCAGCATCGATATGACCGCCTCGGCGATAAGCTGCGTGGTGGCGATTACTAGCGGTGCTTTGTCCGTTTTTATGCGAGCTAGCTCATCTTTAAAACGAAACATCGCGCTTTCAAACTGGGTACAG
>CAUQMF010000042.1:0-16052 GCA_963518965.1 uncultured Campylobacter sp.
GAGCCGTCTTTGTTCTGATCCAAAAACTGCGTAAGCATCGACATCATGGAGCCGTTGTCCGCGGAGTCTTGTAAATTTGAAGCTTTTAGCTGATTGTTTAGCATGCCTGCGATCATCGGCGCGATCATCGGTAGCAAGGTTTTGATAGAGTCCGCGCTGATGCCCAGCTGCGAACCCACGTCGCCAGCTAGAGCCCTGCTGTTTTCTTTTGAGCCTGTTAGTACGCCAAGCAGCTCGTTGCCCTCGGCGACGCTGATATTTTGCGGGGCGTCAGCCATATCGTCTAGGTTTGAGCGGCGGATCATATCTAGGAAATTTGACGAATCGGCGTCAGATTTAAAATTTTCGTTCGCTTTTTGCATAAAAATCGGCACGATCTTAGAAATCACGGCCTCTACGTCGTTTGCCGCCAGTCCGCTTTTTTGCGACATCGCGTCTATCATACCGCCGGAGTTGCCCAAAAGTAGCTTTAGTATATCCATTTTTATCCTTTTTGATTAAAATTTGCCGCCGCTTGTTTGGGTTTAACGAGGCGGCGGCCGACAAGCCTAGCAGCGGCTTATTTGTAGTTTTTAATTGCCGCGTCTAGGATCTCTTTTGCGGCGTTTGCATCTTTAAATTCTTTAACCTTGACCCATTTGTTAGGCTCTAAAATTTTATAAGTTTCAAAGAAGTTTTTGATCTTATTTAAAGCAGCCTCAGGCAGGTCTTTGTAGCTCTTGATCCCGTCAAATCTCGGATCGATCTTGGTGACCGGTACGGCTAGTAGCTTCTCGTCCATACCTGCTTCGTCCTCCATCACGAGTACGCCGATTAGGCGGCATGGGATCACGCTACCTGCTTGCAGAGGGTATTCGTTTAGCACCAAGATATCGGCAGGATCGCCGTCTGCTGCGAGAGTGTTTGGCACGAAGCCGTAGTTTGCCGGGTAGAACATCGCCGAGTAGAGTACGCGATCGACTACGACCGCGCCGCTATCTTTGTCGATTTCGTATTTTATGTTCGAGCCGTACGGGATCTCGATCACGGCGTTGATTTTGTCTGGGTTTGAACCTGCTTTGATTTTTGAAACGTCCATTTTAATCCTTTGTAAAGCTCCTATCACGCGGCGTTTTGTAGCAAAACGCTTTGAGATACTTGCCTTGAAATTTGAGTAAGAGATTATATAAAATCTCGGCTAAATTTGGAGTAAAACAAGAATCAGGGTAGGCTAAAATTTGACGGACATTACGGCGATAAATTTGATGCTAAAAAGTAAAATTTGTAAATTTTGAGGGAATTAAAATTTGGGGAAAATTTAAGGCGGCAAACCGCCCCAAAATTATTTGATTATTTCGATATTTTTTACGTCGATAGAGGTTTTCATAAAGTCCTTATCGACCTCGCCGTAGATGCGCACGGGCGTGTTTTCATCGACGGTTACGCCTCTCCAGTCCTTGTGATCGATCTCGACTTCGATCGTGTCGCCGTTTTTATCGACGAACTGGTAGTGCTCAGGACGAAACTCGGAGACGATCTTGCCCTCAAGTACGACGCGAGCGTCATCCGGTAGCGCTAGGGCTTGTTTTACCGTGCTTGCGCTCAAGGCGCCTTTGCCGACGAAGCCGCCTTGATTTGTCGTGCCTTGCGCATTTGAGCTAGAGCCCGTAAATCCGCCCGCCGCGAACATAGCGCTTGCAAGAGCCGCTGATAAAACTATTTTTTTAAACATTACGTATCCTTTAAATTTGATGTGATTTTCGTGAAATCATAGAGCGGATTTTAATGATATTTCGTGAATTTTTTGTTAATTTGGATTTATGGAAAGCTTAAATTTAGAGCCTAGCTTGAGGCTCTAAAAAATATTTATAGGCTATTTACGAGAGCCTTGACGTCGGCTACGATAGGTTCTATTGCGCGCTCGCCGTTTACGACGTGGAGCAGGCCTTTTTCTTTGTAAAATTTGCGTATCGCCTCGATCGGCTCTAGATAAACCTTCATGCGGTTGTTGAAAACCTCGTTGTTGTCGTCGGCTCCGCGCGCTCGTCCGAGCACTCTCTCGCGTGCGACGGCTTCGCTAACGTCCACTTCGATCACGCCTTTTAGCGCGATCTCGCTTTGTGCGGCTAGCACCTTGTCTAGCTCGGTCATCTGCTCGACGCTACGCGGGTAGCCGTCGATAATGACGTTTGATTTATCTGAGCTTTTGATCGCCGAGACGATCGCGTTTACGACGACATCAAGCGGGACTAGGTTGCCCTTTGAGATAAAGCCGTCGATTAGCTTGCCAAGCTCTGAGCCGCTGGCAACCTCTGCACGAAGCAGATCACCGGTCGAGAAGTGCGCAAATTTAGCATCTTCTTGCGCGATTAGCGATGCGTCGGTGGTTTTGCCCGAACCCGGAGCGCCGATGATTAAAAATAGTTTTTTCATAAATTTTCCTTTTGCAGCCTTGTCTTTTGAGTGCTTTTTGCGGAGCTAGTAAAATTTTGGCTCGATGAACTATATGTTCTATCTACGCCAAAATTTTACATCGCAACCCCAAAAATCATCTCAAAATACTTCGGCTTCTTTTTGTATCAAATTTTATCAATGCGTAAATCGAAGTATCGTGAGGCGGATTTAAATGTTGTGCAGAAAATTTTGGGCAAGGCTAGACGTATAGTCTGCCGCCGCCTCAAAATTTTCAAACTCATTTAAAGACGCTCGCGAGACGATATTTATTTTTCTTTTTCTCGCAGCCTGAGTCCCAACTCCCTTAACTGCTCCGCGCTAGCTTCGCTCGGCGCTTTTGTTAGCGGGCATTGAGCGCGCTGAGTCTTAGGGAAGGCGATGACGTCGCGGATCGAGCTGGTTTTATTTACTAGCATATTTAGCCTATCAAAGCCGATCGCGATACCGCCGTGCGGAGGCGCACCGAAGCTTAACGCGTCAAGCAAGAAGCCGAATTTCTCGCGTTGTTCGGTCTCGTCGATGCCAAGTAGCTTAAATACCTTTTGCTGAACGTCGTTTTTGTGTATCCTCACGCTACCGCCGCCAAGCTCATAGCCGTTAAGCACTACGTCGTGAGCGACCGAAAGGATGTCCTCGAGATCGGGCTCGTCGATGTTTTTAGGCATGGTAAACGGATGGTGCATGGCTGAGTAGCTGCCGTCGTCGTTTTGCTCAAACATCGGGAAGTCAAGTACCCATAAAAACTCCATTTTGCTTTGGTCTATGATGCCCATTTGCTCGGCGAGGAAAATCCTAAATCGACCCATGTAGTCAAGCACGACTTTTTTCTTGCCTGCGCCGAAAAATACGACGTCGCCGACTTTTAGATCGCAGCGCTCTACAATTTCGTCAAGATCGCTTTGCTCGAAAAATTTGCAAAGCGGTCCTTTTAGACCGTCCTCTTTCATCTGGAAGTAGCCAAGGCCCTGAGCGCCGAATTTGCGGACAAATTCCTCAAAACGGTTCATCTCGCGCTTACTAAAGATATTATCGCCGTTTGGCACTTTTAGCGCTTTGATACGGTTTTTCTTAGGTTCGCTCGCGATTTTGCTAAAGATTTCATTTGACGAGCGCGCGAAAATGTCGATAACGTCGATCATCTTTAGATCGTAGCGCAGATCGGGCTTGTCGCTGCCATAGCTCTCGGTCGCCTCTTTGTAGCTCATGCGGCGGAAAGGGATTTGGATATCGTATCCGCAGGCGGCAAATACGTCTTTTAGCATATTTTCGGCCATATTTAGGATGTCTTCTTGCTCGATGAAGCTCATCTCGATATCTATCTGCGTAAATTCAGGCTGTCTGTCCGCACGCAAGTCCTCGTCGCGGAAGCATTTTGCGATCTGGAAATATTTATCAAAGCCTGAGCACATCAAAAGCTGTTTGAAAAGCTGTGGACTTTGCGGCAGGGCATAAAACTGTCCCGGATATACGCGGCTAGGCACTAGATAGTCTCTGGCACCCTCCGGCGTCGCGCGCGTTAAAATCGGCGTTTCAAACTCGATAAAGCCCATTTTATCTAGGCTGTTTCTAGCCGCGATCGCCGCTTTTGAGCGCATTTTAAAGATATTTTGAAGTTTTTCGTTTCTAAGATCCAAAAATCTATATTTTAGTCTGATGTCCTCGTTTACGCTCTCGTCGCCGATGACGAAAGGTAGCGTCTCGCTCGGGTTTTCTACTATCACTTCGTTTGCGACTACTTCGATCTCGCCCGTTTTTAGGCGCGGATTTACTAGGCCTTCGCCGCGAGCGCGGACCTTGCCTTTTATCCTTAGAACGTACTCGTCGCGAACGTGCGACGCGGCCTCGTGAGAGCTCTTGCTATCTGCCGGATCGCAGACGATCTGGATCAGTCCCGTGCGATCGCGCAGGTCCAAAAATATAACGCCGCCGTGGTCGCGGTAGGTATTTACCCAGCCGCAAAGCGTAACTTCTTTGCCTATGTCGGCACTGCTTAAATCAGTGCAGTAATGGCTACGCATTTTCACTCCTTTTGCTGTTTTTAACGCGCCCATTATACTAGAAATTTGCTTGCTCCCAGCTTTTTTAAAACAAAATGTGATAAAATCCGCTCTATGAAAAAAGAGAATTTATTACTTCCGGCTAAGGTAAAAAAAGTCGGCCTAGTCGCAAAAATCAATGCAAATTTAGTTAAAAACGCGCGAACCTTGCGCGAGATTTTAGCTAGGTACGGCGTTCAAATTTTGTTTGAAAACGCGCTCGCTAAACATCTAAATTTAAAAGAGGGCTCAAATTTGCAAGGATTTGAGGTGCGCGAGCTGGCTACGGAGTGCGATTTTTTGATCTCGCTCGGAGGCGACGGCACGATCATCTCGCTTTGCAGAAACGCGGCCGAGATTTCGCCCTTCGTGCTAGGCATTCACGCGGGCAGGCTGGGATTTTTGACCGATATCACGATGAATGAATGCGAGAAATTTTTCGCCGAGTTTTTTGATGGCAAATTTGAGGTCGAGACCCCTTTTATGCTTGACGTTTTTTTGCACAAAAAAAGCGGCGAAATTTTACGTAAAATAGCATTTAACGACGCGGTGATCGTGGGCGAAAAGGTTGGCTCCATGACGCACGTGGAGGCCTTTTGGAACGAAAAATACTTTAACGCGTATTTTGGCGACGGCGTCATCGTCTCTACGCCCGTTGGATCAACCGGATATAACATGAGCGCGGGCGGGGCGATAACATATCCTCTAAGCGAGGTGTTTTTGGTGACGCCCGTTTGCTCGCACTCGCTCACGCAGCGCCCGGTCGTGCTTCCGCGCGGATTTGAGATCAAATTTAAAACCTCAAGCGCGGCGGTGCTGGTTATCGACGGACAGGAGCGGTACAAAATGGGCGAGCTTGAGAGCGTGAGCATGACGCTAAGCGCGAATACGGCGCGGCTAATCCGCCACGTCGGGAGAGATTATTTTCAAATTTTAAAAGAAAAGCTGCATTGGGGTTATAATGATTGAGCGGATTTTGATAAAGCAAAATTTGAGTTTTGAAAACGTCGAGTTAAATTTCGGGCTCGGACTTAGCGTCTTTACGGGCGTGAGCGGCGCTGGCAAATCGGTCCTGATGGGCTCGATAATGGCGGTTTTGGGGCTAAAAGATAGCGAAGCAAAGCTGATCGAGGCCGACGTCTCGCATAAATTTAACCTCGAGGAATTTGGTCTTGAGAGCGAGGAGATAAATACCTTTAAACTCTTTCGCGACAAAACGACGCGCTACTTTATAAACTCGCAAGCCGTTTCTAAAAAAAATCTAGCCAGCATCGCCAAAGAGCATGTAAAATACCTATCCGCAAAGGAAATAAACGAATTTGAAAACGATAGATTTTTAAATTTGCTAGATAGCTTGCAAGCGAAAAAAGACGCTAAATTTAACGAAACGCTCGGCGAATTTAGGCTCAAATTTGATGAATTTAGCCAAATTTCTCGTGAGCTGAAAAAAATAATTGACGAAGAAAAAAGAGTGGAGGAGCTAAAGGAATTTGCCTCCTTTGAAATCAACAAAATAGAAAGCGTGAGCCCGAAAATCGGCGAATTTGACGAGCTAATGGAGCTAAAAAAGCGCCTGAGTAAAAAGGATAAAATTTTAGAAGCGTGGAATAGGGCGGAGCAAATTTTTAATTTCGAGCAGGCCGTGACGGATGCGCTAAATATCAGCGATATCGATAGCAGCTTTTTTGAGGAGGCGATGAACGAGCTGCGAGTAGCGCGCGAAAATCTAAACATGGACGAGCTAGAAGACGTAGATATCGAGGGCGTACTAGACCGCATCGAGGCGATAAACTCTCTCGTGCGTCGCTACGGCGGCGAGGAGGAGGCTTTGCAGACGCTAAAAACGCGTAAAGCGGAGCTTGCAAGATACGAAAATATAAGCTTTGAAAAGAGCGAGCTGGAGCGTAAATTTAAGCAAAACGAAACTGCGGTAAACGCGATGGCGGACAAAATCAGCCAGACTCGCGCGGCAAATTTAAAGGAGCTTGAAGCGCTCATAAATTCGTTTCTAAAAGAGCTTTATATGAGCGAGATTTCATTAAAGATAAATAGCAAAACCCTGGACGCCGCCGGCAGGGACGAGGTAAATTTGAGCCTAAATGAGACGGCGCTAAAAAATCTAAGCTCGGGCGAGCTAAACCGCTTAAGACTGGCTTTTATCGCGAGCGAAAGCAAGATCACTGGAGGCGGCGAGGGCGTCATAATCCTAGATGAAATAGACGCAAATCTAAGCGGAAAAGAGGCGATGAGTATCGCAAACGTGCTGCTAAGCTTGGCCAAATTTTATCAAATTTTTGCTATCTCGCATCAGCCTCAGCTAAGCTCCAAGGCCGATTCGCATTTTCTAGTCGAAAAGCGCGGCGAAACCTCGAACGTAAGGGAGCTAAAAAACGAAGAGCGCGTGAATGAGCTAGCTCGTATGATAAGCGGAGAACGCATCACCGATGAAGCGATAAATTTCGCCCGCCAGCTTTTGGCTGTTTAAGTTTGGCTTAAAATTTAGGTTGAAAAAAGAAAAGTAATGGTATATTCTCAAAAATTTTTAAATGGATATTTATGGAAAAAAGTAAAATTTTAATAGTAGAAGACAACAAAGCCTTAGCAAAGCTAATCGCTAAAAAGATGGAAGATAATATCGAAATGCAAGTGGACGTCGCTCACAGCTTGGCCGAAGCGCAGGCGTTTCTTACGAAGGCTAAGGATTATTTTATAACTTTGCTCGATTTAAATTTACCCGATGCTCCAAACGGCGAAGTGGTCGATTTTGTAGCGTCTAAGGGATTGCCGATTATAGTTTTAACGGGCAGTATGGACGATAAGACTAGAGAAACTTTTATGGACAAGGACATCGTGGACTACGTCTATAAGGGAAATATGAGCGACGTAAATTATATATTTCATATGATAGATAGGCTAAAAAACAACAAGCAGTATAAGGTCATGGTGGTAGAAGACGTAATGCAGACTAGAAACGACGTAAAAAAAATACTGCAAAATTTGCAGTTTCAAGTATTTACGGCGGCTCACGGCGAAGAGGCGATGAATTATTTTGCCGATAATCCCGATATAAAACTCGTGGTTTCTGATTACGGCATGCCGGTAAAAGACGGTTTGGCGGTTTTAAAAGAGCTAAGGGAGCAAAAAGATAAAAACGAACTAGGCGTTATAATGATGACTAGCGCGAACGAAAACGTTAGCGGCGCGGTATTTTTGAAAAACGGAGCTAATGATTTTATCGCTAAGCCGTTTTTAAAAGAAGAGCTTATTTGCCGCGTAAATAATACTATAGAAAATATGGAAAATATCAATAAAATCGCAAATTTCGCCAATAAAGATTTTCTAACCGGATTATTTAATAGAAGGTATTTTTACGACGATATGCAAGAATACTTGGCGAGTTTGGAAGAAAATCCTATGCATTACGCCGTAGCCGTGATCGATGTAGACGGGATTAAAAATAACAACTATAAATCCGCACAAGATCGCGGCGATAAAATTTTAAAACTACTGGCTAAAAAATTAATCGACGACACCAAAAGCAGCGATATAGCGGCTAGATTCGGCGGCGGAGAATTTTGCGTTTTATTAAAAAACGTATCGCAAGAAGACGCGGTTAAATTTTTCGTCGGATTAAGAGCCGCAATAGCATCCAATCCGGTAAATATAAAAAACGAATCGGTTAAAATTTCGGTTTCCATAGGCGTTACTTTCGGTAAAAGCGATTATAACGTCGACGAGATTTTGGAGCTTGCCGATGAGGCTCTTTACAGAGCTAAACAAAACGGTCGAAATAGGGTGGAAATAGCCTGATGATAATAGACACGCATTGTCATCTGGATGATAAAAGCTTTGACGGCGACCTTGCGCAAGTTATTGAAAACGCCCTTAAAAACGGTATCGGCGGAGTACTGATACCTGGGGCTGATATTAATGATTTACCAAAATCGGCTAAAATAACCCGCGAATTTGAAAATATATTTTTTGCCGTCGGAGTTCATCCGTATGAGAAGGCGGGATTTGACGAAGAGGCACTGCGTAAATTTGCGCGAGACGAAAAGTGTATAGCCGTGGGCGAGTGTGGGCTTGATTATTTCCGCTTGCCCAAGGATGAGAACGAAAAAGAAGCGGAAAAAGCCGAACAAAAGCGCGTATTTAGAGCACAGCTTGATATGGCCGTAGAGTTAAATTTACCCGTTATCTTGCATATAAGAGACGCAAACGAAGATAGTTTTAATATCTTAAAAGAGTATGCAAGCAGTCTAGTTGCTGCGGCTTTGCACTGCTATAACGCTTCGCCGTTGCTTTTAGAGCTTGCTAAAATGGGCAAATTTTATTTTGGCATCGGCGGAGTTTTGACGTTTAAAAACGCAAAGAATTTGGTTCAAATTTTGCCCCAAATTCCGCTAGATAGACTGCTACTTGAAACCGATGCGCCGTATCTGACGCCCGAGCCCTTTAGAGGCAAAAGAAACGAGCCTGCTTTTACGCGGTTGGTTGCGGCAAAGATGGCTGAGATTTTAAATTTAAAAGAAGAAGAGGTAATGCAAATAACTACGAAAAACGCGAAGAAAATTTTTACGAAATTTAACACGTAATCAAGGAGAAAAATGAAAATCTTTAGAGTAATAATGCTGTGTCTAGCCTGTGCGGGATGGCTTTTTGCGTCCGCAACCGGTAGCGACTCAGAGCAAACCCAAAAGATGATCTTAAAAGAATTCGACATAGACGCTAAATTTATGAAGAGTTCTCATTATAACGATATAAAAAAATCTATCAAAGATAGCAAAAGAAAAGAATTTGCCGATACTATAAGAAACGGCTATAAGCATATCCCGATGCTTCAAAAGATCATAGAAGATTCCGGTATCCCGGAGTCGTTTTTATATCTTGCTATGACGGAGTCCGGTTTTTCAAACCATATAGTATCTAGCAAGAAAGCCATCGGAATTTGGCAATTTATGGAGTCTACGGCTAGGCTTTACGGCCTTAGAGTCGATAAATATGCCGACGAGCGAAAAGACCCTATGGCGGCTACTGCTGCGGCCACTAAATACTTACAAAGCTTAAAAAACGACTTTGGAAAGTGGTATCTTGCGATGATGGCCTATAACTGCGGCGACGCAAGGCTAAGAGAGGGAATAAAAAAGGCCGGCACCGACGATCTAGCCGTTTTACTCGACGATAAAAAAAGCTATATTCCCAAAGAGACGAAAAGATTCGTAAAGAAAATTTTAACCATCGCGCATATAGCCAAAGAACAAGAAAGCCTGGTGGCTAAAACCAAGACCCAAGATGCCGTCAAAAATGCCGAACTATCTAAGGTAAGCGTCCCGGGCGGTACTACGCTGATGGAGGTCGGCGACAGCATAGGACTTAGTCTAAAAAAGATGAAAGAAAACAATATGCATTTAAAATTCGTCTACACTCCCCCGACGCAAAAGCCGTACTATCTATATATACCGTCTAATAAAAAGAAAATGTTTAACGATAATTTCGAGGCTGCAAAAAATAGAAAATTTGAAATTTATACCGTCAAAGAAAACGATACGTTGCTAACCATAGCCGAAAAAACGGGCGTAAATCATAAAATTATAAAAGAGTACAACGGCCTTGCTTCAAATGAAATTAAGCCTGATCAAAAACTAGTCATACCTAGCGAACAAAATGTAAATTATTTGGCGGAATACATGGTAAAAAGCGGAGAGACGCTAGGTGAAGTGTCGCAAAAATTCGATGTCGCGCTTGAAGATCTAAAAGAGGCTAATACGCTAATGAGCTCAAACGGTTCTATAGGAGCTAAACTTGCCGCAACCGAGTAGAGTTAAATTTATATTTTTTAGCCTATTTTTGGTTTTTTTTATGAGCGGTTGTTCGTTTTTGACCTCGCCTATGGGCGGCATAGCGGGCGGCGGTTCTAAAAAGGGCGGAAGCGGTAAAATAAACTCATCTAAAGGTATGCACGAAGCCACTATGCGTCCGTATACCATAAACGGTAAAACGTACTATCCTACGGTCGTAAAAGTCGGCGACAGGGCTAGCGGAGTAGCTAGCTGGTACGGACCTGATTTCCACGGTAAAAGGACGTCAAACGGGGAAGTATACGATATGCACGCTATGACGGCGGCGCATAAGACGCTACCGATGAATACGATGGTGCGCGTGACGAATATAAAAAACGGCAAAAGTATCGTCGTGCGTATCAACGACAGAGGTCCTTTCGTGGCCGGGCGCGTAATCGACCTTTCAAAAACCGGCGCGGTAAAGCTCGACGTATTTAACGCCGGCACGGCTCCGGTTTTGCTTGAAGTCGTAGGTTTTAACGGTAACGTTAGCGACAAAACTACCGCTCAGGCGCCTCAGGCCAAAAATAAACCTGGCGCGCAAAGTTCGGGTATAGCTAAAACCCAGCAGCAAAGTTTTGTCGGCGGAGTCTTTATGGTGCAAATCGGCGCGTTTAAAAATTTAAGTGGCGCAAATGCGCAAAGACAGCAATACGCTGGCAAATACGGCAATGGAGCGTACGATACGGTTATAAAGTCTTACGAGCTTGACGGAGGTAAGGTATATAGAGTGTTTATAGCCGGCTTTAGAAGCGAGGACGAGGCTAAAGACTTTATAAATGCCGGTCATATCGCGGGCGCATTTTTCGTGAGAGAATAAAATGCAAAGAAAAACTAAAGAAACCGATATTAGGTTAGAGCTTGAGATTTACGGTAGCGGTGAAGCCCGGATATGTACCGGTATAGGATTTTTCGATCATATGCTTGAGGCTTTTTGCAAACATGCGCTTTTTGATATGGAGCTTGTCTGCAAGGGCGATTTGCATGTAGATTTTCATCACAGCGTGGAGGACGTAGGCATCGTTATCGGACAAGCTTTAAGAGAGAAAATTTATCCGCTTAGCGGAGTCGAGAGATTTGGCGAGGCGACGGTAGTTATGGACGAGGCTGCGGTAAACTGCGCGCTTGATCTTTCAAATCGCCCGTTTTTAGTCTATGAGAGTATAAACGAAGGCAAAGTAGGCGAATTTGACGTAGAGCTGGCGAACGAATTTTTCCAAGCCCTAGCGTTTAATGCTGCAATTACGCTACATATCACTAAAATTCGCGGACGAAACTCTCATCATATCTTGGAGGCTAGCTTTAAGGCCTGCGCCGTCGCGCTAAGAAGGGCTTTGGCTAAAAACTCCAGAGTCGGCGTGCCTAGTACGAAAGGCGTGCTATGATAGAGATTATATTTTTAGACGTAGACGGTTGCCTAACCGACGGCAAAATCGTTTATAGTCCTAACGGCGACGAGCTTAAATTTTTTGACGTCAAGGACGGATACGCTATCGAGAGTTGGCTGAAGCTTGGCAAAAAAGCCGCGATCATCACGGGTAGAAGCTCTCCTATCGTCGAAAAAAGGGCGCAGGATCTAAAGATAACGCACGTCTATCAAGGCGTTAGCGATAAATTTGAAACCGCAAAACAGATACTGGAATTTGAAGGGCTGGAGTTTGAAAACGCTGCGGCTATAGGCGATGATTATAACGACTACAAGCTGCTAAAAAGCGTCGGATGGAGCTTTAAACCAAAAAACGCGATCAAAGAGCTTGAAGCAAAAACGAAGCTTAATTACAAAGGCGGTAACGGTGCGGTGCGTGAGATGATAGAGATGCTTATAGACAGCGAAGGCTTAAGGCGAGAGTGGGCTAAACGTTGGTTATAAGGATATTTTATATCGTCGTTAGCGTTTTTAGCGTGGCGATGGTTTATTTGGCGATTGAGGAGCCTTATTATAGCGAGCTTTTAAAGGGCGGCGAAGTTAGCGCGGATATGCAGATGAACGCGGTTACCGACTATGAGATAAACGCCACGGCTGTAAATGCTAGATACGAAGCCGATACGTGGAACAGATACGCCGAATTTGACGAGTTTATAAAATTTAGGGCAGAAATCTTTAAGGACAACAAGGAGCATAACGTTAGCGCAGATAAGGCATTTTATAACGGAGGTCGCATTAAATTTAAAGGTAACGCTAAATATGCTAATAGCGAAAAATTGACGTTTTTCTCGGACGAGGTCGTTTATAGTACGGCGACGAAAGTAGCCGCGACCGAGACGCCTTTTACGATGACGCGCGACGAGGATAAGGTAGTCGGCAAGGCTTTGGTTTACGATTTTGAGCTAAAAAAGGCTTATATCAAAAAAGCGTTTGCCCTAATAGAACAAGATAGAAAGAAACGGGACGAAAAATGACGAAGATAAATTTGATTAAAAAGACGGCTTTGGTTTTGGCGCTTGGCGCTTTGCCTCTTTTAGCAGAGCAAGTAGAGATCACCGCAGATGAGTTTTACGCCGACGAAGGCAAGCAAATAAGCGAATTTAAAGGTAACGTAAATATTAAAAAAGGTAAAGATACGCTAACCGCTAATCTCGTCGTTATACATTTTGATAGAAATCGCAATCCGCTAAAATACGTCGCTTCCGGTAACGCTAAATTTAGAGTATTTATCAAAAATAAAACATACGACGGTAGCGGTAGCGAGCTTATTTACGAGCCAACGCCGAATTTATATACGATAAACGGCAACGGCTTTTTGCACGAGATAGAAACCGATAAAAAAGTCTACGGCGAAAAGATCACGGTCAATCAAAATAGCGGTATGTATAACGTAAACAGCGGCAAAAAAGAGCCTGTCAAATTTATATTCCAAGTCGAGGATAAAAAGTGATCCGCGTTTTAAACGCAAAATTTCTTATCTCTGCACCCGACATCTCGCTAGCTCCGCCTGCAAACTCTAGCGAAGTAGCGTTTTTAGGGCGTTCAAACGTCGGCAAAAGCAGCCTTATAAACGCACTAGTAAATCAAAAAGGACTAGCCAAAAGTAGCTCGACGCCGGGCAAAACGCGCCTCATAAATTTTTTCGAGGTCGAGTATGCGCGCGGTATCAAAAACGAGCAAGGCGAATCAAGCGAGGAGAGGGCAAATTTGACCTTCGTCGATCTGCCGGGCTTTGGATACGCCAAAGTGGCTAAAAGCATGCACGCGCAGTGGAAAAAAAATCTCGACGAATATCTAAAATTTAGAGCCAACATCAAGCTTTTCGTGCATCTCATCGACTCGCGCCAGTTTGATATGCAAATCGATAGGGACGTGGATGATTATCTGCAAAGCTTCCTGCGCCCCGATCAAAAAATTTTAAATTTTCTCACAAAATCAGACAAGCTAAATCAAAGCCAAAAAAGCGCGGTTTTAAAAGTCTATCCGGGCGCGCATTTCGTTTCGGCGCTTAAAAAAACGGGCGTAGAAAAGGCAAACGAGCTTATATATCTAAACGCGCTGGGGCTGTAATGAAATCAAAAAGCCTCAGGCAAATTTTGGCATTTTTACCATCAAATTTTCCGACTAAATTTACAAATTTAAGCGACTCCAAGACTAAATTTGCAAATTTAGCTAAAAACCTATAACGATGCAAATGAGTGCGGCGATGCAAAGACTTGGCGCGGAGAAACGATTTTTAAAGCAGCTTGCTTGGGTGGCTTTTCTCATCGTTTATCAGAGCCTAACGACTATATTTACATATCTACCGCCTCTTATCGGGATATTTTTCACCTATATGATTATGCTAACCTTGCAGAAGCAAAAGACGCTCAAAGAGTTTGGCAAGGAGTGGTATTTTTGTCTATTTTATCTTACTTTTGCCGAGCAGGCGCACGGGTTTGCGCTGTTTTCAGCTGTGATTGCGTTTATGCTTTTTTATCATTTTATGTCCGACTGGCTCATCGTTACGCTAAAATCAAGAGAGCTTTTGGCGGCGGGATTCGTCGCTAGCGGCTACGTTTGGACCTGCGCGACGAGCTCTTTTATCTCATACGCGGCAAATTTACCCATGCTAAAATTTGACTACGAATACCTGATTTACGTCGGCGTGGAGTCTGTTTTGACGGTGATTTTGTTTAGGGGGCGCTTATGAGGATGCGCATAGTTTTTGGCATCATATTTAGCGTCTGGGTGCTTTTGCTGGTGCGCGTTTATTACCTTAGCGTCAAATCAAATGACTTTTACGAAGAGATCGCCGAGCAAAATGCGGTAAAAACGCAGTACCTAGCCCCAGTCAGGGGGCTTATTTTAGATGCCAAAGGCCGTCCGATGGCGGTAAATCGTCTCGGCTTTTCCGTCGCTTTAAAGCCGCACCTAAACGGAAAAAGGGCGGAGATTTTAGATGCTGAGCTTGCAAATTTGCAAAATTTATTCGAGGACTTAAACGTCACGAAGCTAAAGCGCGAATACGTCAAGGCCGACTCGCCTTATAACCAAGATTTCATTCAGATTATCGATTTTATGGACTACGATAAGATGATACCGCGTATAGCCGAGCTCTCGCTGCGAGAAAATTTAGAGGTTAAGCCGGCATCAAAGCGCCACTATCCTTATGCAAATTTAGCCTCGCATATCATCGGCTACGTCGGTCGCGCAAACCAGCAAGACGTCGAGTCCGATCCCGTCGCAAAGCTAACCAATCACACGGGTAGAAGCGGCACGGAGCGCTTTTATAACTCCGTCTTGCAGGGGCAAGAGGGCGTACGAAAGGTAAAAGTAAATGCGCTAAACCAGGAGGTCGAGGAGATATCCGTGAGCTACCCGCAAAGCTCGGATATATCGCTCACGATCGACCTTGAAATGCAAAAATACATCGAGGAAATTTTCGGCGATAACGCGGGCGTTATCATCGTGATGGACGTGAGAGACGGCTCGATACTGGCTGCGGGCAGCTTCCCCGAGTATGATCTAAACCCGTTTGTTACGGGTCTTTCGCAGGCTAAGTGGGACGAGCTTGTTAAAAGTATCGATCATCCATTCACAAACAAACTCGTAAACGGCCTTTATCCGCCGGGCTCGGTTATAAAAATGGGCGTGGCGATGGCATTTTTGGATACCGGTAAGATGAACCGCTCCGACGGGTATTTTTGCTCGGGCTCATTTGAGCTTGGAGGGCGAAATTTTCGCTGCTGGAACGTCTACGGACACGGTTTTATGGATATGAATTCGGCCATCCGCGAGAGCTGCGACGATTATTTTTATAAGGGCAGCTTAAAGGTCGGCATAGACGCCATTTCGCCGGTTTTAGAGCGGCTGGGCTTCGGGCAAAAAAGCGGAGTGGATCTGCCAAATGAATTTGTCGGTATCGTGCCAGGACGCGAGTGGAAGATGCAAAAATACGCTCAGCCGTGGTATCAGGGCGAGACGCTGATTACCTCGATCGGGCAGGGTAACTTCCTCGTGACGCCGATGCAGGTGGTGCGCTATACGGGTATCCTGGCGACGGGGAAAAACATCGTTCCGCATTTTTTACGTAGCGTAAACGGCGAGGAAGTTAAATTTGAGCCTACCGATGACATTTTAACGCCGTTTGAGAAAAAGCAACTCCCGTATGTCCAAAAGGCGATGTATGAGGTCGTAAATCATAAAAAAGGTACCGCGCATAAATATTTTAAAGAGGCAAAACTCACGCTAGCGGCAAAAACGGGTACCGCGCAAGTCGTGGGCATCTCGCAGGCCGAAAAAAAGCGTATGAAAGAAGAGGACATGGAGTATCTG
>CAUQMF010000043.1:0-15505 GCA_963518965.1 uncultured Campylobacter sp.
ATTTCACCCTTTGCCATCGCTTCTATGGGGTTAGTCGGGAAAAGATTTACTAAAATTTGCGACATAGAAGGCGCATTAGCCGCTTTGGCCTGCGCAGAAGCAGCACCCGTGATACCAAGGCCGGCTCCGGGCTCTAAAAATATCCCCACGCCAAGGCCTATAAGTATCGCACAAAACGAGGTCGCAAGGTAAAATAGCAGCACCTTCGCCCCTACCCTACCCAGATCAGACGGCGCGATCGAGCTACAGCCCACTATGAGCGAAGCGGTAACGATAGGCACGATGATCATCTTAAGCAGTCTTATAAATATATCTCCAAACGGCTTTAGTATCTCGATAGCGCCGGTTGCGTTTTGAAATATGGCGCCAAATACCGCTCCTAAAATCAGCCCGGCTAAAATTTTATAGAGCAAATTTATCTCAAAATACCTTCTGATTAGGCTTTTTGATTTGACGGTTTTTACGTCTGCTTCCACTTTGAAACTCCTTTGATTAAATTTACGAATTATATTTTAAAATATATAAATTTATTAGAAAACAAAGAAAAAGTTTGACGTAAATTTAAATTTCAGCGACGCTTTTTACGCTAAGCTCGTCTAGCAAATTTTGCAAATTTACGCCCGCTAAGCTATCAAACATCGCTTGCTGCGCGGAGGTAAATTTAGGCGTCAAAAGCGCCTCGATCCTGCCTCCTAGCGGACAAGGCGGCGGCGAGTTTTTGTGGATTTTAAAGACACCCTTTTCGCCCTCGTTTACCGCCGAAAATATATCAAAAAGCGTGATTTGATCAGGCTTTTTAGCTAGGCTCGCCCCGCCCGTGCCCGCGCTTACGTTTATTAAATTTGCAGATTTTAAAAGCCTGATTATATTTCGCACGATGACGGGGTTCGTGCCGATCGTGCCGGCTAAAAACTCGCTCGTGTTTTTCTCGTCTTTAAAAAACTCGCAGCTAAGCAGGATATGTATAGCGATGGAAAATTTTTGTCCTATTTGCATAATCAGCCTTGGTTTAAATTTAAAAACCGCACGTTGATTTCGTGCGGCGTTATTTTAGCTAAATTAAGCAAAATTTTAAGCTCACGTCCTCTCGCCCACTGCGGTAAAGCGCTTTTGCACGAAATTTCTATTTTTTAGCTCGTCTATGACCGCAAGCGCGAGGTCTGCGTAGCTTATGTAGCTCTCGTTTTGCGAGTTTAAAATCATATTATCGCCGCCAAGCACGTATTTGCCCGTGCGAGCGCCCTGATCGTCGTATTCGCCGGCCGGGCTTACGTAAGTCCAAAGCACATCGGTTCTGCCTTTTAGCTCGAAAAACGACTCCGCCGTAGCCTTTGCGACGCCCATATACTCAGGCGGGAAGCCCGGCGTATCCATAGCCATAGTGCCTTTGTCGTCCACAAGCAGCGTACCGGCGCCGCCGATGACGAGCAGCCTCGTTTTAGTACCGCTAAGCGCGTCTGCGAGGTGTTTTGCTACCTTTTTATGAAGCGGGAACGTTTCGGGCGTCCATGCCGCAAATGCGCTGATAACGGCGTCAAAGCCCTCTAAATCGGCTTTGCTAAGCTCAAAAACGTCTTTATAAACAACTTTTACGTCGCCGTTTTTATACTCTTTGTTTCGCACGATCGCCGTAACGTCGTAGCCTTGTTTTAGGGCTTCTTGCACCAAATTTGAACCTGATTTTCCGTTTGCACCTATGATTGCTACTTTCATTGTTTCTCCTTTAAATTTGATTTGCTTGATCGCCGCGTAAATTTACAGCCAGCTAGGCTTTACATCGTCGTTTATCACGCCGTCGCCGTTAGTGTACTGCTCCAGGCTGCCGCGTTTGGTCTGGATACAGATAAACTTCATCCCCTGCGCGCCCGCCTTGAAGCACCTTTTGCCCGCGGGATCGATGCGGATCGCATCGCCCTCTTTAACATCCTTTTCCTCGCCGTCGATAAAGAGCGTGCCGCCACCTTTTAGCACCAAGTAAAGCTCCTCGTTTTGCTTGTGCGAATGCACGAAAGGTACGCTCGCGTTTGCGGGAAGTTCGTTGATAGAGAGCTCACAGCCGCTTAAATTTAGAGCTTCTTTTAGCTCGACTCTCGGCGCATTTTTTGTTGAAACGATCTTGTAGTTTGACATCTTTTTCTCCTTGGATTTTTTGTTGTTATGCTATAACTTAAAACCGATGAGCGAAGTATAATCAAATTTTGTTGTAATGTCAAGAGTTACAGCAAAAATTCCAAAATTTGATGCAAATTTTAAAATCAGTTAAAATCCGCGCGATTTTAAACAAAGGAATTTTATGCAAAATAGCGCATTTAAGACGCTAACGCTCATCGCAAAGAAAAATTTTAAAAAGCTATTCTTGACGTTTAGCCTGGTTTTGGCGGAAAACGGGCTATTTCTCATCTATCCCGTACTAGCCGGCATCGCCATAAACGCCATCGTAGCGGGCGATACGCTTCTGGCGCTTAGCTACTCGTGCATGGTGTTTGTCGGCTGGGGGTTAGGCTCGATTAGGCGGCGCGTGGATACGCAGGTATTTACTAGGATATATGCAGGACTTGCCGTAAGCGTGATAATGAACGAAAAAAGAGCCGCAAAAGACGAAAGCGCCGTAATCGCAAGAGCAAATTTATCTCGCGAATTCGTGGATTTTTTCGAGCAGCATTTTCCCGTGTTTTTTACCTCGGTCGTCTCGATTTTCGGCTCGGCGATCATGCTTTTATTTATCGAGTTCTACGTGGGTTTGGCCGTTTTTGCTCTACTCGCGGTTTTTGGCATTTTGCTACCCAAATACATCGCCAAAAACGACCGCTTGTATCTAAAGCTAAACAACCAGCTAGAGCACGAGGCAGGACGCATAAGCGCAGGCGATGAGCGCACGCTAAATCGCCACTACGACGTACTTTCAAAGCTTCGTATCCACATCTCAAACAGAGAGGCGATGAGCTTTTTCATCATCGGCACGAGTGCGGCGGTGATTTTTAGCTTGGCGATATTTATGCTATCGCACAAGCAAGCAAACGCGGGCCACATCTACTCGGTGCTCACCTATCTTTGGACGTTTGCGATCAGTCTTGATGACGCGCCGAGGCTGATAGAGGAGTTTAGCAAACTAAAAGACATCGGCAAGCGCGTAGATGCCGGACTAGAAGGCGATATAGATAAAATTTAGGCGCTTTTTGGGTATAATTTAACTAAAATTTGCCGAAAAACGAGGTCAAAATGCACGAAAATCACGCCCACTGCGCGCATTCGCACGCGTTAAACAAGGTCGTTTTGAGAAATTCCTTCTTTATAATCTCCGCTTTTATGCTGGTCGAGGTCGCGGGCGGCTTCGCGACCAATTCACTCGCCCTGCTCTCAGACGCCGGACACATGCTATCAGACGCCGCAGCGCTCGGACTTTCGCTGTTTGCGTTTAAATTCGGCGAACGCAAAGGCAATCTGCAAAAAACCTTCGGATACAGGCGGATCGAAATTTTAGCCGCGACGATAAACGCCGTCACACTCATCGTCATCGCCGTTTTTATCGTCATCGAGGCGGCCAGGCGCCTGAAAAATCCGCCCGAAGTAGCTACCGCGGGGATGCTCGCCATCAGCACGCTGGGTCTTGTCGTAAACATCGTCGTGGCGCTATACATGCTGCGCGGCGGCGACGTGAGAGAAAACGTCAATATGCGCGGCGCCTACCTACACGTGCTGGGTGACGCCATGGGCTCGGTGGGCGCGATCGCGGCGGCTTTGGCGATGATGTGTTTTGGCTGGGGCTGGGCGGACGCGGCAGCTAGCCTGCTCGTGGCTGCGCTCATCGTAAAAAGCGGCTGGGGCGTGCTAAAAGAGAGCCTAAACATCCTGATGGAGGGCTCGCCAAAAGGCGTGAGCCTGGACGGGCTCGTCGCGCAGATCAGTAGCGTGGACGGCGTACTCTCGGTGCACGACCTGCACGTCTGGAGCATAACAAGCGGCGCAAACGCGCTTACGGCCCACATCGTAGTTAGCGGCGAGCTAAGCGTACGTGAAGCGGAGCGGATCATGGCCGAAATATCGCACGAAATGGAGCATCTGGGCATCACGCACACGACCTTGCAGTGTGAGAGCAGCGATAACGAATGCGCCGATGAGCTAATCTGCGAAGTAAAGTCAAACGATGCGGGCGGACATTTGGGGCATAGTCATTAAAATTTGGGCAAATTTGGAGCGAAATTTCGCGATCTAGCATATCAAATCAAATCCGCAGCCCGAAACGAATAAATTTTTGCTAAAATTTAAATCGACTCATTTTTATAAAAGGGGCGAATTTAGATGAAAAAATATATACTAGTCGTGATTTTCGGCCTGCATTGCGCCCTTGGGGACGGCAACTATACAGGTTTTCTGATCGCGCTAAATTTCGCAGTAGCCTTGGTTTGCGCCGCTTTTCCTTTTATAAAAAAGAATTATATATTTTTGTTACTGCTAGCGCTAAATTTGGCTTTGTATTTCAACGCTATCGACACTCCTTTTGAAAAGCCTGAGCTTTGGACATATCATATACCCGCACTCGCAAATGCGACATACGGGCTAAACGCTCTAGTTTATGCTTCGGGATTTTTCGCTTTTGTCCCGCTTGCGGCATATATCTGTTTTTTATATTCGCTCTGCGTGGTTATCTGCGGCGCATGTGAAAAATTTCAAAATTTACGTTAAATTTTACGGGCAAAACCCGCGTCAAATTTACCCCAAATCCCCCCGCCGCAAACCGCCGCCCGTTAAATTTGAGCCTGCCAACTTAATCAAACATAAATTTACTCTACTTTAACGAAAATTTTTATACAATCGCCCAAAATTTAACTAGGGATTTCATGAAAAACATCAGAAATTTTAGCATCATCGCTCATATCGACCACGGCAAATCCACTCTCGCAGACCGCCTTATACAGGAGTGTGGAGCCGTTAGCGACCGCGAGATGAGCTCGCAAATCATGGATACGATGGATATCGAAAAAGAGCGCGGCATCACGATCAAGGCCCAGTCTGTACGCCTAAACTACGCGCTAGGCAGGCAAAATTTCGTCCTAAATTTGATCGACACTCCGGGCCACGTGGACTTTAGCTACGAGGTGAGTCGTAGCCTAGCTAGCTGCGAGGGCGCGCTACTCGTCGTAGACGCTAGCCAGGGCGTAGAGGCACAGACCATCGCAAACGTCTATATAGCACTTGAAAACAACCTCGAAATCATCCCCGTCATAAACAAAATCGACCTTCCCGCAGCCGATCCAGCCCGCGTCAAAGACGAGATCGAGCACGTCATAGGGCTTGACTGTAGCGGCGCGATCGAGGTCAGCGCAAAAAGCGGCATCGGCATCAAAGAGCTGCTAGAAGCCGTCATCACGCGTATCCCGGCTCCGGGTGGCGAGGCGGAAAAGCCGCTAAAAACGCTCATCTACGACAGCTGGTTTGACAACTACCTAGGCGCGCTGGCGCTCGTGCGCGTCTATGACGGCGAGCTAAAGAAAAACGACGAGATCCTAGTCATGGGCACGGGCAAAAAACACATCGTGCTAGACCTCATGTATCCAAACCCCATCGCCCCGATAAAAACGGCAAATTTGGGCGCGGGCGAGGTCGGTATCGTGGTGCTGGGGCTAAAAAACGTGAGCGACGTGCAGGTGGGCGACACGATCACACTGGCTCGTAATCCCGTAAAAGAGCCCGTCGGAGGCTTTGAGCGGGCTAAACCGTTCGTATTTGCGGGACTTTATCCGATCGAAACGGATAAATTTGAGGACCTGCGCGACGCTCTGGATAAACTAAAGCTAAACGACAGCTCGATCAGCTACGAGCCGGAAACCTCGGTGGCACTTGGTTTTGGCTTTCGCGTCGGCTTTTTGGGGCTACTGCATATGGAGGTTATCAAGGAGCGTTTGGAGCGCGAATTTGACCTAGACCTCATCGCCACGGCTCCGACCGTAACCTATGAGGTAGTGCAAACCGACGGTCAAATTTTACGCATCCAAAACCCGAGCCAGCTCCCGCCGGTCAATAAAATCGAGCATATCAAAGAGCCCTACGTCAAAGCCACGATCATCACGCCAAGCGAGTTTTTGGGCAACATCATCACGCTGCTAAACAACCGCCGCGCCGTGCAGACCAAGATGGACTACATCACGCCCGAGCGCGTGCTGCTCGAGTACGACATCCCGATGAACGAGATCGTGATGGACTTTTACGACAAGCTAAAATCGAGCACCAAAGGCTACGCGAGCTTTGACTACGAGCCTAGCGACTACCGCGTGGGCGATCTGGTGAAGCTTGATATCAAGGTCGCAGGCGAAACCGTGGACGCGCTCTCCATCATCGTGCCCGAAAGTAAAGCCCAATCCAAAGGGCGCGACTTCGTAAAGGCGATGAAAGAGATCGTGCCGCGCCAGCTCTTTGAGGTGGCTATTCAAGCCAGCATCGGCAACAAAGTCATCGCGCGCGAAACGGTAAAATCTATGGGCAAAAACGTAACCGCCAAGTGCTACGGCGGCGACATCACGCGTAAGCGCAAGCTGCTAGAAAAGCAAAAAGAGGGTAAAAAGCGCATGAAAGCCATCGGCAAGGTAAATTTGCCGCAAGAGGCGTTTTTAAGCGTTTTAAAAATAGACTAGCGGCGTTTTGCGAGCGTTTTGCGGAGTTATTCGCTACGCTCGCGGCCGCTTTTTATTATCTCACGGTCAAATTTGAGCTCAAATTTACAAATTTGACCCTCCCATACCCGCGCCTTAAAAATGCTAAATTTGACGCTATCTCCGCTTTTAAAATCTCAAAAATCAAACTTAATAAAATTTATACAATTTTCCAATTTCCCCCAAATTTTACGCAAATTTGGAATTTCATCTCAAATTTGGATAGAATTTTGCTTGCGCGATGTAAAATTTACGAAAGGATTTTTATGAAAAATTTTATACTTTTATTTGCGGCGTTCCTTTTTACGGGATGTTTCGGGCTGTTCGAGAGCTCGCCGGAAGTCGCTCAAGCTAGCGACGGCAACGCCAAAGGCTACAAAGAAGTGATGCGTATCAAAGCAGACTGCTCCTCATGCGCTAGCGGCGGTCAGGATATCAAGATAAACGGCACGGACTACACAGGCGACGTCGCGATAAAATGCTGCATCGCTCAAAGCAGGATCGACACGGGAGCGGCTATCAAAAAAGTCTATATCCACAAAGTAGCCGACGAAAGAGCAGCTGATAGCGGCATAAAATTTATCTCCAAAAACGGCGCGAAAATGCTCTATCCAAAAGAGCGCCTTGAAAAGCTTTTTCATCTTTTCTTGCAAGACGAGCTGCTAAACCGCGGCATCATGGTCGTAGATAGCCAAACCTCGCCTTACACCTACCGCGTGGATTTTGCGTTTACCGACTACGCAGCGTCGTATAGCGAGCCGTCGCAGTATCTAAGCGCGGCGATGAAGGGCAAACTGGGTGTCAAAAACATCAACAAAACCCGCGTGCTAAACATCTCCACCAGACAAGACGTACGCAAGTTCGAGGCCGAGGACGCGGAGGACTTTAACCTCTACGTCTACCTTCTGGTTAAACAAGCCGCCAACAAAGCCGCCGAAGAAATCTCGAAACTATAAAGGAAAAATATGAAAAATTTAGCTTTTTTCGCCCTTGCCGCCGCGCTTTTTGCCGCGATTATTAGCGGATGTTCGCAGCGCAGTTCGGTGTTAAATTTAACCCCGTATCAATCAACCTCAAATCAGATGGGCTACCAAAAAAATATCCGTATAAATAGCATCGAGGACGCCCGCGCCAACAAAAGCATCGTCGCCACGATCACCGGCAGCAACGGCAACGTCAAAGAGTACGTCACGCTGCAAAACAGCATCGAGAGCTGGCTACAAGACGGCCTTAGCACCGAGCTAAAGCGCCTAGGAGCAAATTTGAGCGACTTTGGCGATATCGTTGTGGACGTGAGGATCGTCGAGCTTAAAGCAAATCTAAGCGGCTACTCCACAGACAACCTAAAAGGCTCGGCAAAGCTTGCGATAACGGTGCACAGAGGCGATCAGACCATTACCAAAAACGTCTCGCAGGAGCAGACCAAATTTGCCCCGATCCACACAAGCGGCGCGTTTAAGAGCTTTTTTGACGAGCTACTCCAAGACATCGTAAAACGCGCAGCGATCCAGATCCTAAAAAGCTGATGAGATGCGCTAACTGCGGGCATCTGAGCCTCGGCGTGATCTGTCAAATTTGCAAAGATCACCTGCGCTCCTCGCCCGCAAGAACGCGCGTTTTGGACGGCGATTTTAAAATTTACAGCTTTTTTGACTACTCCGAGATTAAAAATTTACTCCATTCAAAGCACCTATTTCACGGCTCTTTCGTTTACGGCGCGCTCGCAAATTTGAGTTTTAAAATTTTTGCTAGCAAATTTAGCTTCGGCTCGCCGGTAAACGCCGTACCGATCGACGATAGAGCGACAGGCAGCTACTCGCATACGGCGATTTTGGCTCGCGCGTTAAAAAGCGCGGAAATCCGTCCGCTTTACGCCTGTTTGCACGCGGGCTCAAACGTTAGCTATCACGGCAAAGACCTGGCCTTTCGCCTAAAAAATCCGCGAAATTTTAAGCTCTTAAAAACGCCTAAATTTCCCGTTATCTTGATAGATGATATAGTGACGACGGGCACTACGATAGACGAAGCCAGACGGACGCTACAAAAAGCCGGCTGCGAGGTGCTTTTTGCGCTGACGCTTGCTGATGCGAGGTATTAAATTAAATTTTAATCAAATTTAAGCTAGAATCAGGCAGTAAATTTTAAGGATAAAAATGGAAGAAAATCTACTCAATCAAAATCAAGACATCCAAGCCGTCGATATCGAAGAGTCGATAAAAACGAGCTACCTCGACTACTCGATGAGCGTCATCGTCGGTCGCGCCCTACCTGACGCTAGAGACGGTCTAAAGCCCGTTCATAGACGCATCCTATACGCGATGAACAACCTAGGAGTCGGCAGCCGTAGCCCGTATATGAAATCCGCGCGTATCGTGGGCGACGTCATCGGTAAGTACCACCCCCACGGCGATACGGCCGTTTACGACGCGCTCGTGCGTATGGCGCAAAAATTTTCCATGCGCTATCCGGCGGTCGACGGCCAAGGAAACTTCGGCTCCATCGACGGCGACGGTGCGGCTGCGATGCGTTATACCGAAGCTAGGATGACTAATCTCACCGAAGAAATTTTGCGCGATATCGAAAAAGACACGGTTGATTTTATCCCAAACTACGACGACAGAGAGACTGAGCCAGACGTCCTACCTAGTCGCGTGCCGAATTTGCTACTAAACGGCTCTAGCGGTATAGCAGTCGGTATGGCGACGAATATCCCGCCGCACAGCCTTGACGAGCTAATCGACGGGCTTTTGCTCGTACTTGAAAATAAAAATGCGACGCTAGAAGAGGTGATGCAGTACATAAAAGGGCCGGATTTTCCTACTGGCGGGATAATATTTGGCAAAAAAGGCATCATCGAGGCCTACCGCACGGGACGCGGCCGCGTGAAACTACGCGCCAAAACCCACATCGAAAAAAAGCCGAACAAAGACGTAATCGTCGTAGACGAGCTGCCGTATCAGACGAACAAAGCCCGCCTCATCGAGCAGATCGCCGAGCTGGTCAAAGAAAAACAGATCGAAGGTATCAGCGAGGTACGCGACGAGTCCGACAAAGACGGCATCCGCGTCGTCATTGAGCTAAAACGCGACGCGATGAGCGACATCGTGCTAAACAATCTCTTTAAATCCACGACGATGGAGAGCACGTTTGGCGTCATAATGCTTGCGATAAACAACAAAGAGCCGAAGGTATTTAACCTAATCGAACTTTTGAAGCTATTTTTAAATCACAGAAAAACCGTCATCATCCGCCGCACGATATTTGACCTAGAAAAAGCCCGCGCTAGAGCGCATATCTTAGAGGGCTTAAAGATCGCGCTAGATAATATCGACGAGGTGATCGAGCTCATCAAAAATAGCGCCGACACGCCAAGCGCTCGCGAGGGGTTGGTGGCAAAATTCGGTCTTAGCGAGCTGCAAGCAAACGCGATCCTAGATATGAGGCTAAGCAAGCTAACGGGTTTAGAGCGCGAAAAACTAGAGGCAGAGCTAGCCGAGTTGATGGCCGAGATCTCGCGCCTTGATGAAATTTTAAAGAGCGAAACCTTGCTAGAAAAACTAATCAAAGACGAGCTACTCGAGATAAAAAATAAATTTAAAGTGCCGCGCATCACCGAGATCGTCGACGACTACGACGATATCGACATCGAGGACCTCATCCCTAACGAAAATATGGTCGTAACCATCACGCACCGAGGCTACATCAAGCGCGTGCCAAGCAAGCAGTATGAGAAGCAAAAACGCGGCGGTAAGGGCAAGGTCGCGGTAACTACGTACGACGACGACTTCATCGAGAGCTTCTTTACGAGCAACACTCACGATACGCTGATGTTCGTGACTGATCGCGGACAGCTATACTGGCTCAAAGTCTATAAGATCCCTGAAGGAAGCCGCACCGCAAAAGGCAAAGCGGTAGTAAATCTCATCCAGCTACAGCCCGACGAAAAGATCAAAGCAATCATCCCGACGACCGATTTTGCCCAGAGTAAATCGCTCGCGTTTTTCACTAAAAACGGCATCGTAAAACGCACGAATTTAAGCGAATTTAAAAACATCCGCTCCATCGGCGTTCGCGCCATTAACCTGGACGAGAACGACGAGCTAGTGACCGCTCTCATCGTAGAAGGCGAAGAAGAGCCGATAAATCTGATTGACGAGCTTGGCGTAGAGACCGAGATAAACGAGATAGAAGCGATAGAAGCTCAGATCGACGAAGAAAATAGCGAGGAAAACGACGAGAACGCGGCTGAAGGAAGCGACGATAGCGAAAAAATGCTATTTATCGTAACCAAAAAGGGAATGTGCCTCAAATTTAAACTCAGCAAAGTCCGCCAGATGGGCAGAACGGCTCGCGGCGTGACGGGTATTAAATTTAAAGAAGCAGGCGACGAGGTCGTAGGCGCGGCCGTCATCGAAAGCAACGAGCAAGAAGTACTAAGCATATCTCAAAAAGGTATCGGTAAACGCACCACCGCAGACGAATACCGCCTAACAAATCGCGGCGGCAAGGGCGTAATCTGCATGAAGCTAACTAACCGCACCGGCGATCTGATCGGCGTCGTAATGGTCGATGACGAACAAGATCTGATGGCTCTAACCTCAAGCGGCAAGATGATACGCGTCGATATGCAAAGTATCCGCAAAGCGGGCCGCAACACCAGCGGCGTCATCGTAGTAAACGTGGACGGCGACGACGTAGTTAGTATCGCTAAGTGCCCTAAAGCCGAGGAAGACGGCGAAGATATAGGCGAAGAGACGCTAGAAAATTTAGAATGAATTTAGTGCTTTTGGAATACAATTTGCTAGTATTTTTATAAATGAAGAAAAAACTAAATTTAAAGGTTTAAGAATGAAAAAAATTACATTCTCGGTTTTAGGCGCGGTAGCCTTTTTGACAAGCGGTTGTTCCTTTAACAACCCTTTTTCCTCCGACGATGCCACGTCGGCAAAACAAGATATCGTCATCCAAAAGGTCGATAAAGAAGATATCAGAAACGTGATGAAGCAAGAAAAAATGATATACGATATCGAACCCGTCGATGCGGTATTCGGTGCAGTTGGCGAGGGTATCGCTCCGACCAACGCCGTTTCGCAAGCGCAGTCGCTAGCTCTAGCCAAGCGCGCAGCCATCGCGGATGCGCATAGGCAACTAGCCGAGAAACTCTACGGCGTCAAGATAAACTCTAAAGACACGGTTAGAGACGCGATGCTTAGAGACTCTACCATCACGTCACAGGTCGCAGGTCTCATCAAAAACGCTTCCATCGTCGAGCACGACTTTAAAGACGGGCTTTATCGCGTCAGAATGGAAATGAAAATCGACCAAAACAAGTGGCAAGAAATTTTTGCTTATTGATTGCCGCTACGGCGCTTCTCTACGGCTCGGAGGAGTTTATCCTCTGGGCCAAAATCTCCACTAAAAATTACACCGTAGTTTATGACGATATCGCGCTTTCAAAGGCAATGGTTCTAAGCGGGCTAGAGTACGAATATCTATGTGAAATAGACGCTTCCAAGCAGCCCGCGCAAAGCTCGCTAGAGTTTTTAAATTTACATAAAAACGAGCTTTTCGAGTGCTTTTTGCCTTATAAATTTAAAGTTGAAGATCGCTTCGTCCAACGCAACAAAAACATAAACTCCGCAACCGATCTTACGCTATTTCCCGTACGTTTTACTGTAAAATTTAAGCCAAATTCAGCTATCATTAGCGTTTTTAAAAACAAAAAGTAAAGAGAGCAAAAATGAACATAGTGATAGTAGAAGACGACATCAATATGCGCAAGTCCCTTGAAATCGCGCTTGGCGAATACGACGATCTAAAAATCAAAAGTTACAAAAGCGCGGTCGAGGCTCTCAAAAAAATGGACGAAAATACCGATTTAATTATTACGGATATCAATATGCCTCAAATGGACGGGCTGGAGTTCATAAAGCGCCTGGAGGGCAAATTTGACGTCATCATCATAACCGGCAACGCCTCGCTAAACAAAGCCATAGAGAGTATGCGTCTTGGCGTAAAGGATTTTTTAACCAAGCCTTTTGACGTGCAGATGCTTTACGAGGCGATTAAAAGGGTAGAGTTTTTAAAACAAAAAGCTCCGAATATTCACGTAAATTTAACCGAGGAACGCACGAGCTCCAGCGTAGATTCTAGCGATTTTGCCGCCAGCTCGCCCGCGCTTGAGTACGCCCTAAATTTAAGCAAGCGCGTCGCGAAAACGGATGCTTCGGTGATGCTGATGGGCGAAAGCGGCGTAGGCAAGGAGCTTTTTGCTAAATTTATCCACAAAAACTCGCCGCGCAAGGACGGGCCGTTTATCGCGATAAACATGGCCGCGATCCCAGAAAATTTGATAGAAAGCGAGCTTTTCGGCTTTGAAAAAGGGGCATTTACCGACGCTTCGGCTATGAAAAAGGGGCAGTTTGAGCTAGCCGACGGCGGTACGCTATTTCTAGACGAGATCGGCGAGATGCCTATAAATTTGCAGCCAAAGCTCCTGCGCGCGATCCAGGAGCGCGAGATCACGCGCCTTGGCGCGACGAAAAGCATCAAAATCGACGTCCGTATCGTTTCAGCGACCAATGCTGACCTGCCCGAACTCATACAAAGCGGTAAATTTAGAGAGGATCTGTTTTACCGCCTAAACACCGTTCCTGTCGCCATTCCGCCGCTAAGAGAGCGCAAAGAGGAGATCTTGCCTATCGCGGAGCGTTTTTTAGAGCAAAGCTGCGGCGAATTCGGCCTTGGGGCGAAACATTTTTCCGAGGCCGCCGTTAAAGAGCTTCAAAAATACGACTTTCCGGGCAATATCCGCGAGCTAATCTCCGTCGTGCAGCGAGCGGCGATCCTAAGCGAAAGCGAGGAGATACAACCGGGCGATCTTTTTTTACAAGCTCGCAGCAGAAAGTAGCTTAAATTTAAGCTTCACGCGAGTAAAATAAGCGAGATTTTAGCTTAGATTTTAAATTTAGCCGGGCCGAGACTGCGACGCTGAAAATACGGTACGGTTTTAGTAAATTTGAGCGGCAAATTTGAGCCGACAAGAAGTAAAATTTGAGTTAAATTTAATGGGTAAAAACGGGCGCGGATAACTTTCTGCCAAAAACCCGAATTTAGTCCGCGAAACGAGTTTGGTCTTAAGCGCGCTACGCAACCGATGAGACTAAGCGCGAGACAGATCGTAGCTTAAAAAGCAAACAAAATTTAATCCGCAAGGTAAGGTAAGTCTTTGGTGCCGGGTTAAGCCAAAGAGGCTTGTCGCAAGGGCTTTGCCGACCGAGATGTAAAAAGAAGTAAAAACAAAGGAGTCTAAAATGAGAAAATTTAACGTTGCCGTCGTGGGCGCGACGGGCGCAGTCGGAGAGGAGCTTTTCCGCGTTATGGAGGAGGTAGATTTCCTTGTAGGCGAACTACTACCGTTAGCAAGCGCGAAAAGCGCGGGCACCCAAATAGAGTTTAAAGGCAAAAATCACAAAGTCGTGGAGCTTACCGAGACCGTTTTTGACGAACACGAGATCGACATAGCGTTTTTTAGCGCGGGCGGATCGGTATCTGAAAAATACGCCAAATTTGCAGCCGCCAGCGGCGCCGTCGTGATCGACAACACCAGCCACTTTAGGATGGACGCGGACGTGCCGCTAGTCGTGCCCGAGTGCAACCCGCAGGACATCGCGCAGTGGAAAACCCGCGGCATCATCGCCAACCCAAACTGCTCGACCATCCAGATGGTGCAAATTTTAAAACCGTTAGACGACGCATACGGCATCAACCGCGTGGACGTCTCGACCTATCAGGCGGCTTCGGGCGCAGGTAAAGAGGGTATGGAGGAGCTGGTCACGCAGCTGCAAAAGTTTTTCGAGTTTAAGCTTGATGAGTGCGAGCCGAAAGTCTTCGCGCACCAGCTAGCGTTTAACGTCATCCCGCACATCGACGTATTTTTGGATAACGACTACACGAAAGAGGAGATGAAAATGGTCAACGAGACCCAAAAAATCCTCCACAAAAATATGGAAGTGAGCGCAACCTGCGTACGCGTGCCGGTGCTTCGCAGCCACTCAGAGGCTATCACGATTCATTTTGATAGAGACGTGGACGCCGCGGCCGCTCGCGAAATCTTGCGCAAAGCGCCTAGCATCGTGGTCGTGGATGAGCCCGCCGCAAAAAAATACCCGATGCCAAGCATCTCAAGCGACACCAACGAAACCTACGTCGGACGCATCCGCACGGATAACTACCGCAAAAACGTCCTTCATCTGTGGTGTAGCGCCGACCAAATCCGCGTGGGAGCGGCGACCAATGCCGTAAGAATCGCGCAAAAATGGATAGAAATGCAGGAGTAGTCGCCTGCGTTTTGTTTTAAAATTACCGAATTTACGCTTTGATTTGGTGGGCGTGCCTTGCCTCGCTTTGGCGTAGATTCGGCTAAATTTTGTCTAAATTACGCTTATCTTACTTGAGCATAAATTTGGTGTAGGTTTTGAGCGTGGGTTAGTTTTCAGCTCTCTTGTCAAAGCCTTGCAAAGCTTGGATTTTCAGATTAAATTTTGATTATTTTAGAAAATGAAACCGTGTTTTTGTCGTATTAATTTTTTGATCTGCACACGATCTTTTGTAAATTTCACATATACATTTACCTGCATCTTTGCGATAAACAGTTACAAATATGTCTTAAAATTGCTATACCATATTAAAGCACAATTTACTTAAAAATTTTAGAAAGCAAATTTTGTGAAATAAAGCTAAAAATATATAAAATGCTATCAAAAAAAAGGATACTTGGATTATGAAATACACAAGCATTATAACTCCTAACGATTTGGCACGATATGCAGATACGCGTGAGAACGAAGGAGTAATTC
>CAUQMF010000044.1:0-15300 GCA_963518965.1 uncultured Campylobacter sp.
AGCACAACCTTGCCAAGGTTGGGGTCGCGAGTTCGAATCTCGTTTCCCGCTCCATCAGTTTTAAATTTAGGGAATTTTTGCCCGGGTGGCGGAATGGTAGACGCAAGGGACTTAAAATCCCTCGGTATTTTTTACCGTACCGGTTCAAGTCCGGTTTCGGGCACCATTGACTTTTAGGCGACATAGCCAAGTGGTAAGGCATGAGCCTGCAAAGCTTTGATCCCCGGTTCGAATCCGGGTGTCGCCTCCAAAAATTATAAGGAGAGAAAATGCGTTATTTACTAGTGCTATTATCTGCTACTTTGTTTATGGTTGGTTGTTCAAATACTTGGCGCGGAGCCAAAGAAGACACGAATAACGCCGTTGAATGGTCAAAGGAAAAAGTCAACAAAGGCGCTTCCTACGTTAAGGAAAAAACCGAATAAATTTGGCTATAATTAGCCAAAACATTTTTACGGGAGATGGCTGAGCGGTCGAAAGCGGCGGTCTTGAAAACCGTTGAGGTGTGAAAGCCTCCTGGGGTTCGAATCCCTATCTCCCGGCCAGTATATTACTGGAATATTTCTTTTTGTTCTGCATTTTATTATTCTTATGCATTTTATACCATTATTTTTTCGAATTTAGGATAAATATATTTTGTTTTGCCAGATTTAGGTTTCTGTTGCATCGGTTTATTGCGGTAAGGTATACAACGACTTTTAGGTTAATAATAAATTTAAATCAAGAATTTTATGCATAAAATTTACGATGGAGAAATTCATGCGCCTTGCCTATGTTAAATTCTGGCATATAAAAACCTAAACAAAGAGGATTGCGCCGTCTTTAGCGTAACTATAGTTAACGATAAATATTATACTAAATGCGTATTTTAGTACTTTGCCGTAGTTATCTTACCTAGCTCAATCCTCTAGCCCTTTAAAGCCTTGTGTACCTAAAATTAGTTTAGAATGGCTGATGAAGTTCTATGTCTTTTTGAAATTTGCTTCCGGTAAGCCACTTGTAACTACGCTCTGTAAAATTAGTTGGTTGATTTATCAAAGTCGCCGTATTTTAAACAACTCATAAATAGTATCGATATCTTAGGCAAAAGCAAATACAACAACGTATACCATTTTGATACGCTACGGCCTTGAAAAGCTTGACTACGGTAGAATTTAATATGTCTAAAGTACTTATTTATGCTATTCAAGCCATCTTCGCATCGTGCAGATAGTATTTATATATGTCGCGTTAAGGTAGTGCGACATATTTTGGCTTGACGTTTTGAGTGGGTTTGCGAGTGTTTGGATTAACCAGGTTTAGAGTCAAGCGCTTACCCGTGCGTATTTTTATTAAATTTTCGTACCAAATTTAGCTTCAAACGAAGATATTTTGAGTCATGTATTAATTTTGGCCGCATTTCATGCGAGATTTGTACGGTGAAATTTGAAATCTACAAGGATGGATTGTGCGACCGGTGCGATATTTCGAACCGTTTTCGACTTGGTTTTAAGCACTACAATCGGCAAAAGAATAGAGACTAATTTAAGATTTATCCAACTAGAATGGACGATAAATTTAACGTAAAATATACGCGCTTATTCAATTTTAGAGCATTTGTGCGGTTAAACAAGTCACAATATAGTAAAATCCACCAACAGAATTAAAAATTTACGCAAAACAAGTGTAAGTCCTTGACGTAAATATTTTTAAATTTATCTTTAAATTCTGATTATCCAAGATGTGAAATCCAGCCAAATTTAAGTGCCAGCAGTAAATGTTTATAATTTTAGCGCGCAAAATTTAAATATGCACTAAAAACTAAGGCGGCGGATTTGATAGCGATACGAACACGGTAGCGCGTAATTACCCACTTAAAAAACCTGCGAGAAAAAAGAGCCAAATTTGCTATAAGCGCATAAAAACGGTCGCAAATTTGACGAACCGTAAAGCTTTATAGTTTAAACCGGTACAAGGCAATAAACAAAATCTAACGGCAAATAGTTAAAGTTCTGACAAATTTATATTAAATCAATATCTAAGTTTATATCCGAGAAAAATTTAATCAAATTTACCGCAAATGTTTGTCGATGAGGCCCGTCACGATAGCGCGGATACCTGCATGCACGCCGCCTAACTCGCGCTCTATCTTTGCGATGAGCTCGTTTTTGGCCTGCACCGCGCCATCCACGCCAAGAAGGTTGGTAAATGAGTTTTTAGCGCCGTCGTTATGCGTCGGTTTGCCCGCCGTTTCGGCGCTTTGCGTCGCGTCGATGATGTCGTCTGCGATCTGAAACGCCAGCCCCAGATCAAGCCCGATGTCGTATATGCGAGCAGCCTCCGTCTCATCTAACCCCGCTACGACGCAGCCTGCCTGCAAGCTCGCCGCGATAAGGCGCGCGGTCTTATGGATGTGCAAAAATTTTAGCTCCTCAAGCCCTAGTTTTTGATTTTCGAAATAGCAATCCACCGCCTGCCCCAGCGCCATGCCGTAGATACCGGCGTTTCGGCTTAGGATCTCGACGCATTTTATGCGCGCGTCCGCGTCTAGCGGAGCCCTTGCTATCTGATAAAAGGCGTGGGTATTTAGCGCGTCGCCCGCTAGGATCGCCGTCACTTCGTCAAATTTGACGTGCAGGCTAGGCTGTCCGCGGCGCAGATCCGAGTCGTCCATCGCCGGTAGATCGTCGTGGATGAGCGAGTAACTGTGCATCGTCTCAAATGCCAGCGCGACGTGAAACGCCGCCTCTTTGCGCTCGGGGCGCACCGCCGCTACGACGCCTGCGACCAGCATCGCGCGAAAGTGCTTGCCGCCCGATTTTAGCGTGTATGAGAGCGCCTCGTCAAAGCATGGATGAAAGCTAGGGTTGCTTGGCAAGTGAGCACTCAAAAACGCCTTAAACTCGGCCAAAAGCGCGTCCTGATCGGCGACGCTTGGCGCTGTTTGCTGCAAATTTGAGCCCGAGGTAAAACACGAGCCTTTTGCCGCGTTTAGCGAGATCAAATTTGATCGGTTTTTCGGGCTTTGAGCCAGGTTTTCGGAGTTTATTTTAGATTTGGCCGCGCTTAAAATTTGAGGCTGATTTTGAGGCGAGCTCGCGCGCAAGCTTTGCGCTTGATTTTGATCCGTCAGCGGCGTGTGCGACTTGCTTAAATTTAGCCCTTTTTCGTTAGCCGGATTAGACATTTCTTGTGGCAAATTTGGGCCTGGAGCGTCATTTGTGTAAACCCGTATTTTTTCGCCGCTAGGCGATATCTGCGCTAAATTTCGCTTTTGCTCGGCGCTAAATTTTTGAAATGTCGCCGGCTTTGCAAGCGACAAAAGAGGAGCCTGATTTCGCGCAAGGTCTTCGCCATTTTCGCAGGCTAAATTTGAAACTTTTATTTCCGAAAAAGTCGCATGCTTTAGATGGTTTTGGAAGGATTTAAGAGTCTTGGTCTCGTTAAATTTACACGGTAAAATCAGGCTGCGCGCGCTCGGTAAATTTTCGTCCGAATTTGCGCTAAAAACCCGCGCCAAACTTGAGCTTTGCGGTAAGGTTTTAAAGCGAGCGAAATTTGATTTTAAGGCTTTATCTTCCGCGTAAATTCGCACATTTAATCTTTCCTTCGAGTTTTTATGATTTTGCATTCTTTCTCCGTTTTGTTTTTGTTTGATAAAGGCAGATCCCAAATTGCTTTAACCGCCGAACAAATCCTTGCTTGCGCTAAATTTACTTATTTTGCAAGGCTGCGTACCGCCTCTAAAAGCTGCGATTTTACGCCGCAAGCGAGCAAAGTCGTCCGTTTCGTAGCAAGCTAAATTTAACGGGCGGATTGCCTTGCCGCTAGATTAAGCCGCGGCACAAAAAGCTTAAATTTACGCCCGAAAAAGCCGTCTTGCACTTAAAGCTCGGCGGTCGTAACGCGCGAAAATTAAACGCGCCCAAAAATAAGCTAACTTTGACGCAAGGATGCCTAGAGCGCCGCAAAGCCTGACGAATCTAGCGCGGAATTTTTTGCGAAACAAACAAAAACGGCCCAAAAGCTAAATTTGCGTCCGAATCTAGCGCCGCAAAACAAGCAAATCTATCGCCGCGGCCGTCCAAAAACGCCTATAACCTACCGCGCGTTATAAAAAAAGTCAAAGCCGTCTCGCCTAAAAAGCAAGCGTTGTCCTCGATTTTTAGCTATGAGCGCAAGGGCTTCTTTGCGATTTTTCACGACTTTAGCGCCTACTTGTATCAACTTGTCGCCGACTCTGAGGCCAAACCTCGCCGCGCCCGAGCTTGCGTCCACGCTTTTTACCGTTAGCTTCTCGTCAAAGGTTATGCCGTAGAGCTTTTGCACGCTCGTTGCATCGCTGCTTTGCGGTATGGACTGTGATTTTGCGTCGCTAGCGGAGGCCTTTTTATTAGCCTTCATCGGCGCTTTTTGCTCTTTTTTGGCCGCATCGTCCGAGACTGCTACGCCAAATCTCAAAACCTCATCGCCGCGCTTTATCTCAAATTTGAGCTGCTCGCCTTTTGCGGCGAACAAAATCCTCTCGTTTAGCTCGCGTAAACTCTCAAATTTCTCGCCGTTTACGCTCAAAATTTCATCTCCCGCCATCAGCGCCGCACCGCGCCCGAGCGGATCGACGCTCTTTACGTAGAGTTTGCCGTCTCGCTCCTCAAAGACCGCGCCCACGTCGCCGTAATACACGTCTTTATACGCCGCAAAGTGCCGTAAATAGCGGCTCGGGACGAATTTATCCCCGCCTACGGCGATACCGCGTAGCTTGCAGCACGGACTTAGCACGGCGCCCGTGCCGTTTACGTCAAACGTGAGCACGTCCAACTCGCCTAGCGCCTGCGCCTGCGCCTTCACGTGGCCGTAGACGGTCGCGTTTAGATCGCGCGTGACGCTAACCCAGTCGCTTTTTTTCGTCGCGTTATCATCGGCCATCTTCATAGGCTCAAGTTTGACGTCCGAGGCGACCAGATAGAGGCCAAGATATGGGTCAAATTTGACGTAGTTTTTCACGGGAGTTTCGCCTTTAGGCACGGCGATTAGATTTGGCGTGATCGCGATGCCGCCGTTACCCGCGACGTTTACCATGGCTGGTAAATTTTTCTCGAAGCAGGCGTTAAAATCATCCTGCGTCGGGCGCGGCTCGGCTCTAAGCGACGCGGCAAATGCGCAAATCACAAAAACCGCAAAAAACGGAGAGTAAAATTTGCGGGCTAAATTCGCCGTCAAATTTGGAGTCAAATTCGTCGCCGTTTTGGCACCCAGACTAGTTTTTTGCGAAATTTCGCGCGGATTTAAAGAAGCGTCAAATTTTACTGAACGGGCGCGCAAATTTGAGCTTAAATTTACCGCGCTCTTTACGGCACGAGCGGCGCAAATTTGGCTCGCAGACGTAGCAGAATTTAAGTCTGAATTCACTGGTCCGTTTTGTTTATCGGCAGCGCAAATTCGCCCTTCCCTCAAAGGCAAATTTGCTAGCGCGAGCCCCAAAACCGCGTCCAAACGGCGCGAGAAAGCTGCGCGTTTCATTGCCCTAGTCCCATACCGGCAAACCCGCCCAGCATCCTTGACGCGGCGTTTTTACGGTCGTCCTCGATCATCTTTAGCACGTCGTTTACGGCGCTAATAAGCAAGATCTGCAAGCTCTCCTTGTCCTCTAACAAGCTATCGTCGATGCTGATATCGAGCACCTCGCCCTTGCCGTTTGCCCTGACGCTGATGAGCCCGCCGCCGCTTTTTACGCTAAATTCGCGCTTTTGGCTCTCCTGCTCGATTTCTTGCGCTTTTTTTTGCGCCTCCTCGAGCATCTGTCCCATTTTTGAAAAATCGATCCCCTCAAACATAAACATCCTTTCAAATTTCGCGTTATTTTAGCCAATTTAAGCTAAATTTACTTTTTTGGGCTTTATAATGCAAGTTCCGTTCCCGCCTTTAAAACTCGCGGCGGACACGAGCGCGGACTGGCAAATTTAAGTCCGAAAAGCCGTCAAATTTGAGGGTAATTTTTATCAAAAGGGGCTAAAATGGGCGACTGGGGTTACAAAGCGTACGAAAACGACGAGGCTGCGGACTGGTTTGCGAGATTTTGGGAGAGTAAAAATTTCGACCTAATAGAAAGTACGGCGGCGAATTTCGATCCGGGAAACGAAAATTATGATGAGATCAGGGCTGCCGCGCACGTTTTGGCTTGCTTTGGCTCGCCGTATGCGTGTCCGTCAGATTTTTTAGATAAATTGAAACCGACTATCCGGAAAGTCGTTGCGATTTTGGAAAATATGATCGACCCGCCTGGCGAGGCATGGGATTTCCTTGAAATTTGGGAAAACTCGCCGGAAATCATAGCCGAGGTTAAGCGGCAAATAGCGGAGCTAAAAGCGTATCTGGGCTAGCTAGTAGGCGGCGGAGCGAATTTGTTTTATCTTGGCAAATTTACGGTTTTCCTCTGAGTCTAAAATTTGGCGCCCCCAACTACTTTGCGGGTAAACCCGGCGCGCCCCGCAAAACCGCTAAGCCCAAACGACGCGCAAATACGATATAATCAAGCTAAAATAGCGTCGCTAAAGGCTAAGGCGCCTAGGCAAAATAAAAAAGGGGACGGCTTGTTAAAATTAAATAAAAATTTTATTTGCGATATAGACAGCGTTTATGTTATCAAAATCGCAGAAAATTTGTATTCGTTTGCGCAGCATCGCGGGAATTCGTTTTTTGAGTTTTTTAATATATTTTTTACAAAAACCGAACAAATAAAGACCATAAGTATAAATTTAAATGAAATAGACGTTTTATTTACGCAAAGTTGCGCGGCGAATAAATTTAAAGATTTTTTCGTAGCCGCAAGCGACTCCGTAGCGCCGAACGCAAGACGGACAGAGAGCGTTTATCTGCATCCTTTTGTCTATCTTTTGTCTGCCTCGCAAGACGGCGAAGCTTCGCCCTTCGTTAGTCTTGTGCGGTTAAAAGATATTTATAAAACATTAGACTACGAGATCGTTATACAAAGGCTAGACGAGGAGGAAAATTTACGCGAAATATATGCGTATAATTCATTAGGTATGGTCGGCGCGGCGCAAAAGCTGCAAGAAACCCTGCAAGACTACGCAGAAACGGGCGTTTTGTGGAGCCGCGAAAAGAGATTTCTTTTTCCAACCGTATCTAGCGAGAGGCTAAAGCGCCATGTCAGCAAAATCGGCAAGAAACCCGAAATAATATCATAAAGTCCGCGCGAGTCTCGTTTTTACGGGGCGTGGCGTGATTTTTCCAGATTTTTCGCCTTACCCAGGATTGTGATCGCCTTTTGCTTGTATTTGTTCACGCATCTACAACAAATCGTGCAGCGCTCGCCGAATTTTGCTTTGACGTGCGCGATTTTTATATTTTGCATCGGACAGGATTTCGCGCGCTCGCCGCATCCGCTACATCGCGCCGTATCTAGGCTCGGTTTGCGCCTGGCAAAGGGCGTTTTGTCCCAAATTTTCATCCAGAGTCGCTGCCCCAAAAGCCCCGCGATGCGGCATAGTATGCCTAGCCCCTCTTGCGGCGGCTTACCCGCGGCAAATGCCTCCGAGGCGCGCTCTAGCTTGGCGTTTGCCTCTTTAATCACGCGCTCGTTTTTCTGCGCCGAATAGCTAAAAATCGCCACGTCGAGGATAAATGCAGGCATTTTCACGTGTACGCCGCCCGTTATCTTCGCTCCCGCTCGCTTAGTATCCTGGCCGCACAGCCCGCTCAGTCGCCGCTAAAAATCTCCATCGTAGCGATAATAAAGATGTTTTTGCCGCGAAAATTCGCGCTGTTTTCGCAAATAAACTCGCGCACGATCTGTGGCAGGTCGCTAAAGTAAACGAGATAGGCGAGGATCACGTCATCGTGGCGTTTTAGCAGCTCGCCGCAGCCCTCGTCCCGGGTCAAACCACGGGGATACCCCTGCCCAGGCGCTCTATAAATCTCTGCGTGCAATGCTTCGTGTTGCCAGTGGAGCTAAAATAAATCGCTATCATCTTGCGAATCCTTTTAAATCCAGGCGCAAAATTTTGTCCATTTTCGTCAAATTTTACGCCAAACGGCGGAAAATTTAAATAAATTGATATTTGGCGCATTTGTCTTTCGTCCGTTCGCAAATGATCGTCGCCCCACATTAGCCCAAATTTTTCCGCAAATTTGACTCGCCGCCATAAAACGTAAATTTAAACGCCCCTCCGCAAAAACGGCAAATTTGGGCGTAAATTATTTTACGATCTCGTTTCGCTCGTTTACCTGCACGATTTTTGGTTCGAAATCTCTTGCTTTTTTGGCGCTAAGAAGCGCGTAAGCCACGATAATGACGACGTCGCCGACGCAGACTTTGCGCGCGGCCGCGCCGTTTAGGCAGATCTCGCCCTTTTTCTCGCCGCGGATCACGTAGGTGGCGAAGCGCTCGCCGTTATTGACGTTTAGGATCTCTACTTTTTGGTATTCGCAAAGCCCCGCAGCCTCGATGAGCTCGGGTCCGATCGTGACCGAGCCCACGTAGTTTAGGTTGGCGTCCGTGACTCGCGCGCGGTGGATTTTGCTTGATAAAATTTCGATTTTCATTCGATTTTCCTTTGATTTTTGCGAAATTATACTATAAATTCGGCTTTTACGGGCAAATTTACGCGGTCTTGCTACGCGCCGTTTTTGCGTGCTAGTTGCGGGCATTATTTGGTGCGTTTTGCTCCCGTTTTAAAAGACGGCTTGTATTTTTGATAAATGAGTAAATTTAGTAAAAAAGAATAAGCCGAGTAAATTTAATGGTACAAAGCATTTTTGACCCGTAAAATCGCGGTAATTCAATGAGCTGAACAAAAAGCAAAGCTGGAATTTAGCTTAAAGTAATGCAAAATCGGCGTGAGAATTTGCTCCATTTTGATGCGTAAACCGCGATAATTCTAACGTCAAAACGGATAAATTTCTAGTTAAATTTTAAAAATACGTAGGCAAAATCGCAAATTTAACTCAAATCTGCCGCAGTCGCATACGTGAAATTTATTAAAATCAAATTTTAAGCCCATCTGCGGCGATTTGAGTTAAACCGCGAGCAGGCGCGGGCTTAGTTGCGTAAAAGTTCGTGCACGACCTCTTTGTCGCTAAACGGATATTTTACGCCCTTGATCTCCTGATAGGTTTCGTCGCCCTTGCCTAAAATCACCAAAATTTCATCCTGCGCGAGGCTTTCAAGCGCGTATTTTATCGCCTCTTTGCGGTTTGCGATGCACTTTACGCGCTCGTTCATCTCTAGGCCGTCGCAGATCTCGGCGATGATGCTTTCCGGCTCTTCGCTGCGGGGGTTGTCGCTGGTAACGACGAGTCTGTGCGCATATTTTTGCGCTATTGCGCCCATTTTAGGGCGTTTGGTGCGATCCCTGTCGCCGCCGGCGCCAAAAACCGCGACGATTTTGCGATGACGCAGCGCGTTTAGCACCTTTTCGATGCCGTCCGGAGTGTGCGCGAAGTCCACGATCACGAGCGGCTCGCGGCTCACGACCTCCATGCGTCCCTCTACGCCCTCAAATTCTGCCGCGGCGCGCGCGATCTCATCTAGCGGCCGATCCGTCAGCGTTGCGACGCAAGAGGCGGCTGCTATGAGGTTGTAGAGGTTAAATTCGCCGTGCAAATTTGAACTTAGCGCCATTTGCCCGCGCGGGGTTTTTAGCATCGCGCGTATGCCGCCTTCTAGCGAATACTCGGCGGGCGCGAAGTCCGCGTCAGCGTGAAGCGCATATGTCAAGGCGTTTGCGGGGTTAAATTTGATCCCGCCGCGGTCGTCTATGTTTATGAGCTTTGGCGCGTCGTCTGCGAAAAACTCGCTCTTTACGCGCGCGTACTCTTCAAGCGTACCGTGGTAGTCGAGATGGTCTTGGGTCAAATTCGTAAAAATTTTCATCGCGAAATCCAGGCTCTCGATGCGTTTTTGAGCGATGGCGTGCGAGCTAACCTCCATCGCAAAGTACTCGCAGCCGCGCTCGCTAGCGGCTTTTAGGTAGCTAAGCGTGCGTAAAATTTCGCTCGTCGTTAGCGCCTTGTCGTCTATGCGTTCGCCGTTTATAAAGGCGCCGCGAGTACCGCATAGACCGCATCCGTAGCCTAAATTTAGCAGCGTAGCGCAGATAGCCGCCGCGGTCGTGGTCTTGCCGTTGGTACCCGTGATGCCGATGATTTTGATGTTCTCGTCGATGCCTAGCAGTCGTTTGCATTCGCTCAAATTTATTACTTTTGCGCCCTTTGCCAGGGCATCGGCTTCAAATTTGGCGTTTGCCGCCGTTTTAACGAAATAACAACCCGCTTCGCAAACGCTAGAGTTATCGGTAACAAAGCCTTCTTTAACGTAAATTTTCATTCTGCGCCCTTTTGTTGATTTCGCGAGCCAGCGCGCTTAGCCGTTCGTCGCCGGCAAACATCACGGCCGCGGTTTCGATGTAGTTTAGTCCCATTTCAATGAAGTCGTTTTTGATAAGATTTTGCAAAAACTCGAGGAAATCGTCGCGGTTGTCGATCATCACGCGCGTGGAAAACATAATGTCCTCAAAGACGCTTTTAAACCCGCCGCGCCTAACCGCATCCATGAAGTCGGCGTAGCTAATGGCGTTTTGCTCCTCGTGATCCTCGTCTTCGTCGATTTTTGCCTCAAGCGCGCCCAAAATTTCGTCCAAATCCGCAGGACTCATGCCTAATTTGTCTTTTAGCTTAAATATCTCAAAAAGCGTCATCGCCTCGTCGCGGCGGGTTTTAGCAAGCGAGCAAAGCGTGATGAGAAAGAGTAGTTTTTCGTCCGACTTTTTTTCGTAAGCGAGCGAAAAATAGCTCGCGGCGGCGTCAAATTCGCCCTTGTTAAACGCTCTTAGCCCCGCCTTTTTGTAATCAGTCAAATTTAACTTCCTCGCCGATGGGGATGTTTACGACGCTAAGTTCGGGGTGGATATCCGTGCGTAACTGGCGCTCGATGCCGTATTTTAGCGTAGTAGTGCTAGCCGCGCAGCCGTGGCAGTGGCCGGTGAGGCGGACGTAAATTTTGCCGTTTTTGATGCCTAGCAGCTCCATGCCTCCGCCGTCGTTTTCAAGCATCGGCATAACCTTTTGCAAGCTCGCTTTTACGGGCTTTAGAAGCTCTTCGTCGGTAAATGGAATCATTTTTCGCCTTTTAAATTTTTTGGAGTATTATAGCAGATAAAATTTTAAATGCGCTACGCCTGCTCGTTTGAAATTTAACTCGTTCTAGCGCGAGCGGCGATTAAATTTAGCCTTTTTGCCGCATCTTTGTTTTTTATGTTTAAAATTATATAATCGCTTAAATTTATTTAAGGAGAATTTATGAAAAAAACGGCCTTGTTGCTAGCCGCGCTTTGCGCGTGCGCTCTAGCCAAAGACTACGAATACGCGCTTGAAAGCACCTCGCAAAAGATATATGAAGAGCCGGCTCTTAGCTACGTTACGCGTCAAATTTACGACGCCAAAGAGCGCAAAACGCAAGTCATAACCGAGTCCGAGCTAAAAGACGGCGGCAAAAATAGATACAAAGAAGTAAGCTACTTCGGCAAGGACGGCGAGCTGGTTAAATTTTACGCCTATGATTATGATTTCAAGACTGAAAAATGGCGCAAGATAAACGAATATAAAGCAAGCCTTAAAAACGGAGTATCTACGCAGGAGACGACGGGCTACGTCCGAGGCGTTAAAAACGCTAGCAAAACCGTCTCAAAACGCGCAAACGGCGTATACGAAGAGACCGGATACGAACTAAAAGCGGGCAAATGGCAAAAGTCGTCTCTTGCTCGCGCTACTTATAACAGAAGCGGTCAAAACGAGCTAACCGTTTATAGCGTTTGGGACGGCGCGAAATGGCAGCCTAAAGAAAAAATGCTCTATCTCTACGACGCAAACGAGCAGCCTATAGGCTATGAAAGGTCGCTGTTTGAAAACGGCGCGTGGGTACCGTCTCAAAAAGAGATCATTGCAGGCGACGTTCGCGGTAAATACGAGCGCGTAAGCAGCGTCTACGTAGACGCTGCGTGGCAAAACTCGCAGATGTCTAGGCACGAGGCCGCAAACGGCAAGGACGTGACGATAACTTTGGTCTGGGATAACGAGAAAAAAGAGTGGAAAAACAGCTACAAAGACGTGATCGTAGTTAGCGGCGCGGACTTTGAGACGGCGGCGTTTTCGTGGAACGATGAGAAAAAAGAGTGGAAGCAAGAGTACTCCAGTCGCAACGTCTACGACAAGCTCGGCGAGCGTTTGCTAGCGCAGCGATACGGCGCTAAAGACGGCGACAAAAAGCTAGTCTACGGCTACGATGCGCGCGGCGATAACGTGAGCGTAGACGTCTACGGGCTAGTTAGCGACGCAAACGGCAAAAGATGGGCGCAAAAAGAGCGTATCGAGGCGACTTTTGATAGCGATATACTAGCTGAGGATGTAGTATACGGCGGCTCGCTGATGTCCTTTGATATGCAAAGCAAGCATGCGATGACCGCTTATAAAAGATACGTTTTTGCGGGCGGTAAGGCTAAACTTGCCCAAGAGCGCGAATGGAGATACAAAAGGCTAAAATAAATTTAGTCGGCATTCGGGCGTTAAATTTAGCCTTTGCTAAATTTAGGCTTTTGCCGCACCTTGGGGCTATGATTTGCGCCCTAACGCGAAGGTATCTAAAAAACTAAAATTTAGGAGAAAATATGCAAAATTTAGAGCAAATTTTAGCGTCGCTAGACGAGAGCGCGCAAAAGGTTTTGATTTTAGGAGGCGCAAAGCACACCGTTTGGGACGATGCGAACGAGGTTTTCGCGCTAGCTACGAGGCAAATTTTAGATAAAAGCCTAGGGCGGCAAGAAGGCGCGGATTACGGCGGGACGGTTAAATTTTACGGTGCCGCGCCGATTGCTTTTATCGGCGTGCATACGCGCATCGTGCGAAGAAGCATAGGATTTTTACTCACGCAGCGGCATCTTTTGGTTAAATTTGACGCCTCCGCCGCAAACGCGGACGAAGTAGCCGCGGCGTTTAGGCCAGACGAGCATTCGCCTGACGAGCTGGAAAATCTCGCTTGGCAGAGGCTGGAAAAGGGCGAAGTTGAGATAGAGGACGAGATGAAAGCGGCGATGAAAAGGGCGCTAAAAGCGGTCTTGCAGGCGGTTTTCGAGGAGGGCGTCAAGGCCGAGGAGCGCACAATCGCGGATAAAATTTTGGAGCTTGAGCTGGGCGAAGCGCTAAAAACGCCGCTTGACGAGACGAAGCTGCTATCAAAATCGCTTAGCGTCTTTAAGCCCGTCTCGCCGATGCTTCACAGCCTTGACCGCTCGCTTTTTGGTAAGCCTTACGGCGTAATACTGGACGAGCGTGGACTTATTAGCCGCGAGCTGATGGAAGAGCCGGTTTTTAGCCCTTGGGACGAGATCAAGGGCGCGCAGATCGAAGTAAAAGAAGATGCCGTAATAATCGGCGAAAAAGAGCATAAGATACCGTTTGAGTTAAAAGAGAAAAAGGAAAATTTCGCCGAGTTTTTAAAATTTACGGCGCAAGTTAGGGCGTAAATTTAGCGTGCTTTTGATCGGATTTGCGCGTAAATTTAAGGAAAAATATGAAAAATTTGCTGCTAGGCGCGGTCGCGGTCTGGGCGTTTTGCGGTTGCGCAGGGCTAAAGCCTAGCGCGGACAAGGACGTTGCTTTGATCGATGTGCCCGAGGAAAACTGGACGAGATACGAGGATACGGACGGCGCATTAAAAGAGGTCGCGTTTTTCACGGCGTTTTTCTCCGAGCGGTTTCGCGCGTCTTTTAAAAACGGCGAAAAGATCGGCTTTACGCTAACCAAGCAAGAGGGCAAAAAGCTGCCCGTAATGCTGGGCGATATGTATAAGGCCGAGGACGGCGCGTTTACGGTCGCGGGCCTAGATGCGGGAGAGCGCGAGTGGAGCGGCGACGAGAAGCTGCGAAGGTTAAGGCGGATCAAAATTTACGAATTTAAAGAAGGCTCCGTCAAGGTAACGGATTATGAGGCAGAAGGCGGCGTCTGCGAGGCGTTTTTTGCTGGCAAAAAGATAAGCGCGACAAGCGTAGAAAGCCGCGACGGCGAGGACTCGCGTGAAATTTTGACCGTTCGAACGCAAGGCGAAATCTCGCTTGAAGTCGTCAAAATTTTTAGCTCGCAAGAAAACTCTTCGCCGCAAAATTTGCTCGCCTCGGACGAAAAAGGCTCGCACGGCGCGCAAGCTAGGGGCGAAGAGCTAACCAGGCAAGCCCAAACGCTAAAAAACATCGTCTGCGCGGGGTTTGGCGGAAAATAAATTCGGGTTTTATCGGCTGAAAAACAGGCGAGACGGAGCGAAACAGCGTCAAGCTGCTACGTCGCTTGAACGCGAAAAGCTTAACCGTAACGGCACGCGCGAAGACGGTGCGCCGAGCGAAGCGTAAATTTAAGCGCGTTTATCGCTATTTTAAAGTAGCGCGGACGGCGACAGCGAGGGCACAGGACGGAACGTCGTCTGAAAAATTAAATTAGCGCCTAAAAATTTTATGGTTTGCGCGGCAGGAGGAAAATTTAGCCGCATTTTGCAGGCTTAAATTTTAAAGCAGCGTCGGCTTTTCAAATTTCGTAAAACCCAAAAGGCGCGTGAATGCTTGCGTAAATTTAAACCAGAAAGTAAAAACAAATCCAAAACGCTTGCAAAAATACGGCTGGGGAAGCTCAAATTTAGTCGGCTCGGTAAAACGCAAAACGTAAGCGCGTCTTGCTTGCGGCATTGCTTTCGCTTGGCAGCGCGTTATGTGCCAAAAATAAATGTTACCCGCGCGTTTTGGGCGTCCTTGATTTCAAAAAACGGCTTAAATTTTCTTACTATGCGCGTCTAAAAGGCGATTAAATTTTATTTGTGTATAATTGCAAGCAAAAATCTTGCCGGTCTAGCGCGTCCACAAAAGCGCGGCAAAGGCGAGCTAAACGGCAAGTAGAGCCAAAAAGGAGAGAAAAATGCTAAAAAAGATGGCTGATACGATAAGGTTTTTGTGCGCGGATATGGTGCAGCAGGCAAATAGCGGGCACCCGGGCGCGCCGATGGGGCTGGCAGACGTCATGGTCGTGCTGGCTAAATTTCTAAATCACAATCCTAAAAATCCAAACTGGCTAAACCGCGATAGGCTCGTGTTTAGTGGCGGTCACGCAAGCTCGCTCGTGTATAGCTTTTTGCATCTTAGCGGCTATGATCTTAGCCTTGATGATCTAAAAAACTTCCGCCAGCTAGGCTCTAAAACCCCGGGCCATCCAGAGATCCACACCAAAGGCGTAGAGGTCGCGACTGGGCCGTTGGGGCAGGGCGTAGCA
>CAUQMF010000045.1:0-14914 GCA_963518965.1 uncultured Campylobacter sp.
CCAGCGTCGTAGATCTCCTCCAACTTTTTAAGCGCATACCACATATAAACGGCTGCGGCGAGAAAAAGCACGAAATTTACCGAGCCTTCAAGCAGTTTTATCAGCTGTTCTTGCGATTCGCCGTGCGGCCGCGTAAATATCAGATAAAGCTTGGCAAAAAACGATACGGCAACGGTCGCTAGCATAAGCCGGCACGAGATGATACCTTGCCTTTTGGCTTCTTTTAGCACCTTTTGGTTATATGATGTCTCTTGCATGTTTATCCTTTCGGGCAGATTTTATCTATTTATTTTGATTTGCTCGGCGCCAAATTTGAGCTCCGTTGCTAGCTCGTGTTGAGTGCTAAAATTTGGGTCGTTTGCGCCTGTTTTGTTTAAATTTTCTTTATTTTCGTTGCTAAATTTACCCACGCTGATCCATGCCGCAAGCAAAATGCACGAGGCCGCAAGATCAAGGGATGCGGCTACGGGGGTTTTAAATTTAGCTATGGGCAAGATTAGGCCGGGCCAGGCGGCCTCTAGTGCGTAGTATGCGGCATTTACGGCGACGTTTACGGCAAACGCCCATCCGTAGATGCGAAAAAGTATGCGGTTTAGCGCGCGGGATAGCTTAAAATTTACAGCAATCCACGAGACCGCTACGGCAAATGCGACTAGCGGAAGCAGGGCGTAAAATATGACGTCGAGAAAATTTTCGTCAAGGACGTAGAGCGCGATGAGGCATAAAATAGCCGTTAAAAAGCCGTTGTAGGCGTTATTAAAGAGGTTAAAAACGTTTGCGCCCGATAAGTCTTGGGCGTGGGCTAGGGCGTAGTTAAAAGATGTTAGCGCAAGCAGCCACGCAAAAATATGAATCAGCCAAAATATGTTCCAATCGCCCGCCAGGTAGCTAGCGTTTGCCGCTAAAATGCAAACCGCGCCGATGATGCCTTGGGTTTTGGCTTCGCTAAATTTTATTTTCAACCTTGCTCCTTTGTCGCGCTCGGGTCGTTTTTGGCTTTAAATTTATAAATGTGCGACCCGTAAAATAGAGAATATACATAAATTTGTTTTAAACGACTATTAAATTTAAGCTGCTTTGGAAATTTTAAGCTAAGCTCCGTAAAAAGGCGAGATTAAACCAAGAGCCCTAAAAGCTCAGACTAAATTTAGACGCCGCCCTAAAATTTATAAATTTAAACGCCGCGAAAAAGGCAAAAATTTTTTGTATGGGTTTAGGTTTGGGGCTTGGCGCGGCAAGAGCGTTATTTTAAACGGTTTTAGTATTTTACTTACGTTTCTATGCCGTTTAAAAAATATTTTAGAGCGATAAATCGCAAAAGCGCCTAGGCTGAGGAGCTAAAAAACGCTTGCGTATCGTGTTTTTTGGAGGGGAGTGGCGACTACGCTATAAACGCAGACATTTTGGCTAGTTAGGGCTAAATTTGCGGCTCAAAGGACGTTAGCAAAATTTGGATGTTTGTAAATTTTAAAGCGTCAAATTTGACGTATTTTAGGCTAAATTTAGCGGCAAATAACGCAAAAAATAAAGACTAGAAACGCGCTCTAGCCTTTTACTTTAGTATATGCCGCGTCTTTGCGCTTCCTGAGCTTATTGGCTTGTTGTTAGGACAGTCCTCTTAACTGATTTTAGCTAGTTCTATTTGCGCCGTCTATGCCTTTTTGGCGATCTGTGTTAAATTTTCCATAACTCATTTTGATTCGGCGCTATATTTATAAATATCAAATCTAAGACTAAAATAAAAGATTAACGATATATAAATTTTAAAAATGAAACGTAATACTGCCGCGCCGAAATTTATCTACGGTAAATTTATAAGTGCAGCGCAAAAAGACAAACGCTACGCTAAAGCATAAGCAAACAGCGGACCTAACCGCCATAAATCAAAAGCTCACTTAAGCGCTACTTAAATCTTTTTTCTAAAATTTTAGAAAATTCCCAAGTCTTTCTGGCTTCGCTCAGTTCTTTTTTTTTGAGTTTTGCTACCATCATCTCCTCGTTTTTGCCTAGGCGCGAAACCACCTCGCCAAATGGGCTAATCAGCATCGAATCGCCGTAAAAGCTCCACTGTTCGCCGCTAGCGGCCTTGTGATTGCCGACGCGGTTTACGCGCAGGACGTAGACGTTGTTTGTAAAGGCGCGGGTCTTTAGCAGCTCCTCCCAGCGCGACTCGCTAAAAAACGTACAAGCGGTGGGAACTACGACGGCATCGACTTTCTTGCGCGCCATATAAGCCCACGCCGCATCAAAGTGCGCCTCAAAACCAAACATCGCGCCGATTTTAAATTTCTCGTAACTAAATACGGGCAAATTTAGCTCGCCCTCATCTTTGTTAGTAAAAAATTTCGCCTCGTTCCAGTGCGGGTAGGGCATCAGGATCTGTTGCTCGTAAAAGCGCGAGGACGCAGGGCTAAATCTCGCTGCGGCCTTGACGAAGCCTTTGCCTTTGGGTAGCACTAGCGGGGCTAGAATTTCTAGGTTGTATTTTTGCGCCATCGCCGCAAGCGCGTGTTTTTTGCGCTCGCTTTGCTCCTTGATGAGGCTTTTTGGCATGAGCTCTAGCTCTTTAAAAAAGCTATTTAGCACGTACTCTCCGAGCACCACGAGCCTAGCGCCCTCGCCCGCACAAATTCTAAAATAATAATCCAGCCGCGACTCGCTCATGGGCTGCGTCGGTAGTTGCAAGGCGCAAACGGCTGCGCTACTCATCGTCTGCGTCCTTTACGACTAGCTTTGCGTTTTGCAGGATTTTGTCTGCTTCCTCGAGCAGCTTTTTGCCCTCTTTGTGCAGCTTGACGCTTTGCTCCAAACCTAAATTTTCATCGCCGAGCTGTTTTAAAATTTCATTCGCTTTGGCGAGTTTGCTCTCAAAATCTTCGCTTAAATTTTCACTCATCTAAAACCTTTTTTATGATTTTTTCAAATTTATCTACTTCGACTAAAAATGCGTCGTGGCCGTAGTCGCTGTCTATCTCGTGGTAGTCGCACGCCTTGCCGATAGCCTGCAGCGTCTCGTGCATCTCGCGCATGCAGCTCGGCGGAAACAATATGTCGCCGCTAAATGCGACCAGCGTAACCTTGGCGCAAATAGGCGAGAAAGCGTGCGCTAGGTCGTCGTAGTGGCGCGTACAGTCAAAGATATTCATCATCTTTACGATGTAAAGGTAGCTCAGCGGGTCAAAGCGCTTAGGAAAGCCGCGGCCGTTGTACTCCATATAGCGATCGACCTGAAACCGCCCCGTAAGCTCGTAAAGACCGTCGGTTTCGACGTAGTTGCGGCCGAATTTGGAGTCCATGGAGCTAGGAGAAAGAAAGCTAATGTGCCCCGCCATGCGTCCTAGCGCCATGCCGGTTAGTCCCTGCGCGGCGATGTCGTTTTCGTCGTATTGGCCGTCTTTAAAACCTGGATCGCGCAGTATGCCCTCGATCGCAATTTTGTTAAATGCGATCGCCCAGGCCTTGCATTGATAGGTGCTGGCTAGGATGATGACGTTTTTAGCAAAATTTGGAAACTCGATCGCAAAGCAAAGCGCCTGCATACCGCCTAGGCTGCCGCCCACGACCGCATGCGCTCGCTCGATACCTAAGTGCTTAAAAAGCCTCATCTGCGCCTTTACTACGTCGCTGATGGTTAGCACCGGGAAGCGCAAACGATACTGCTTACCCGTACTTTTTTCGATGCTGAGCGGATTTGTCGAGCCGAAATTTGAGCCGAGGATGTTTACGCAGATGACGAAAAATTTGCTCGTATCTATGCCCTTGCCATCGCCCACTAGCGCGTCCCACCAGCCGAATTTCTGCTCGTTTTCATACCTGCCTGCGGCGTGGTGGCTACCGGTTAGCGCGTGACATACGACTATGACGTTGCTTTTATGCTCGTTTAGCTCGCCGTAAGTTTCGTAAGCGAGTTCAAATTCGGGTAAAATTCGGCCGCTTTCGAGATAAAGCGGCTCATTAAATTTTACCTTGCCGGTTTTTAAATTTAGCACTAATTGACTTTGTAGTTAGGGGCTTCTTGCGTGATTACTACGTCGTGGACGTGACTTTCTTTTAGTCCTGCGCTCGTGATCTCCACAAACTCGGCTCTTTCTTGAAAGTCCGCGATATCCTTTGCGCCCACGTAACCCATCGAGCTTCGCAAGCCGCCCACCATCTGATGCACGACGTCTTTTATAGAGCCCGCATACGGCACGCGACCTTCGATACCCTCAGGCACGAGTTTGTCTTGCGCAGTGCCTTCTTGGAAATATCTATCGCTGCTGCCTTTGGTCATAGCGCCGATGCTACCCATGCCGCGATAGGTTTTATACTGGCGTCCTTGGAATGTTATCATCTCTCCGGGACTCTCGTCGCAGCCTGCTAGCAGGCTACCGACCATGATGCAGCTAGCGCCGGCGGCTAGGGCTTTAGCTAGGTCGCCGGAGTATTTTATGCCGCCGTCTGCGATAACCGGGATGCCGTATTTTTTAGCCTGCGTTGCGCAGTCGTCGATGGCTGAAATTTGCGGTACGCCTACGCCTGCGACTATACGAGTGGTGCAGATAGAGCCGGGCCCTATGCCTACTTTTATACCGTCAGCGCCGGCTTGCGCTAGGTCTTTAACGGCGGCTGGGTTCGCGATATTACCGACTACGACGTCTACGTTTAAATTCGCCTTGACCCATTTTAGAGTGTCGATGATGCCTTTTGAGTGTCCGTGCGCGGAGTCGATGACGATGACGTCTACGCCGGCTTCGGTAAGAGCGCGAGCTCTCTCGAAGTGTCCTACTCCGATGGCTGCGGCGGCTCTTAGACGGCCTAGTTTATCTTTGTTGGCGTTTGGATACTCTTTGCGTTTTTTTAGGTCTTTTATGGTTATAAGACCCTCTAAGCGTCCGTCTTTATCGATGATAGGGAGCTTTTCTACGCGGTTTGAGTGGAAAATTTTCTCTGCTTCGTCTAACGTGCAGCCTTTTGGAGCCGTTATGAGCGGGGCTTTAGTCATCCTATCTTTTACGGGAGTGCCCCTGTTTGTCTCAAAGCGCAAATCGCGGTTGGTAAGAATGCCGATTAAAATTTTATTCTCATCCACGACCGGAACGCCCGAGATATGAAGGTCGGCCATGAGATCAAGCGCCTCGCCTACGGTAGCATCGGGGCTAACGGAGATCGGATCGAAGATCACGCCGCTCTCGCTTTTTTTGACGCGGCGTACTTCGTGTACCTGTGATGCGACATCCATATTTTTGTGTATGACGCCAAGGCCTCCCAGACGCGCCATCATGATAGCTGCTCTATGCTCGGTTACCGTATCCATCGCGGCTGAGACGAGAGGGATGTTTAGCGAGACGTTTTTACTAAACATTGTTTTTATATCGACCTCTTTAGGCAAAATTTCAGAATACTGAGGCACCAAAAGAACATCCTCGAAGGTCAAAGCTCGCTTAATTATCTTCATCTTTTATCCTTTTATTAAATTTTCAAGGCTAAGAGCGCCCTCTAACAGCGTTTTTTCATCCCACGCTTTGGCGATGAGCTGAGCCGAGACGTTTAGTCCGTCCGCGTCCTTAGCCACCGGAACCGAAATGGCGGGCAAGCCGGCTAAATTTACGCTGATCGTGTAAATATCCGATAAATAGGCCTCTAGCGGATCTTTTAGATCGCCGAATTTATACGCCGTGCGAGGAGCGACGGGCATAAAAATGAGGTCGCATTCGCTCAAAATTCGCTCGTATTTAGCTTTAGCGTAAGCGCGAGCTTTTTGCGCTTTGATGTAATACGCGTCGTAATAACCGCTACTAAGCACGAAAGTGCCTAGTAGGATTCGTCTTTTCACCTCTTCGCCAAACCCCTCCGAGCGTGAATTTACGTAAAGTTCTTTTAAATTTTTAGCCTCTGCCCTGCGTCCGTATCTCACTCCGTCGTAGCGGCTGAGATTCGCGCTGGCTTCGGCGGTGGCGATGATGTAGTAGGTTGCGATATCGCATTTTGAGTTTTCTAAATTTTTATAGATTATTTTATGGCCTGCTGATTTTAAAATATCGACCGCTTTTAAAAGCGCTTTTTTAGTCTCCTCCGAGGCTTCGTTTACGTAGTTTTCGATTACGCAGATCGTGAGCTTTTTGTTTGCGTCTAGTTTGTCTGATATGCTTTCAAATTTTACATCCGCGCTCGTGCTGTCTCTATCGTCGTGGCCGGCAATGATGTCGTATAGGATCGCGGCGTCTTCTACGTTTTGCGTTATAGGGCCGATTTGATCGAGCGAGCTGGAGTAGGCGCCAAGACCGTAGCGGCTAACGCGTCCGTAGGTGGGCTTTAGCCCGACGCATCCGCAAAATGCCGCAGGCTGGCGTATCGAGCCGCCCGTATCGCTGCCAAGGGCTGCAACCGCTAGCCCCGCCGCTACCGCAGCCGCCGAGCCGCCCGAGCTGCCGCCCGGTACTCTTTCGCGGTTTAGGGGATTTAGCGTTTTGCCGTAGTAACTGCTCTCGGTCGTGCTTCCCATGGCAAATTCGTCCATATTTGTACGGCCAAACGGCGCTAAGCCTGAGGCTAGCAGCTTTTCGACGACGGTCGCGTTATAAGGCGCTACGTATCCTTGTAAAATTTTAGACGCGCACGTTACGCTCCAGCCTTTTACCTGGATGTTGTCTTTGATAGCGATCGGCACGCCCGCGCCCAGTTTGTCAAGCGGCAAATTTGCCAGCTGCTCGACGTAAGCGCCAAGTTCTTTATCTGCGAAAATTTTCTTTTCTAGCTCGTTTCTAAGCTCGGATATTTCGCCGGCGCTTAGCTTTAGAGCTTGCTTTAAAGTTATCATTTTTTATCCTTAAATTTATTTACCGCTACGATACCCGCGGCTGTGACCGCGAGGATGGCCGCGATGGTCGCCGCTACGAAGCCAAAGCTAACCGGCTCAGAGAGCATTTAGCGCCTTTTCGCATCTAGGGCAGGTTTCGCCGTCGTGCTTAGCGGTAAATTTCCAGCATCTCGGGCATTTGAAGCGTTTTGATAAAACAAGCTTAAATTTATCGTTTCCGACGTCAAATTCGGCTAGGCCGTCGCTGCCGTCTAGGCTTTGGACGTCGCTAACCATATACCAGTCGCTGATCTCGTTTATATCTTCGCTTAGGATCAAATTTGAGCTGGTTTGTAACACTAGCTCTAAGGTCGATTTTATCTTTTTATCTTTTTTGAGTACGTCGATTAGCTCGAAAAACTTCTCGCGGCTAGCTACTAGCAACTCGTCATCTACGTTAAACTCAAAATCTAGCGGTGCGTACTCTAGATCAAAGGCGTCCGTCGCGCCGTTTTTTATGATCTTAGGCGCATAGTCCATCGCCTCATCTACGGTGTATGTTAGCGTCGGGGCTATGAGAGGCAGTAGCGCTCTTGTGATTAGCGCCATGGCGCTTTGAGCCGAGCGGCGAGTATCGCTGTCTTTGGCATCGCAGTATAGGCGGTCTTTACAGATATCAAGATATATGCCGCTTAAATCGGCGCTTAAGAAATTCATCAGTAGGCTAAAGCCCTTTGAAAAATCGTAGTTTCTAAACGCCGCTTCGGCCTCGTCGAATGCTTTTTTCGCGCGGCTTAGTATCCAGCGGTCTAGGATGTTGAAATTTGACGTTTCGATATCTTCTAGATCGTTTACGTTGGCTAGTAAAAATCTTATCGTATTGCGTATTTTTCGGTATTGTTCGCTTACTTGTTTTAGGATGTTTTCGCTGATTTTTAGGTCGCTGGAGTAGTCGCTAAGCGCAACCCAAAGGCGTAAAATTTCCACGCCGTAGGTTTTAGCGACGTCAGCCGGAGCCACGACGTTGCCCTTGCTTTTACTCATCTTTTGACCGTTTTCATCGACGGTAAAGCCGTGCGTGAGCACGCTTCTATACGGCGCTCGTCCTTGCGCGGCGCAGCTTAGCAGTAGCGAGCTTTGGAACCAGCCCCTGTGCTGATCGCTGCCCTCTAGGTACATATCAGCAGGATAGCTACCCGCATCGTAGTCGCCGCTTTTTAGCACCGCAGCCCACGTCGAGCCGCTGTCAAACCAGACGTCTAGGATATCCATCACTTTTTCTAAATTTTGCGGATCGTATTTGCAGTTTGCCGGCAAGAGATCCTTTATCTCGCTATCCCACCACGCGTCCGCGCCTTTTTGCTCAAATATCGCCGCGACGTTATCTAAAATTTCATCGTCAAATATCGGCTCTTTAGTATCCTTGCGCCTAAAAAACGCTATCGGCACGCCCCAGTCGCGTTGGCGCGAGATACACCAGTCGGGACGATTTTCTATCATCGAGCCTATCCTTTTTACGCCGCTTGCAGGGTAAAATTTGACGTTTTCAAGCTCTTTTAGTGCGACTTCTCGTAGCGTTTTGCCCTCGATTTTCGGCTCGTCCATCGCGATAAACCACTGTTTGGTAGCGCGGTAGATAACGGGCTTATGCGTCCTCCAGCAAAACGGATAGGAGTGGACGAATTTACTCGCTTTTAGCAAATTTGAGCCTAGAAGCTCTAAAATTTTCTCGTTGGCTTTAAAGATATGCATGCCGATTAGCTCGTCTACTACGCCGTCTGGAAATAATTTTTTCGCCTTTAGCGTCTCGTCGTATAATCCGCCTTCATCAACCGGCATAATGACTTCGATGCCGTATTTTAGGCTCACGTGGTAGTCGTCTTCGCCGTGCCCCGGGGCAGTGTGAACCAGGCCCGTACCGCCGTCCATCGTGACATGATCGCCTAGGATAAATAGCGATTTTCTGCCGTTTAGCGGATTTACCGCGTGCAGGTTTTCTAGCTCTGCCGAGGCAAATTCTTTTAAAATTTCGCCTTTAGTTAGCCCTTCTTTTTCCAGCTCGCCAAGCATCTCTTTGGCAAATATCAAATTTTCAGCCGTTAAAACGTAAATTTCATTTGGATTTAGTGAGATGGCTTGGTTTGCCGGTAGCGTCCAAGGCGTGGTCGTCCAGATGACCGCGCGGGCGTCTTTTGCGCCTATTTTTGCCGCAGCTTGTTCGCCTAGCTTAAACGCGACGTAGATGCTGTAGTCTTCTTTGTCCTCGTACTCGACCTCGGCTTCGGCTAGAGCGCTTTTAGCCGCCCAGCTCCAGTACACCGGCTTGCTTCGCTCGATCAAAAGTCCGCGCTTGGCGACTTTGCAAAGGGTTTTGTAAATTTCGGCTTCAAATTTAAATTTCATCGTCAGATACGGATCGTCCCAGTCGCTGGCAACGCCTAGCTGTTTAAAGCTCTCCTTTTGCACGCCGATAAATTCTCTGGCATGTTCTCGGCAAAGCTCGCGGATTTGCGTTTTGCTGAGGCTTTTTTTCTTATCGCCCAGTTTTACCTCGACTTGCTGCTCGATCGGTAACCCGTGGCAGTCCCAGCCAGGCGTAAATCTCACGTTTTCGCCGAAGAAATAGTGCGTTTTTAAGATGATGTCTTTTAGGGTTTTGTTTAGCGCGTGTCCGATGTGGATGTTGCCGTTAGCGTAGGGAGGGCCGTCGTGCAGAGTGAAGCTTTTAGCAGCTTTTTGCCTTTTAGCTTTCATTTTTTCGTAGATTTTTCTATCGTCAAACCACGACTTTAAGCGTTTGGGTTCGTTTTCCGGCAGGTTGCCGCGCATGGGAAATTCGGTGTTTGGAAGCAATAACGTATCTTTGTAATCCATAGGTTCGCCTTGAAGTAAAAAATTGGTAGATTTTATCCAAACGGCGATTAAACGCTACTGAAAAAACGCTATTTTAAGCTAAATTTATGTAAGATATTTTTAGTTTTTAAAGGAGAAAACAGTGAAAAACGCACTACTGATCATTGGCGAAGATATCGGCGTAAACGCGCCTTTTTTAGATTATATTATTTGCGCTTACAAGCGGCATTTTGGCGAGCTGGGCGAGTTTAGGTTTGTTAGTCGTAGCGACAAGGAACTGCCGTTTATCATCGAGCATCTTTGCGCGCGCTCGGACGGTCTTTGTATATTTGCGTCGAGTAAAAACTACTCCGTCGCGGCTAAAATTTTAGCTACGCTTAGCGGCGACGTTTTAGAGCTAAAGTCCTCTCAGATGCTAGCTCCCAGTAGAGCAGAAATCTTTAGCGACGAGAGCTTTTTAGTAAGATTAGACCAAACTTACGTAAATTTAATAAAAGCCGACGCAAATCAAAAATTGCCTGCCATAGAGATCAAAACGCAGCGCGATTTTGGATATTTTCACTTGGTAGACTTTGACGAGGAGAGCGCGAAAATCCTACTTGAACCGCTAGCTAAAACATACGAGGTGCAGATTTATTCGTCTCAAATTTTATCAAATTTGGCGTTAATCAGAGTAGAAGCGAATAAATTCGGTCAAATCGGCGGCTTTATAAACGGCGCGAAAAATCTCTTTTCGGGCAAATTTTTTGAAGGCGAAGACGTCGCGGCTCACGTAGCGCGCGTACTTACGTCAAGCGGGCTGAAGCTTACCTTTGCCGAGTCTTGCACTGCAGGGCTTGCTGTGGCAAAATTCGGCGCTTTTGCCGGAGTTTCGGCGGCATTTAACGGCTCGCTAGTGACCTACGCAAATAAGATGAAGCACGACTGGCTGGGCGTTAGCGATGAGATTTTGCAAACCTACGGCGCGGTGAGCGAGCAGTGCGTGATGGCGATGCTAAAAGGCGCTCTAAAGGCGAGCGAATCGGATTTTTCTCTAGCTATCAGCGGTATCGCGGGGCCTGACGGCGGTAGCGAGGCAAAGCCCGTGGGGACGGTATTTGTAGGAGCCTACGCAAAGGACGGCGAGCGTATCATCGAAAGGCTAAATTTAAACGGAGACCGCAACTACATAAGAGAGCAAAGCGCGCTGGCTGCGTATGTTTGCTTGCTAAAGCTAAAGCCGAGGCTGTTTTTAGCGTAAATTTGGTCAAATTTGGTGAAATTTACGCTCGCTAAAATTTAAAGCAGATGCGTTTTGTTGTATTAAATTTGCAAAAAACGGCAGTAAGTTTAAAATTTGCCGCCGTCTTGCGCGCGAGTAGAGCGCAAATCAGCTGCGCTAGACTTAAAATTTAGCGCATTTAAGTCTAGCGGATAAAGTAAATTTGCGGATTATTTTTGATACGGCGCGGTTTCGTAGCCTTGATTTATTAGGCTGCTCATGCCGCCGTCAAGATTTATTATATTTAGCTCCGGCGAATCTATCGCCATAGCCGCCGCAGCGCTTCTGCGCCCGCTCCTGCAAATTAGCGCGACGGGCTTTTTTAGATCGAGATTGGCTTTTAGTTCGTTTAAAAAGCTATCTTTGTCGGCGGGGTTAAAAGTGATGGTCTTTGCGCCTTTTATCACGCCCGTTTCCGCCCATTCAGAAGGCGTTCTGATATCTACGATCTGCTCGTAGTTTTTTATCGCTTCGGGACTAACTTGCACCGTAGTAATTTCAGCAAAAGCCATCGCTGCAGCCGCTCCTAAAAGTATAAATTTTCTCATTTTTTCTCCTTAAATTTTGTGGCGCGAATATTAGCACCGAATTTTAAACATTTTGTCATTATAAAGTCACTCCTAAATTTTTTATGAGCCAAGATGACGCAATCTCAAATTTACGTCAATGAAAAAAATAAAACATAAATTTGCGCTTTTTTGTTTAAATCGCCGCTTTATCCAAGGCATAGTTTTAGCAAATTTTAAAATGCGGCCATAGCGATTTTTGGCGATTGTAAAATCATAAATTCTCCAGTTTTGCCTTATTTTTAGGATCGCGTTTTTGCCTCACTCGGCGACCGAGGCCGCAGCGATGCGAGCTTTTATGCCTGGCGGTCTACTAAATTTTACTTCGTAACGGCGGTTATCGTAGCTGCCTTGGTTGCGGCAACTATTATATTGCGGTAAATTCGCCTTGCCGGGCTGTAGCATTCCTGCACGGCGCGCTTTATTAGGCGGCTTGGGGTTAAATTTAGTTTTAAAGCGAATTTTTACCTCGCCTTTTTTGCTTGCGTTTATTGCCGTTTTTGGAATCGTTAATCGCAGTTTTTAGGCTTTTAGATGCTTGATATTAGGATGTTTTTGCGTTAGCGGCGATACTTGCCCGCAACTTTTAGCTTTTTTAGGGTTACGCGTTTTTTGTGTCTAAGCGCCCGTAAAAATATGAAATTTGCGCTACATACTGCCCTCGTATTAAACCGACAAAAACGCGCCAAGAAACAAGCTGAAATTAACGATAGCATCAAACGGTTTTGGGTTAAATTTAGGCTTTTGCGGAGTTAAATTTAAAGTCGTCGCTAGTTTAAATTTGCGGATTTATGATAAATTTAAATTTAGCTTTGTTTAAATTTAAACGAGCTTAGCATAGTCGCGCGATTTTTCGCTTTTGGCGTCTAAATTTGCTCGAAACGCAAATTTGATGAACTCGGCTTAGTCTCGGTTGTAATTTTCGACATGATCTACCCTCGACCAAGCAAGCACGTAGATAAACCCTAGCGCTAGGTAGATGCCAAGCACCGCAAGCTCGATAGGATAAGGGTCGCGCAGGGCTTTGGTAAGCAAAAACTTTAGCGCCGAGGCGATAAGCGTGCCTACGATGCAAAGCACCGCGTAGCCTGAAAATAGGGCGTTTTGCGTGACGGCGCCGAGTTTAAAATTTATCCTTATCCAAAGCAAAAACGCAAGCACCGCCGTGCCGCAAATGACGAAAAATAGGATCTTGTGCGTGCTGGCGGGAGCGTAGTTTGCGCTAAAGCTTAGCAAAATCATCGCGCTGCTAACCGCGATAAAAATGCGGTAAAGCTTAAACACGCCTCCGCCTGCGAGTTTGTTTACCTTTGATATCGCGCCGTAAAGGCAGATGACGGAGACGAACAGCATCGCTACGCGCATGCTCGTTGCGATATCAAAGAGGCTTTTTGGTAAAACCATCTCTTGCGAGAGTAAATTTAAAATAACCAAAATCCCAGACGCCATGCCCAGCGCTTTTGCCGTGTTTAGATGCCTCATAAAGCTCGTTTGCATCTTTTTCCTTTATAAATTTTTGGAATATTTTATCTAAATATATTTAGAACTAACATTAAATTTATCCGCTTTTTGTTTTGGTTCGACAACGCACGTGTAAATTTAAATAAATACTAGCTTAAATTTATAGGATAATATTAGTATCTTTTTTTAAGTTTATTAATAAAAAATAGTCTCAATGATAAAATAAAACGAAAATATCTTACAAATTTTTGATGCTTTGAAAGCATATATAGCTAGTTTAGCTTAAGATCTGATTTAATATCAAAATTTATATATATCTACGTTTTTTCAGGTACAACTAGCGCTTTCACCATAAAATAAAGCTTAAAAAAATGATAAATTCGTAATAAAAAAATAAATAAAAAATTAAAATCTTAATTTAAAAATCAGTTTAATTGCGCTATAGTTTCATTATTCAATTTCATCACAAGGAGAACCGATATGGGAACCAGAAGAGAACACGACTTCATAGGCGAGCTAGAGATAGCCGACGACGTATATTACGGAGTGCAAACGTTTAGAGCGCTTGAGAATTTCCACATGAGCGGACGACCGCTTAAAGATTATCCGTATTTCGTTAAGGCATTTGCTCAAATCAAAAAGGCTGCAGCTTTAGCCAACAAAGAAGTCGGAGTTCTAGACGCGCAAAAAGCCGACGCTATCGCAAAAGCGTGCGACGAGATAATTGCGGGTAAATATTTAGATCAATTCGTAGTAGATATGATCCAAGGCGGTGCGGGAACTAGCACCAATATGAACGCAAACGAAGTTATAACAAACGTCGCGCTTGAAAGCCTTGGCCACAAAAAGGGCGAGTATCAGTATCTGCATCCAAACGACCACACAAACCTCGGCCAAAGCACCAACGACACTTATCCAAGCTCGATCAAAGTCGCTACATACGCTAAACTAACCGATCTTTTAAAGGCTATGGAGCTACTTAAAAGCGAGCTGGAAGCCAAGGCAAAAGACTTTAAAGATATCATCAAAATGGGTAGAACTGAGCTGGAAGACGCCGTTCCTACGACGCTTGGCAACACGTTTAACGCATTTGCAAGCTACATCAAAAGCGATATCGAAAAAATCACCGCCGCAAGAGAGTCTATGGCTGTGCTAAACATGGGCGCAACCGCGATCGGAACGGGCATCAACTGCCATCCTGATTACAAAGCGGCCGTTCATAAAATTTTGAGCCAAATTACAGGCGTAAACTTTAAACCTGCCGATGATTTCATAGCAGCTACTCAAGACACTGCCGATTTCGTTCACGTTAGCGGCGCGCTAAAAACCGCTGCCGTTAGATTAAGCAAGATCGCAAACGACTTAAGATTAATGAACTCAGGTCCAAGATGCGGTCTTGGCGAGATAAATTTACCGCAAATGCAACCAGGTAGCTCAATTATGCCCGGTAAAGTAAATCCGGTCATCGCAGAAGTCGTAGGCGAGGCGTGCTACGAGGTAATCGGCAACGACGTAACCATCATGCTTTGTAGCGAGAGGGGCGAATTTGAGCTAAACGCGTTTGAGCCTGGCATCGCTTACGCGCTATTTAACTCTATCTTTATCCTTGAAAACGCGATGAAAACCCTAGCCGAAAAAGCCGTTAGAAAACTAACCGCAAATCCTGAGGCATGCTTAAAATCAGTGCTCGGCTCAGTCGGTATCGTAACTGCCTTTAACCCATACATCGGCTACGAAAAGTCCGCAAGCATCGCTAAAGAAGCGTTGCAAACCGGCAAAGCCGTAGGCGATATCTGCTTGGAGAGAGGCTACCTCAAAAAAGAGGAAATCGACAAAATCTTAGAGCCTAAAAATATGCTAAACCCTCATATGGGTAAATAAATTTAGGCATTCGCGCGCCGAGAGAGCGATCTTTCGGCGTTTTTAAATTTATAAGTTAAATTTACTTAAAGGAGTTTTTCTATGGATATTATGCTGATTTTGCAGTTCATAGTC
>CAUQMF010000046.1:0-14688 GCA_963518965.1 uncultured Campylobacter sp.
ATTTTTACTAGCGGTTACTTGCGTAAACCGCGTGAGGATGGGGTTGGGGGAGTAGGGGTAAACGATATAACTCCAAAATAATCCTGCCGCAAGGATGCCAAATTTAGCATAGTTTGTCGCCGCAATTAAATTTGATATAATTTCAAGATCATTTATTTTAGCTAGAGGCGTTGCGGACGGCGCAAAAAGGCAAATGGAGCTAAAGTAGCGACCTAACGAGCGTAAGACCAAATTTGGCGCTACTTGCCAAATTTAACGCGCAAACAAGGCAAATTTAACAAAAAGGACGAAAGATGAAAGAGTTTTTAGCAGCCGCGCTTGATTTTATCCTTTGCCGCATCACGATATTTATCACGGGCGTACGGCCGCCGCAGGAGCTTTTAAACATCGGCGAGGGCACTAAAATTTACTACGCAAACCACGCTAGCCACGGCGATTTTTTGCTGATTTTCGTATCGCTGCCTTACCGCGCGAGAAAGCTCGTGCGTCCCGTCGCGGCAGCAGAGTACTGGGAGAGCGGGCCTGTGCGTAGGTTTCTTGCTAAAAACGTGTTTAACATGGTGCTAATCAGCCGTCATAAAGATCCGCTGGAAGCGCTAGCGCAAATGAGCGAGGCGCTGCAGACGCGCTCTCTCATCATCTTTCCCGAAGGCACGCGCAAGACGGACGACGATCTAGCGCTACAGCCGTTTAAAAGCGGGATTTTCCGTCTGGCGCAGCAGTGTCCCGCCGTCTCGTTCGTGCCCGTATGGATCAAAAACGCGCGAAACGTCCTGCCTAAGGGCTTTTTCGTGCCTATTCCGCTGCTTTGCGAGCTGATAGTGGGCGAGGAGATAACCTACGGCGGCGAGGGAAAGGGCGAGTTTTTACAAAAGGCGCAAGACGCGCTGCTAGCGATAAGCGATACGCAAAATGATAGAACGAAAGCCTAGCGAGGCGGCTTTGGCTGCGGGGGTAAATTTGAGTCCTATAAATTCGCCACGCAAGAGATTTGCGACCGATTTTTACGGCAAATTTAACGGCGAGCCTTTTAAAACGGCGGCCGAAAACGTCAAATTTGAGCGCGAAACACGAGCTAAAACGCTCGCCTCGCCGCAAATCAAATTTGACTCAAACGCAAATTTAAACCGCGCAAAAAATTTAACCGCCCAAACCGTCCGCGCGGCAAACCAAACGCGCGCAAATTTGACTCGTTCGCAAGCTCCGAAGCGGGCGTCAAATTTAGCTTCAAATTTAACCAAAAGGCACTAAAATGAACCCGCAAAATCATATCTTAAATCTATTTTTAGGACTCATCGCGGTGCTAGTCGTCTCTAGCGTCGTTGCCTTTATCCTAAAGGCTAAATTCGGCGCCGAGAACAAAACCGTCTCAAATTTGACCTCGCGCATAAACGCCTGGTGGGCGATGATTTTGGTGATTTTTGCGTTTACGTATATGGGCAAAAACGCCGTAATATTTTTGTTTTTGCTAGTTTCGTTTGCCGCATTGCGCGAGTTTTTGTCGCTCATCTACATCCGCAGAGGCGATCATATCGCGCTCGTGGCGTGCTTTTACGTGATTTTGCCCGCGCAGTATATTTTTATTTATGCCGATTGGTACGCGATGGCGATGATATTTATCCCGGTTTACGGATTTTTGTTTTTGCCGATTTTGGCCGCTATTTGCGGAGATGCGGCCTATTTTTTAGAGCGCTCGACGAAGATCCAGTGGGCGCTGATGATCTGCGTGTTTTGTATCTCGCACATCCCCGCGCTTCTTTTACTAGACCTTGAGAAGGGCAGCAGCATGGAGCTTATGCTGTTTTTGATCATAGTCGTGCAGGCTAGCGACGTGCTGCAGTACGTCTGGGGTAAGCTTTTCGGTAAACGCAAGATCGCGCCTAGCATCAGTCCGTCTAAGACCGTGGTCGGCTTTGCGGGAGGCGTTCTTAGCGCTAGCGCGCTAGCCGCGTGCCTGCATCATCTCACGCCTTTTGGCGCGGTAGGGGCGTTTTTCATCGGGCTTGCCGTTTGTATGATGGGTTTTTTAGGAGGGCTTGTTATGTCTGCGATCAAGCGGGATCTTGGCGTCAAAGACTGGGGCTATATGATCAGCGGGCACGGCGGGATGCTTGACCGTATGGACTCGCTGTGCTTTGCGGCGCCGATATTTTTTCACATAGTTAGATATTTTTACGCGTGAGGGTTTAATGAAAATTTGGAGCAAAATTTTACTTTTAGCGCTGACGGCAAATTTTGCCTTTGCATTTTCGGCCGTAAAGCTAGTACAAGATGCTAGAGCGCAGGTTGGACGGACGCTGTTTTACGATCCTTCGTACGAGAGGCTAGCCTACCCGATGGGCGACGTGGATATGATAAAAGGCGTTTGCACCGACGTCGTCGTTAGAGCGCTGCGCGGGCAGGATATCGATCTGCAGCGGCTCATCCACGAGGATATGAGCGCAAATTTTAGCGCTTATCCAAAAAATTGGGGAGCAAAAAAGACAGACCAAAACATCGATCATCGCCGCGTGCCAAATATCGCCACCTATCTAAAACGCAAGGGCTACGAGGAGAAGGGCGAGTTTAAAGCCGGCGATATCGTGACGTGGCGGCTGGATAACGGCAGGCCGCACATCGGCATAGTTTCGGATAAATTTGCTGCCGGCAAAACCCCGCTCGTGATCCACAACATCGGGCTTGGCGCGCAGGAAGAGGACGTGCTAAATGTTTACGAGATAACGGGGCACTTTAGGATAAAATAAGTAGAAAAATCGATAAATTTAAGTAAGAAAGGCGAAAAATGGAGTTTAAAGAGAGCTACTTTATAACCAGCGACGGGGTGAGGATATTTTATAGATACCGCCTGGCTGCGGACGTGGCGTGCGAAAGCCCGGGCGCAAATGAAGTAAATTTGAGCGAGGACTGCAAATTTGACGAGTCAAATTTAAGCGCCGGGGCCGCAAACGAAACGTCAAATTTGACCGGCGAGCAATCAGGCGGCGCGGATGAAAATATGAAGCTAAATTTAAGCGGCGAAGGTAAATCTGAGGGGCAAAATTTACCAAACGGCGGCAAAAATTCGGACTCAAATTTAAATGAAACGGGCAAATGCGCTGCGTCAAATTTGAGCGAGACGCCTAGCGAAAACGCCGAGCAAAATCTCAAATTTAAAGCCGCGCCAAATGCCAAAGCCGTAGCGATATTTCACCGCGGGCACGAGCACTCGGGCAGGACGACGCACGTGGCGGACGGGCTAGCGGACGAGAGTTTGAGCTATTTTGCCTGGGATCAGCGCGGACACGGCAGGAGCGACGGAGAACGGGGCGACGCGCCAAGTATCGGCCGCCTCATCGCCGACGTGGACGAGTTTGTGGCGCACATCGAGCAGAGATTTGGCTTTGAGGCGCAAAATCTAGCCGTGATAGCCCAGAGCGTGGGCGCAGTGCTGGTCTCTGCGTGGCTGCACGACTACGCTGTGCGCGTTCGCTGCGCGGTGCTAGCAAGTCCGGCGTTTAGCGTGAAGCTTTACGTCCCGTTTGCCAGAGCTGGACTAAAGGCGCTCTACCGCGCCCGCGGAAATTTTTTCGTAAACAGCTACGTCAAGGCGCACTATCTCACTCACGACAAACAGCGCCAGGCCAGCTACGACGCCGACTCGCTCATCACTCGCACGATCTCGGTGCGCATACTGCTGGGGCTTTACGAGGCGGCACAGCGCGTGGTTTTGGACGCGGCCGCGATCACGACGCCTACGCTACTTCTGATCTCTGGCGATGATTGGGTCGTGGAGCACGCCCCGCAGCACGAGTTTTACAACGCTCTTGGCGCACGCGTAAAAAGGCGCGAGATTCTAGAGGGATTTTACCACGATACGCTGGGCGAAAGCGAGCGGGAGAGAGCGTTTGAGGTCGTGCGCGAATTCGTCGGCGAGAGGTTTAGAGCGTCTTTTAGCGAGATAGACTGCACGCACGCGGACGAATACGGCTTTAGCCGCGAGGAGGCCGATAGGCTAGCTACGCCGCTGCCGAGATTTTGCCCGAAAAATTTGTGGTTTAAGTTCCAAAGATTTGGTATGCAGGCGCTCTCGCCGTGGGTCGGCGGGCTAAAAGTGGGCGAAAATACGGGCTACGACAGCGGCAGTACGCTTGACTACATCTACCGAAACGAACCGCAAGGGGCGAATAAATTTTTTAAATTTATCGACAAATTTTACCTAAACGCCATCGGCTGGCGCGGCATCAGAGAGCGCAAGCGAAATATCAAGCTAGCCATCGACCAAGCCGTCGCAAAGCTGCAGGAGCGCGGCGAGCCGCTACGACTGCTAGACATCGCCTCGGGACACGGCAGATACATACTAGACGCCGCGCAGGGGCATAAATTTGAGCGCATAACGCTGCGCGACTACAGCGACATAAACGTAAAAGCCGGCAGCGAAATGATAAAGGAGCGCGGGCTGCAGGACGTCGCGAGCTTTACGCAGGCAAATGCGTTTGAAGCAGCTAGCTACGAGGGCCTGGAGGGCGCATATACGCTAGGCGTCGTGTCGGGGCTGTTTGAGCTCTTCCCGGATAACTCGGTCGTACGCACAGCGCTACAAGGCTTTGCAAGTAGCGTAAAAAGCGGCGGCTACCTCATCTACACCAACCAGCCGTGGCACCCGCAGCTCGAGATGATCGCGCGCGTTCTATCTAGCCACAGGCAGGGCGCGGCATGGATCATGCGCCGCCGCAGCCAAGCGGAGATGGATCAGCTCGTAGCAAATGCGGGATTTAAAAAAGTAAGAGAGTGGATAGATGGGGATGGGATATTTAGCGTGAGTTTGGCCGTTAAAATTTAACGGCTTGTCTTTTGAGCGTCTTTGAATGAGCTAGAAATTTTCTCCCTCGATGAACTACATGTTCTATCTTCGGTCGAAAATTTCTTCGCAACATTCAAATCCATCTCAAAATACTTCGCCTTGACTTTTTACGTTCAAATTTGAAGTCAAATTTACAAATTTGAGCCACCGAGACCCGTACCCTGAAAATGTCAAATTTAAATTTTCGGCGCGTTAGCGCCGGATAAAACTGCGCATAGCGCAGCAACATCTCACGTCGTAGGGGTTGGGGGATCGTTAAGGGGGAAGGGAGCGACTTCGTAATTCAAGCCCCTTCCCCCTTAACAAAAAAGATTGACTTGCGCAAAAAGTTTAATTCATAACGATAAATTTGACTAATTCAAATTTAGCACCGTCAAGATACGGGTCTCGGCGGCTAAAATTTACGCCAAGCGAGCGATCTCGGCCCATTAAGCCGCCAAAGCGCAAATCCGATAAAATTTGATAGAATTAGCAAAAAAGGCAAAAATGAAAACGAAATTGTTTTTATCGCAGCTGGTCGCGCTAGTCGTAGTTGCGGCGATATTTTACGCCAGCTACGGCGCCACGAACGCCCTCGCGAGCGCTCGCGCAAACGTGCCCGAGATTTATTTCGCGTGGGAGCGCGCGGTGCCGTTTTGGGCATGGAGTATCGTGCCGTACTGGTCGCTAAATTTGCTCTACGCGCTTGGATTTTTCCTCTGCCGCGACAGCCGTGAGCTCGCGCGTTACGTCACGCAACTACTCGCCGCGCAGATGATCGCGACGCTGTTTTTTATCGCTTTTCCTCTGCAGATGTCGTGGGAAAAGCCCGCAGTTTCGGGCTTTAGCGGCTTTTTATTCTCGAGCCTCGCCGCCTTTGACCTCCCGTTTAATCAAGCTCCCTCGCTACACATCATACTTTGCGCCGTGGTGGGCGCATTTTACCTTCGCAAGGTGCGCGCGGTTTGGCTTAAGGCGGCGCTTGCGGCGTGGTTTACGCTCATCGGTCTTAGCGTGCTGACCACGTATCAGCACCATTTTATCGACATTCCGACGGGGCTGGCTGCGGGATGCTTCGTGCTACTGATTCGCCCGCTAGAGGGCACGCCGCTTATATTTGCCGTGGCCGCAGAGACTGTGCGCTACAAATGGGCGGCGCTATATCTAGGATTTGCGTTTTTGATGCTTTTTGCGGCGATTTTGGGAGCTAAAATTTGGGGCGCGTGGGTGCTGTGGTTATCTTGGGCGAGCCTTAGTTTCGCGCTGGTTGCTTGCGGTTACGCGTTTTTGGGCGCGGGAGTTTTTGCTAAAAACGAGCAAGGCAGTCACGCTTTCGCGGCCAAAGCTTTATTTTTTCCCTATCTTTGCGTCGCGCGGTTAAATGCGCTTTTTTGGCTACGCGGACGACGGATTTCAGACGAGATTTTGCTGGGGCTGTATCTAGGCTCGGTTAAGGAAGCGGGCAAATTTGACGCCGTGCTAGACTGCGCGGCCGAGTTTGAGCGGCCTGGCGGCGCGCAAATTTACGCGAGCGTGCCTATGCTAGATATGATAACGCCGAGCGTAGACGAGCTAAAACGCGGCGCGGACGAACTTGAGCGGCTCGTTAAAACGACTCTTAGCAGCGGCGAAAATTTGTCGCAAATGGATGCGAAACTAGGATCAAATTTTAGCGCCGAAGCGGGCTACGCGAACGAGCGAAATTTGAAATTTAACGAGCAAACAGCCATGCGGGTAAATTTGCAAACGCGCGGTGCGGCAAACAAGCTAGAGATCGCCGAGGCAAGACAAACTCCCGCGGGCCCAAACGAACGAGCTGCCGAGAACGGCAAAAAGGTGCTAGTGTGTTGCGCGCTTGGCTACGGCAGGAGCGCATCGGTACTGCTTGCTTGGCTTGTGATTTACGCGGGATTTAGTTTTGAGGACGCGCTAAATTTGCTAAAATCTCGCCGCGAAAAGATCGCCGTCTCTAGCTCGCTTCGCGAGCGGATAATGCAGCTAGCGCAGAAGCCCGCGAATTCGAAAACGGAGTAAAGACCAGCTAAATTCACAAAAGCAAGTGCGGCAAATTTAAGCGCGAAATAGGCGCATGCTAAATTTGATCAAGTACGGTTTGAGGGATCAAATTTAAAAAAATTTGCAGCCTGGAAACAAGCGGCATGGCAAAATTTTCGGCGAAAACGAACGAAAATTTAACCAAACGCCCAAAATGAGGAGAGAAAATGACGAATGCGGAGCAAAGCAAAAAAACGGCGCAAGACGGGGAGCGCGAATGCCGCCAAAGGGCGGACGATAGAGCCTTGGCGCTGGTTACGGCTAGGTTTTTGGCGACGCATAGGCTGTTTTTCTTGTTAAATTTACTTCAGCTTGCCGTCTGTCTTACTATTTTTACGCATTTTGCCGTGATTGCGGGCTTTTTTGCGGCTTTTGCGGGGCTATTTTATCTGCACGTTAGGCTGCATTTTGATACGCTGATTTTTAGAGATTTTGCGGACGAGAGGCTAGAATGCGGCAAATTTGACGCGGCGCTTTTAGAGCTAAATTTAGCTAGCAAACCGCTTAAAATCCGCGATATGAAAAGTCGCTGCGCGGGAGCTTTGCAGCTATATAAATTAACGGCCGCGCTTAGTTTGGCGCTCGTTTTAGCGGCTTTAGTGGTGCGTTATTTGGACTAAATTTACGGCGGCAAAATACTTTACGGGCGGCTAGACGCAAGTTTGCAAACGACCTGGCGGGTAAGGCCAAGACAAAATGCCGTCTCGCAAACGAAACTCTAAACGCAAAGGCTGCTTTGGGTTTAAATAAACTTCGCGTTAAGACGCGACTGCAAATTTAGATAAAAGCGCTCAAGCAAACGACGAATGCGCGCCCGAGTTTTGAGCGCTCCGCCAAAGAGAGTAAGGTAAAACAAAGCCTCGCCGATACATTTTTTGGCAAATACGAGCGAGCCTAACGCCCTAAATTTAACCGCCCGGCAAATGCAAAATCGGGCAAGCGAGCGAAATTCGGCTATGGGCGCGAAAATTCAAAGCCTGATTTAAACAAAGGCGAATTTGCGCCAAAGCCGCGCGGTCGCCAAACTCCCAAAAAGCCTGTAAATTTAAGCTAAAACAAAAGCGTTATGCAAGCTAAATCTGCTTATTTGCTCCGATAAAAACGCGTCCAAAATATCGCGAGAGAAAAACAGTCCCATGCCGTTTATATGAAACGCCTTATCTTCTACCTTTTGCGATAGCGATATTTTTCTAGGGATGATTTGCGCCATTAGTTCGCTATATTCGTCTGGGGCGTTAATGCTTTTTACGATATCGATAAATTTCCCTTGCTCGTTATCGTAATCTTGATATACGAAAATAGACTCGGGAAAATTTACGATATTAACGCCGTATTTGGGAAAACTAACCGCGAAATATTTACCGCTCCAGCCGTCAATTTCGACGGGTACTTTTATCAGATTAACCTTAAAGGATTTGATGACGTCTGCTGCTTTTTGCGAAATCAAAAAATCCAAATCAAAAATACCCGAGTCGTAAGAAACGATATCGGTTTGTTTCGCTCATTTTAGCGCAAACGCTTTAACGCATTCGTCTTTAAATGCGGATAAATTTAGTGGGTTCGTAAAAACGTCCGCAAATTTTTCTTTGACGTCTTTGGAGGGAAAGGATTTGGCGTCTATAAACTCCGTCTGATATAGGCCGTTTCTAACGCCGATTACCGCCGGTTCGCAGCTGGTTCTTATCTCTTGCAGCAAGCTTGTCCTTTGCTCGTTAAATTTACTAATATCGTAGGCGTCTTATCAGCCGATAAGCGCGTATTTACGGCTTCTAGGGCTAATAAAAATTTGCGCCTCAAATCGTCTGAGGCTTTAGATAAATTTCTAACGTTTAATAAAAGGCATTCGTCATCGCCCAAAGAGTAGCGAGTCATGGGCTCTTCGTCCCCAAACGTTCTTAAATCAGATAAGCAATCTATCAAAGCGGCGAGATTTTTGCCGTAAAAGGTCGGAAAACCGAAAATTTCCGCCATTTTTAGGTGAAAATTTTTGTATTCTTCGTCTAAATTTTTAGAATAAATATCTAAAAAATCTATATCTACGCTAATAAATTTCATCGTTAAACGCCTTTAAATTTATTTTAGCAAGCAAGCCGTATCCACGTCTAAATAAAAAAAGAATTTTTCCGTAAATTCTAAACCGTTGATGTAAATTTCATCCTCTACGTTAAACAAATACGCATCCAGTCCGCTCAAATGCCTTAACTTTCTTTCCATCGTTTTTTTGTTTGCCGCAGACAAATCATCTAACTCTAGTTTTTCGTTTGCTTTTTGGATTTTTGTCTTTAAATCTTTTATAAATATATAATTAGAAAAGTGGGGCGGAACGATGTTTGATATATCGCAATTTATAAATTTAAAAAACGAGATTTTGCAGGCGGATAGGTTTAAATTTAACTCGTCAAGCTTGCCTAACCTTTGGTTGTCGCCGATAAACTGGACTTCGGATATTTTCCCGATAATCGTATTTTTTTGAAAATTATTTACTAAAAATTTTTGGTCGGTTATTTTGCATTTATCAAATAAACACGAGAAATATTTCGTCGATAAGTCGTCTAATCTCGTTCCGCGAAAATCGCAACCGATAAATTTGCAATTATCGTAAACCGCATTTACTTGTCCGACGCTACGGAAATCTACCTTTTGAAAAACGGTATTTTTAAAACTAACGTTTTTTCGTAGGCCTATTCTCGCATTTGAAAAATCACACTGAATAAATTTCGCATTCCCAACCGATAAATCGTCAAAAATAGCTCCGCCGAGGTTCTCGCCGCATACCGAAATATCGCGCAATTCGTTGTTTATAAAAAGATTTTTCATTTTGTATTTGCTTTGCGTGCGTAAAATTTCATAGCGGCGCTAAGCTTTGGTGTAAACATTTATAAACTGCAAAAACTAGACGCCGCCCGCGCAAAAACAATAACTCGTCTTTTCTTTACGCCGCCTTTTTCGGATATTTTTAGCCTCTTTAAACCGCAGCTAACGGGTCTTCGCCAAAGCTATTTGCCCCTACCGTGCCGTGCGTAGCAAACCATACGATTAAAATGATATGGCCGATGATCGGAATAAAAAAGAGCAGCACCCACCAGCCGCTTTTGTTTAGGTCGTGAAGCCTTCTGACGCATACTGCAAGGTTGGGTAACAAAAGGGCTAAGGCCGCAAGCGTAGAAACAAGCTCTGATTTTTCGTATATAGTTGATGCACTTAAGTCTATGCAAGCCGCAACTACGTCTACTAGAAAAATAAAGACTAAAAACCACCAGTACTCCGACCTAGGCGCTCTGCCGTCAAACTTTACGTAGCCGTTAAGGCAACTTTTTATGGATTCGCCAAAAGTCACTGTTTATCCTTTGTTTTAAAATATTTTTTTATTTTATAAAAATAAATAGAAATATTTACTTAAGAATAGACATTTTGCGGGCTTAAATGAGGTAAAAATTTAGGCGTACTTAACTTAATCAAAAACCATTTTTAGTTAAATGATATTTTTTGTGTTATTTTAGTAAGCCTAGGTCTAGAGTATCACGACCTCGGTTTTTAGCTGGATGTCAAATTTCTCCAAAACGCGCTCGCGGGCTAAATTTATAAGTCCGGTCACGTCCGCAAAGGTCGCGCCGCCGAAATTTACGATGAAATTTGCGTGCTGCTCGCTAAATTTAGCTCCGCCTATCGCGTATCCCTTTAGCCCTACGGCCTCGATCAGCCTGCCCGCGTAGTCGCCCGGCGGATTTACGAAACAGCTGCCAAAGCTAGCGCCCTTTGGTTGATTTGCGCGCTTGGCGGCAAAATCGGCGGCGAGCGCTGCGTCAAATTCGCGCGAAATTTTAAACTCGGCGCCCAAAATCGGCTCATCTATCCAGCTTTTTCGGTAGCTAAAGCTTATCCTCTCGCGCTCTACCCAGCCGCGTCCCAGCCGCACCGCGAGCAGGTCGTCGCTGATACTAACGCCGCAAAGCCCCGCGTTCATTTTTATTAGTCCGCCAAGCGTACCCGGGATATTTTGCAAAAACTCAAATCCGCCGATATTATGCTTTTTGGCGAAGTTATAAATTTTGCCCGATTTCGTCGCAGCGCCGATACTAAGCGCGTCGCCGCTCAAATTTATATAATCAAACGCGCCGCCTAGCATCATCATCGCAGGCGGGTTTGGCGAGACGAGTAGGTTGTTCGCGCCGCCTATCATCATGCGGCCGTTAAATTCCGGCTTTAGAGCGTCCGCAATACTTTCTAGCACCGCCACCTCGTGCACGCCGCCTACTCGCACCGAGCTAAATTTGGAAAAGTCTATAAGCTGCGTCATTGCACGAAATTTGGGATAAACTCTATCATGCGCGTAGTAAAATCAACCATCATCGAGACCATCCACGGCATCAAAAATATAATCACGACGACGACTAAAATGATCTTTGGCACGAAGCTTAGCGTCATCTCGTTTATCTGCGTCGTAGCCTGAAATATACTGATGATAAGGCCCGCCGATAGGCCTGCTAGCAGCATCGGGAAGCTTAGATAAAGCGCGATCTTAAAGGTTTCGATGCCGAGTTCTATGAGCGTTGATTGCATTAGCTAAACCTTATATCGTTGTACTCGGTCGGCACGAGGTAGTTTTTCGCATCGATAGGCAGCGGGTAAAATCCGCGCTCATAACCAAGCGCAAAGAGCCTGTTTACAGCCTTTAGCTGCGTTTCGTTCATCGAGACGGAGTTAGCGTTTGCGTAGAGATTTAGGTAGGTTTTTAGCTTTTCTTTATCGACGCGGATCAAATTTCGCTCCATGAGCATGTGCGACAAAAAGGGCTTATGCGCGGTGGCGATGCGCACGCCTTCGGTTAGCACGCGCTCGCACTCGATGGTGTCGGTTATCGGCAGGCTGCGGCGAACCGCCATACCGCCTAGCGGCAGAGGCAGATTTTCGCCCGCTAGCTCGCTCCAGATATCCCAGATCTCGCGCTCCACGCAAAGCTCGTCCGAAAAGTCGAGAATGCTTTCATGTATCAGCACGCCCGCGTCCACTTCGCCGCTTAAAACCGCGCCCTCGATTTCTAGGAAATTTTTATAAACTATGCGCGCCTGCGGGTATGCCATGCGAAAAAGCAGGGCATTGGTCGTGTGTTTGCCGCTGAGCGCAACCTTGAAATTTCGCTTTAAAACCGCGCCCTTTTTCTTAACTAGCTTTGGCCCGTAGCCTTCGCCGAAGCTCACCGCCGTGCGCAAAAGCGCGTATTCGTCGCAGATAAGCGGATATAGCGCGAAGCTAATCGCCGTGGCCTCATATGTGCCCTTTAGCGCCTCGTCGTTTAGCGTCTGGATATCAAGCGCGGCGGCGCTAAATTTTAGATTTTTGGAGCTCACCCAACCGAAATCAATCGCCTTATACATAAAAATATCGTCGGCGTCGGGCGAGTGAGCGACGTTTATATGCTTAAAAATCTTCAAATTTTATCCTTTTTGCTCCGCTTTAAATTTCGCGCGCGGCCTAATTGCGAAATTATAGTAAATTTTTGCTATAATCGCCATAAAAATGCGGAATTTATAAAGAAAAATATGGAAAATCAGGCGTATTTAAAAGAGCAAATTTTAACTTATCTTGGCAACAAACGCTCGCTTTTAGGCTTCATCGAACAAGGCGTAAATATCGCAAAAGAGGCGCTTGGTAAAGAAAAACTAAGCTGCTGCGACCTTTTTAGCGGTAGCGGCATCGTGTCGCGGTTTTTAAAATCCCACGCAAGCTTCATTATCGCAAACGACCTGGAGCTTTATAGCCGCGTAACAAACGAGTGCTACCTCGCAAACGCGGACGCGAAATTTAAAAAAGAGCTTGATTTTTGGCATGAAAAACTAACTAGAGAAATCGGCGCAAATTTACGCGAGGGCTTTATCTGTGAGCTTTACGCGCCAAAAGACGAGGCAAATATTTTGGCGACTGACCGCGTCTTTTACACGAGAAAAAACGCTGCCTACATAGACACAGCGCGCCAGATGATCGATGCGCTCGTGCCGCAGGAGCTATGCGTTTTTTTCATCGCGCCGCTGCTGTATTCAGCCAGCGTGCACGCTAACACCAGCGGTATTTTCAAGGGTTTTCATAAAAACAAGGACGGCCTGGGGCAGTTTGGCGGACGCGGCAAACACGCGCTATCTCGCATCACGGCAGACATCAGCCTGCTTAAGCCCGTTTTTTCAAATTTTAACGTCGAATTTGAAGTGCAAAGACGAGACGCCGAGGAACTTGCCGCCGAGCTTCCGCCGCTTGATCTGGTCTATCTTGATCCGCCTTATAACCAGCACCCCTACGGCTCGAACTACTTTATGTTAAATTTGATCGCTAGCTACGAGCGTCCGAGCGAAATCTCGCGGGTTTCGGGTATCGCTAGAGGCTGGAACCGCTCGGTGTTTAATCAAAAATCAGCCGCCGCACCCGCGTTTTTCGAGCTAATCTCAAAGCTAAAAGCTAAATTCGTGCTCATCTCGTTTAACTCCGAGGGCTTCATCGCGCGCGAGGAATTTAGCCAAAATTTAGCCGGGCTTGGCGAAGTGCAAATTTTGGAGCAAAAATACAACGCCTTTCGCGGCAGTAGAAATCTAGCCAGCCGCCCGACGCACGTGAGCGAGCTGCTTTACGTTTTAAAAAAGGCGTAAATTTAGGCTAAATTTGACCGCGCTCAAACCCGTTTCAAATTTACGCGAATAATCAAAAATTCATCTCAAATTTGATAAAATCAGCCCGATTATTTTAAATTTAAGGAAGCCGATGGCAAAAGAAAAAGAAGAGAAAAAGATAGTCCCGCCGACAAACGATTCGGACAAGAAAAAGGCCTTAGACGCGGCTTTAAAGCAGATAGATAAAGCATTTGGCAAAGGTACGCTGATCCGCCTGGGCGATAAGCAAGTCGAGGCCATAGATAGTATCTCCACGGGTTCGTTAGGACTTGATTTGGCCCTTGGTATAGGCGGTATCCCAAAGGGCCGTATCATCGAGGTTTACGGGCCTGAGAGCTCTGGTAAAACGACTCTAACCCTACACATCATCGCCGAAGCGCAAAAAGCCGGAGCCACGTGCGCCTTTATAGACGCCGAGCATGCACTAGACGTGAAATACGCGGCAAATTTGGGCGTAGATACCGAAAATCTATACGTCAGCCAGCCCGACTTCGGCGAGCAAGCGCTAGAGATCGTAGAAAACCTCGCTAGAAGCGGCGCGGTCGAGCTTATCGTCGTGGATAGCGTCGCGGCTCTAACGCCAAAGAGCGAGATCGAGGGCGACATGGGCGATCAGCACGTAGGCTTGCAAGCGCGACTAATGAGCCAGGCGCTGCGCAAACTCGCCGGCGTCGTACACAAGATGAACACGACCGTGATCTTTATCAACCAAATTCGTATGAAAATCGGTGCGATGGGCTACGGCACACCAGAGACCACTACGGGCGGTAACGCACTTAAATTTTACGCCTCGGTGCGCCTAGACGTACGCAAGATCGCCACGCTAAAACAAAACGAAGAGCCTATCGGCAACCGCACGAAGGTAAAAGTTGTAAAAAACAAGGTCGCGCCTCCGTTTAAAACGGCGGAATTTGACATAATGTTCGGCGAAGGTATCAGCCGCGACGGCGAGATCATCGACTACGGCGTGAAGCTTGATATCATCGATAAAAGCGGCGCGTGGTTTAGCTACAAAGCCGCCAAAATCGGCCAAGGCCGCGAAAACGCAAAAGCCTATCTCAAAGAGCACCCAGAGATATCAGACGAGATCGTAGCTACGATAAAAAGCTCGATCGGCCTAGATAAGCTAATAAGCGGCGCGGGCGGCAAAGATAGCGA